>NZ_CP008953.1:6900000-7182500 GCF_000732925.1 Amycolatopsis japonica
TCCGGATCCGGCCGAGCGGGCCGCATACGAGCAGGCAGATGTACCACCCGGACACCGCGGTCCTGATCACCCGGTTCTCCGGCGCGGACGGGATCGGCGAGGTGGTCGACTTCATGCCCCCGTGTGACGGCGCCGCGACCGCGCGGCATCGGATCGCCCGTCTCGTGCGCTGTGTCCGGGGGAGCATCACCTTCGACATGGTGGTCGCGCCGCGATTCGACTACGGCCGTCGTCAGCACGAGGCGATCCCGTTCGGGCACGGCGTCGTCTTCGTGTCGAGCGAACTGTCGCTGACGTTGCACCCGGTCCGCGAACCCGGCGACGAGCACCTCGCCGAGACGCGGCTCGAAGGCGGCGACGCGCATCTGCGGCTGAGTCTCACAGCCGGGCAGGTCCGGGGCGTCGTCCTCGAGACCGAAACCGCGGAACCGCCGCGGGAGATCCGGCTCCGCGAGTTCACCGCCCTGTTCGACGGCACGGTGGGCTGGTGGCGTTCGTGGCTGGCCCGCTCCACCTACCGCGGCCGCTGGCGCGAGATCGTGACCCGCTCGGCGATCACCCTGAAACTGCTCACCTACCGGCCGACCGGCGGGCTGGTCGCCGCGCCGACCCTCGGGCTGCCGGAGGAACTCGGCGGGGAACGGAACTGGGACTACCGCTACACCTGGGTGCGGGACGCGTCGTTCTCGGTCTCCGCGCTGCTGGCGCTCGGTTTCACCGAAGAGGCCGCCCGCTTCGGCGGCTGGCTGGGCGACCGGATCCGCGAAGGCGGCACCGGGGACGGCGGGCCGTTGGCCGTGCTCTACCGCGTCGACGGCGCGACGGATCTCCGCGAGGAGGACCTCCCGCACTGGTCCGGCTATCGCGGGTCGAGCCCGGTCCGGATCGGCAACGACGCGGCCGGGCAGCTGCAACTGGACATCTACGGCGAGGCGATGGACAGCGTCTACGCCGCCGACCGGGCGGGTTTCGAACTGCCCCATCGCGGGTGGACCGCGGTCCGCGCGGCGCTCGACTGGCTCGGCGAACACTGGGACCAGCCGGAAGAGGGCATCTGGGAGACCAGGGGCGGCCGCCGGTCCTTCACCTACGGCCGGTTGATGAGCTGGGTCGCCTTCGACCGCGGCCTCCGGATGGCGAGCACCCACGGCCGTCCCGCCCCGGTCGAGGACTGGACGTGGCAGCGCGACAGCATCTACGACCAGATCCTGAACCAGGGCTGGCACCGGACGAGACAGGCGTTCGTCCAGCACTACACCGGCGACGAACTGGACGCGTCGCTGCTGCGGATGCCCCGCACCGGCTTCCTCCCTTCGCGGGATCCGCTCTGGCTCTCGACACTCGACGCGATCGGGAAGGATCTGGTCGTCGACAGCCTGGTGCACCGGTACGACCCGGCCGCGACCCCGGACGGCCTGGCGGGCACGGAAGGCACTTTCTCCTTGTGCAGCTTCGCTTACGTCGACGCGCTGATCCGGGCGAGCAGGCTGGACGAGGCGCGGGCGGCGTTCGAGAAGATGCTGACCTACGCCAACCACGTCGGCCTCTACGCCGAGGAGATCGCGCCCAGCGGCGAGCAGCTCGGCAACTTCCCGCAGGCCTTCACCCATCTCGCGCTGATCGACGCGGCGGTCACCCTCGACGCCGCTTTGGGCTGATTGCGCGAAGATGCGGGGATGGGTTACCGGACCTGGATGCGGTACTTCACACCGTCCGCCGTTCACCGACGGCTGGGCCTGGTGTGCCTCGGGGTCGGGCTGCAGCACGGCGTCCTGCCCGCCGTCGGGCCGCGGGTGCTCGACCATTACGTGGCCGTGGTGGTGTCCAAGGGGCGCGGGTGGTTCGCCGTGACGGGCGGGGAACGGCAGGAGGTCGTCGCGCCCGCGCTGCTGTGGCTCGTCCCCGGGGTCGGGCACCACTACGCGCCCGACCCCGGGCACGGCTGGGAAGAATGCTTCGTCGACTTCGACGGCAGCGCCGTGGACGCCTATGTCGAACTCGGTTACGTCACGCCTGGGACGCCGGTGGTGCCGCTGGGCGACGTCGAGGCCGTGCGCGACATCGTGAGCCGGATCGTGCGCTGCGCGCGCGGCGGCAGCCCGCTCGCCCAGGTCGACGCTTCGGCGGCCGTGCATCATCTGCTGGTGGCGTTGCGGCGGGCCGCCGACAGCACTCCCGACGACGGCCCTCTGCTGGAGGCGCTGGCGCAGGACGCCCTGCTGCCGCTCAGCGTCGCCGAGATCGCGGCCCGCCGTGGCATGACCCTGCCCGAACTCCGCACCGCCGTGCGCCGGAGCACCGAGACCGGGCTGAAGGATCACCTGCTGACCCTCCGCCTCAACCGCGCCAAGGAACTCCTCGCCACCACACGGATGCCGGTGCAGGAGGTGGCGCAGGCGATCGGTTACGAGGACGCCGCCTACTTCAGCAGGCTCTTCACCCGCCGGGTCGGTGTCTCTCCGGCACGCTTCCGCGAGTCGCGCGTCCAGGCCGTCCCCGGCGGCTGGAGTTCGCGCGTTCCCCCGGCCGACGACCCGCCGTTGGTACCCGACTGACCGCCTTGGACTTCCGCACCGGACCGCTTGGACTTTCCGCGCACTAAGTGCATGACCAACGCTTGAAGTTGACTGAAAGCGTTGACTTACGCGCAATAACGTTCATAACATCGGCGACCGCCCCGCCAACTGTGGTGCGGGTCACCCTTGGGAGAGAGTCATGCGGACCCTGCCTCTTCTCGGCGCCGCGGCCTTGGCCGTGGCGGCGACCACGGTGGTACCGGTGTCGTCCGACGCCGCGCCGCCGGACGCGACGTACACCATCACGGTCGACGCCAAGAAGTCGTTCAGCCCGACCACCGACACCCCGGCGAGTACCTATGTCGACAAGGACGGCACGTTCTACTTCCAGCAGGCGGCCGCGCTCTACGGTGCGGATCAGCCGCGGGAATGGGACTTCTACAGCGGACGCGATTTCGACAGCTTCACCAAGAATCCGATCAGCTCGGCGGTGAACCCGGCGAATCCCGCCGACCGCAACGACGACACCACCTGGCGCTGCAACAACAGCCCCACCGGCAAGGAATCCACCGATCCGCCCGCCGGGTCGGGTTATTCGCAGCGCAATTTCTGCGACCTCGTCGGCACGTGGGTCGATCCGGACACCGGCGACTGGTACGGCCTGATCCACAACGAGTTCACCCCCGAGCCGTTCGGCGCGTACTCGTTCTCCCATTACGACGCGATCGACATGGCCGTCTCGAAGGACCAGGGCAAGACCTGGACCATCAAGGATCACGCGATCACTTCGCCGTACAGCACCAAACGCGGTGACACGGCGGCGTTCCCGCATCAGACGTTCGACTACGGCGACGGCGACCCACGCCTGTTCGTCGACACCGCCTCCGGCTATTTCTACGTCTACTACGGCTCGCGCATCGTGCCGAAGGCTGGAGCCGGCGGCCCGATGACCGGGCTGGCGCACGTCGCCCGTTCGCCGATCTCGGCCAAGATGGCGTCCGGCTCGTGGCAGAAGTGGTTCGACGGCGGCTGGAGCCAGCCCGGCGTCGGCGGCCGCGAGAGCAACATGGTCCCCGTGTCCGCCGCGGGCGACACCGGCTACACGCCCGTCGCGGACGACTACGACCCGGCCAACACCGGCAACGTCACCCAGCAGATCGCCGCGGGACAGCTGCCGAAGAAGTCCGACCTGTTCATCATGAACATCGCCTACAACGCGCATCTCGGGCTCTACATCGGCGCCCCGGAGGCCGTGGACAGCGTCGTGCCCCAGCGCTATTACGTGACCGACGACCTGACGACGCAGAAATGGCGTCTCATCGGCGACACCGGGAGCTACACCAACCAGTCGTGGTACCGCTGGTTCGTCGACGCGGCGAACAAGACGAACTCGACCATCATCGGCAAGCAGTTCCGGTCGTACTGCGCGGTGGCCTGCTCGAACAACGCGGGCGGCGAGTACACCACGCAGACCATCACTTCGTCGGCGCCCGCACCGTCCCCTGTGGACACTTCGCGCAAGTACCGGATCGGTCTCGGTGACGGCCGGGTTCTCGCGCAGGGCACCGGAACCGCGACGACGTCGGTCGCGGCCACGACCGGATCCGACCGCGAAGCATGGCAGTTCTCCTCGGACGGCGACGGCTCGTACCGCATCGCCAACGCCGCCACGGGCCAGCTCCTCGGCGTCGACGCCGTGCAGGCGGGCCGGGCGTGGGGCGCGAAACCGACCGTCACGTCGGCTTCGACGGTCGGGCAGCAGTGGTTCGTCATCCCGTCCACTGTGGACAAGGGAACCTTCCGCCTGGTGAACCGGTACAGCGGCCTCGTGCTCGGCCTGTCCGGCAAGACGTCACGCCTGGCGGAGACCACCCCGCTGCGGTCTTGGACCGACACCACCGGGAACGCCGTCGGCGGCGGCCGGACCGCGGCCGAACAGACACTGAAGTTCACCGACGCCGGCGCGGGCACCCTCGACGGCGTCCACACCCTGGCCGCGTCCGGCAAGAACCTCGACGACCCGGACTCGTCGACCGCCTCCGGAACCCCGCTGGTCACCTGGACGCCGAACCAGGGCGCCAACCAGAAGTGGCTGTTCACCCGCCAGTCCGACGGTTCCTACACGCTGACCAACGCGCATTCGAAACTCTGCGCCGACGTCGAAGGCGGGGCCACCACCGCGGGCGCGCGCGTCATCCAGTGGACGTGCACCGGCGGGGCCAACCAGCGCTGGAACGCGACGAAACAGCCCAACGGCGCCTACAAGATCGCCAGTGTCCGCTCGGGTCTGCTGCTGACCACGGCGTCCACTTCGGACGGTGCGGCCGTGACACAACGGGCCGACACGGGCTCCGCGCTGCAAGCGTGGGCCATCGGCTGATCCCGCGTGGCCCGCTCCTTCAGGGGCGGGCCACCGGGTTGCGTTTGTGTGGCACATCACACTCTCACTGCACGTCCATGATCCGCAACCGTCTCCCTTCATGAGAGCACTTTCGGTGAAAAGTTCACCGGGAGCGTTGGAGGGAGAGCACCATGAAGCACACCGGCATCATCCGCACCACCACCATCACCGGCGTCGTCGCGGCGCTGAGCCTGGCCGCCATCGTCCCGGCGCTGGCGAGCCCGGCTTCCGCCGACCCGGTCACCACCGTGGCCGACCTCGACGGCGACGGGGAGATCGAGACCGTCACCGCGCAGCTCACCGGCCCCGACGACCAGGTCATCTCGGCCACCGTGCAAGGCACCTTCACGTCGATCCACCTCGGCGCCGACAACTCCGTCCCGCTCGAGGCCCCGCGCGTCACCGACCTCAACGGCGACGGCCGCGCGGAACTGATCGTCACCCAGTCCGTCGGCGCCAACACCACGTTCTTCACCGCGCTGCACTACGACGGCCGCAACCTCGCCCAGGTCGTCGGCGACGACGACAAGCCGCTGTCGGTCGCCGAAGGCGGTGGCATCGCCGCCCACCTGGGTTACCAGTGCACCCCGCTCGACGGCGGCGGCCGCAGCTTCGAAACCGTCGCGGCCGAGGCCGACGACGTCGGCGCCGACCCGCTCACCTACTCGGGCACGCGCACCGTCTACACCCTTCGCGACGGCGCGCTGACCACGCAGAAGACCATCCCGATCACGAGCCGTCCGGTGACCGACCCGGTGCTGGGCACCGACGCCGCGAGCTGCGACCAGCCCGGCGCCTGACGGCCCGTGCTCCGGCACGGAACTCGCGTGATCGGGAGCCGAACTCACGTGATCGAAGCCGGAACTCACGAGTTCCGCTTTCCATCACGCGAGTTACGTCTTCAATCACGCGAGTTCCGGGTTGAGTCGATGCCGCCGAGCACGTCGCGAAAGCCACTTTCGGGACGTCTGATGTCCCGAAAGTGGCTTTCGCGACATGAACTCCGCCCCTAAGCGACTAAGGAGCGTAGGTCAGACAGTTGGCGGCATGGTCACCCTCGCCCGGTCCCACCCGGACACTCGACGCGGTGCATTCCAGAGCGGAATTGTGGCGGCAGTCGGACCGGGAGCAGGCGCCCACCTGAGCGGTCACTCGATCGAGTCCGCCCTTGGTATTGAGCGGGACGAACGTTCCGCAATCGGCCGAACCATTGCCGCCGCCCACCGTGATGGCGAAAGCGTGACAGCCGTCGTGGTTGTACGAACATCCGCTGACCGTGCATTCGTGGACGGCGGGCATTTCGGTGGTGGTCATAACGACTCCTGTACTTCGTGGTGGTGGTGTCGTTCGGTATGACCAGGGTTACACCGGCCCGGTGCGGCGGCAATTCGGGGAAATTCATTCACGTCCGGCGAGCAGCCGGTCCAGCCAGGAATCGCGGGCGGCGAGACACGATCGGGCGACGGCCGTTTCCGGTGCGAGATCGTAAAAGCCATGGAACGCGCCGCCCCAGACGTGCAATTCCGCCTCTCCCCCGGCCGCCCAGATCGCGCTCGCGTAGGCCACGGCCTCGTCGCGGAACACCTCGGCGGCGGCGACGTCGATGAACGTCGGCGGCAGTCCGCCGAGATCCGTCGCGCGGGCCGGAGCGGCATACGGCGAGACGTCGGGGCCGCCTCGCCGATCGCCGAGGACCATCGTCCACGCCGTCAGGTTGCTCGTCCGATCCCAGACGCCGACGCCGTCGTACCGGCGCGCGGACCCGGTGTCGTTCCGGTCGTCGATCATCGGGCACTGGAGCAACTGGCCGCACAGCGCCGGCCCGCCGCGGTCGCGCGCCAGGAGCGTGACCCCGGCGGCCAGGCCGCCTCCGCCGCTGCCGCCGAAGATGACCAGCTTGCCCGGGTCGAAGCCCAGCTCGTCCGCGTGCGCGGCCATCCACTCCAGGCCGGCGTAGCAGTCCTCCACCGGCACCGGATCCGGATGTTCGGGCGCGCGGCGGAATTCGACGGTGACCGCGACGGCGTCGTGCTTCATCGCCCATTCGACGAGCGGCCCCACCGACGCGAACCGGTCGCCCATCACCATTCCGCCGCCGTGCACGTGGTAGATCCCCGGCCCGCCGCCGCGATGATCCCGGCGCGCGATGACCGAAACGGTGATCTCCGCGCCGCCGTATCCGGGGATCGTGTGATCGGTCCAGGTGACCGGGCGATCGCCGATCTGTTCTTCGATCGTCGGGAACGGCAACGCCCGGTACCGCTCCAGCTGATCCGCCGTCATACCGACCGGCACGTTCCCCTTCAACGCGGGCAGGACGGCTGCGAGTTCGGGATCGTATGCGGGTTCCACCATCCGCGTGAGCCTAGCCAGCGGGCGCCGACGATCCGTATACGTCGGCTCTGGCAGTCTTGCGGTGACATAAGGGGGCGGCCATGGCCGGTTGGTCGGCGATAGCGGGCACGCACAACTACGCGGTCCCCGACAGGGTGAGCGCCGAAGCGTTGACCGAAGCTCTGGCCGAGTACGGCTTCGCGATGGTCGTGGCACGCCCGGCGCAGGCCGAGGGCTGGATCGTGTGCGCGTTGGACGAGGGCCCGTATCCGGTCGACGTCCAGGGACATCGGACCATCGACGCCGTCGGCAAGGCCGCTGCCCGCCTGGCGCGTGGCTTCGGCGGATACCGACAAGGTGGCAGCCGATGCGACCCCGGCATGCTCACGCATTTCCGGAACGCGCCGATCGTGCGCACCAACCCCGGTGCGCGGCCGCCTGTCCCCACCGTCGTGATCGCGCCCGCGCCTCCGTCGTACGCCCTGGAACTGACTCCGGATCCCGTCTCCGACGCACACGCCGATCCGAGCGGGCTGGACGAGATCGAATGGAGCGAGCTCGACCATGCCCACGGTCCGGCGGAGGACATTCCCGAGCTGATCCGGGCGCTCGCGCGAGACGACGACAACTGGGATGCACTCCTCGACGAACTCTTCGGCGACAACCTGCTTCACCAGGGGAGCTGCTATTCCGCGACAGCCCCCGCGCTGCCGTTCGTCGGCCGGTTGATCACCACAGGCGGCCTCCGTGCCTCCCGGCGGCTCGACCTCTACACATGGCTGGTCACAGCGGCGGATTGCCTTCCGGCCGGCGTCCTCGCCGACGCCGAACCCGCGTCCGTGCGGGGACGGGCCCCCGACGCGGCTCCGTGGACACCGGACGTGCACATCGCCGTCGGCGAGCAACTTCCCGCGCTCCTGACCCGGTGGGAGGCCGAACCACCCGCGACCCGATACGTACTCGCCTGCCTTGCCGCCCTCTATCCCGATCAAGGACGGCGGATGGTCGAGGACGTGGCCGCGATGGCGACGCGCTACGCCGGCCACCGTCCCGGGGAGTATCTGCGAATCGCCGAAGCGCTTTTGCGTGGCGAAGACACGCGGGCCCTGACGATCGCCGAGCAGATCTTCGGCTGGGACGAAGACCTGGACGCGGACTGGCTCGACGCCCCGAACGTCACCGACGCGTTCAGGGCCGGACACGTCCTTGCCGACGGAACCCTGCGCATCGTGAGCAATACGGCGTAGCGCCTACGCCGGGTCAGAGGTCGACGTCCAACCGCGAAGACGCACGCGAAACACAGCAGTACATCCGCCCGTCCGGCGCGCCGATGTCGTCGCGGTGCTCCGGTTCCCCACCGACGACGCGGATCTCGCAACTCCCGCAAACGCCTTCGCGGCACCCGGACGGGATCCGGAACCCAGCGTGGTTCAAGGCATCCAACAACGACTCCTCCGCGGCGACCGACACCGTCCGGCCGGAACGGACGCAGTGCACGTCGAACGGCACATCGGGCGCGAATTCCTTGGCAACCGGCCGAAACCGTTCGAGGTGCAGGCGGTGCGCGGGGAACGCCGCCTCGGCCGCGTCGAGCATCGACGCGGGGCCGCAGCAGTAGACCAGCGCGTCCGGGCCGAGTCCGGCCGCCAACGCGGCGAAATCGGGTCTGCCGTCCGTGTGCAGGCGCACCCTGTCGCCGTACGCCGCCTTGAGTTCGGCGGCGAACGGCATGGTCGCTTCGGACCTGCCGACGTACACCAACCTGGCCGAGTCACCCGCCGCCGCGAGCATCGGCACGATGGGCGTGATGCCGATCCCGCCCGCGATGAACAAATACTCCGGGGCGGGCAGCAACGGGAAGTTGTTGCGCGGCAACGAAACATCGAGGGTGCGGCCCGCGCGCAGGAACAGGTGGACGTATTCCGAACCGCCCCGGCTCAGCCGGTCGTGGCGGACGGCGACCCGGTAGCCACCGCGATCGGCCGGGTCCCCGCACAGGGAATACTGCCGGGTCAGCCAATTCGGCAGGGACAGATCGACATGCGCGCCCGGCTCCCAGGGCGCCAACGGTCCCTCGGCGCCGCACAACACCAGCGAGACGACACCATCGGCCACCGGTTCCACGCGGTCGAGAACGGTCTTCTGCGTCAACGGGATCACCTCAGTACAACTGCCGGTAGCCGGTTTCGAGCATGGTCTGGAGTACCTCGGGATCGACGCCGGGACCCATCTGCTCGGCGGCGACCTCGCCGACGGACGGCAATTCGTCCGCCAGCGCCTGACTCGCGGGATCCCAGAGCCGGGACCGGATCAGCGCGCGGCCGCAGTGGAAGAAGGTCTCCACCACGTCGACGATGATCGCCAAGACCGCCGGTTTGCCTTCGGTGCGCATCCTGGCGAGCACGTCCGGCTCGTCGGTGGGATAGGCGCGACCGTTGACCCGGAACACCTCCCGCACGCCGGGGACCACGAACATCAGGCCGATCCCGTCGTTCTCCGCGAGATTGCGGAACGAGTCGGCGAGTTTGTTGCCCGGCCGGTCGGGAATCGCCAGGGTGCGCTCGTCGAGCACCTTCACGAAGCCGGGGTAGTCGCCGCGCGGCGAGCAGTCGGGCAGGCCCGTCGCGTCCGACGTCGCCATCGCCACGAACGGGGCATGGGCGATGAACCGGTGGCCGTGCCGGTCGATCCGGTCGTGGACCTTGGCCCTGATCATGGCCTCCGGCTCCCCCAGCCGGGCACGGACCTCTTCGGGCGACAGCCTGCGCGGACGCGTATCAGTGCTGGTCATGGCACAATTATGAGCAATTGTTCAGCCCGCTCGCTACTCGCTTTCACGCCGCTTCACCGGGAGTGTCATGACGTCGGAGCAACGACGGCTTCAGCCACGTAAACAGCCTCGCCAGGTCCGGGCCGAGCTCACCAGGCAGCGCATCCTCACGGCGGCTGCTCACGTTTTCGCCGAGTACGGGTACGCCGCGGGGACGACGAACCGGATCGCCGAACGGGCCCGGATCTCGATCGGTTCGCTGTATCAGTACTACCCGAACAAGGACGCGATCCTGGCCGAGTTGCTGACCCGCCACCTCGACGGCGACCGGACCACCGAGACGCTGCGCCGGTACAAGGAATCACCGGAACCGCTCGAAACCGTCATCCGGGCTTTCGTGCGCACGGTGATCGAGAACCATCTCGACGATCCGCGGCTGCTACAGATCATGATCGAGCAGGCGCCCCGTTCCGGCGAACTGCTGGAACGGATCACCCGGCTGGAATGGGAGATGATCGGCGACCTGCGGGAACTGCTCCACGGCCATCCCGAAGTCCGCGTGCGGGACAAGGACACCGCGGCCCGGCTCGTCGCGTCGACCGTGGAGCTCACCGTGCACCAGCTCATCGCCTCGCCGGGCTCCATCGACGTCACGCGGCTCGAGAACGAGCTCGTGGCGATGATCACCGGTTACCTCCGCGCCTGATTTCCGGGGGTTGACCAGGCGATGAGCGGGTATTCACCGGTGTGAGCCGACTTGGGGACAGCGTGCGCGGCCTCACCGCCCGGTGGCGGCGGCGAGGGGGCGCACTCGCGCTGATCTGGACATTGATCACCTTCGGCCTGGTCACGATGCTGTGGGTGTCCGGCTTCCGCGCGTGGCCGGTGTACCTGACCGCGGCACCGGGCGCCGTCGTCACCGTCCTGCTGTGGATCGGTGTCGCGCGCACTCGCCACCGGAGGGTCGTCGAGAAACAGCCGAGCGGTTGAGCTACTTCGTCGCGCGCATGGCCAGCTGGTCGAATTCGCGATCCGGCAGCGTCCTGTTGAGCTCCAGGAGCTGCTCGGCGAGGTGACCGACGGCGTACCGCGTCTCCGGCTTCTCGGCTTCGATGGCGCTGCGGATGGCGCCCACGACGACGGAAGGGTCGGAGCCGTCGCTGAGCCCGGTTTCCCCGTGCCGCGCCATGGCTTCCGCCATCTCGCGATAAGCCCCGTGGCCGGAATTCTCCCGCAACTGCGCGGAAGTCTGGTCCTCGAACTCGGTTTTGATGATGCCCGGCTGGATGATGACGACGTCGATGCCGAACGGCTCGACCTCCATCCGGAGCGTGTCGGAGAAGGCTTCGAGCGCGTGCTTCGACGCGTAGTACCAAGCGCCGAACGGCAAGGAGATCTCGCCGCCGATCGACGAGACGTTGACGATCGTGCCGGATCGCCTGCTCCGCATGGCAGGCAGGACGAGTTGAACGAGCCTGGCGGGCGCGAGGAGATTGACTTCGAGCTGGTCGCGCGCGCTGTCGAGCGGCACGTCCTCGACGGCGCCGTGCAGCACCGTCCCCGCGTTGTTGACCAGGACGTCGATTCGTTGCCGCTCGTCGAGAACGGTGCCGACCGCTCGGCGGAGATCGTCCTCGTTCCGAGCGTCCATCTTGAGCACCTGGCCGCCCGCCGCGCGGAGGTCGTCCATCTTCTCCACACGCCTCGCGGCGCCGTAGACGATGTGCCCGGCGCGCAAGAGTTCCAGCGCGGTGGCGTGGCCGATCCCCGACGAAGCTCCGGTGACCAGGCATACCTTGGCCGTCATCCCGGGTGCACCTCCTGATTTCTTCGCTTACAAAGAAACCGTAGGCTCGTTTTTCCTATTCCTGCAACACAGAACCTAGAATCGATGCAATGACCATGCCACTGAATGCACCGGAGGACAGGTGCCGGGAAACCGTTTGACCCACGACGAGCGCGAGCGGATCGCGTCGGGACTGTCGGCGGGGCTCGCCTACGCCGAAATCGCCCGCCGGATGGAACGCCCCAAATCGACCGTGATCCGGGAAGTGGCGCGCAACGGCGGCGCCCACGGTTACCGGGCGGATCAGGCGCAGCAGGCGACGCGATGGCGGGCGCGCCGCCGCAAACCCGGCCCGCCGCCGGAAACCGCGCAGCCCCCGGAAACGCTGCGCGACTTCGAAACCGAATTCGCCGAAACGATGGCCGCGACCGGCGTCCCGGTCATGATGGCCAGGGTCCTGGCGTGCCTGTTCACCGCGGACACCGGTGGCGGTACCGCCGCCGAACTGGTCGCCAGGCTGGAGGTCAGCCCCGCGTCGGTGTCCAAGGCCGTCGGCTGGCTCGAACAACGCGGCCTGATCACTCGTGAGCGTGAGGGCAGGCGGCAGCGATATGTCATCGACGACGACTTCGGCTACCGCGCATGGCAGACGAGCCTCGAAGCGATGACCCAATGGGCTGAAGTCACCCGGCGAGGTGCCGCCCTGCTCGACGGCCCGGCGGGCGCCCGGCTGGACGCCACCAGCCGGTTCTTCCGGCATCTGCGCAAGGACATGAGCGAAGCGGCCGAACACTGGCGCCGGACCGGCCCGCGCTGACGGGGCGGGCGACCGAAGCCGCCCGCCCCGTCCGGAACGCCGTGGCGTCACCCACGCTTGAATTCCTCCCAGGTCACCTTCTTCACCTTGGGGCCGTCGTCCTTGGCGTGGCTCGCCAACCCGTTGAGGCCCTTGAAGTAGTCACCGGCCTGGGCCTGCGCCTGCGGCGACATGTCGGTGTCGCTGATCGCGATGCCGTGGATGTGCTCCACCCAGTCGCCCTGGCTCGGCGTGCGGTGCCACGCGGCGAACCCGACCTCGCGCAGTGCCTTCACCGCGGCGGTCTTGTTCGAGATGTTGTTCACCGAGATGTCGACCGCGCCGCCGCCGTCGTGCGTACCGCCCGAAGCGCCCACCCCGCCGGCGTTGTACGAGCCCTGCGTGATGGTGAACTTGACCCCGGCCTTCTTCTCCGCGGCCGCGATCATGTCGGCCGTGCGCTTGTTGACCGTCTTGCCGTCCAGGCTGGTCTTCGAGCCGACGCCGATCGGCGCGGTCACCGTGTAGCGGCCCTTGCCCAGTTCGGTCAGCGAGCCCTTGCCCGGCAGACCGCTCGCGGCGAGGCCGCTGTGGCCCAGCGACTTCTGGTACTTCTGGTAGGCGGTCACCGTCGAGGTGCCGAAGTGCCCGTCGACCTGCTTCTTGTCGAGCAGGTTCTTCGCGGCCAGCGCCTGCTCGACCACCTTGACGCTCTCCCCGGAGCCCGGCGTGATCGACTGGTCGGCCTTGTACGGATCCCACATGGCCGCCTTGACCACGGCCTCCATGTTGACCGAGGGTGCGGCCACCGCGGGCTGTGCCGCCGTCATCCCCAGCGTGGCCCCGGACAGAGCGGCGAACATCGCGGCGGTTGCCACCTTGCGCATGACTGCTCCTTCACTCGATGGCTGCTCCCCGTGAGCAGCTCGGGACCGACACTGGCCCGGAAGCGGTGTCACCCGGAACCGCCTGTACGGAACGTCTGACGTCAAAAACCGCAGGTTGACAGCGTTTGACAGCGCGCGCGGCGGCCCGATCCCGCTGGTCGGCGCGGCGATCCGGACACTCTTCGCGATATAGTCACCAAGCCGCGAAGAGTGACGAAAAGCGTTGTCACGTTGGACACGATCGCGAGGGGGAGCGTGCCGGAACCGCGAACAGGAGAACGGGCACCGGAGCTCGAAGCGTTCATGGAGGAGCTGCGGAAGCTCCGGACGCGAGCCGGGGAGCCGTCCTTCCGGAAGATGGCCGCGAAGTCCGGCGCGGTGTCCCACGCGACCCTGCACCTCACCGTCACCGGCAAGCGGTTGCAGCCGTGGGAGACGGTCCGGGAGTTCGTCCGCGCCTGCGACGGTGACGAAGAGGAATGGCACGCCCGATGGCAGGGTGTCCAGCTCGTGCTCGCCGCCGACCGCGAACCGGATCCCGCGCCGCGGTCGCGGTCCAAACTCCTCCTGGTGACGCTCGCCCTCGTCGCCGTCGCCGCGATCGCCGCCGTCGTGGTCGTCCTGCTGCCGGACGCGAAGGACCCGTCCGTGCCGCCCCATCCCGGTGACGCGAGCAAGTTCGTCGCCGACGTCACCATCCCCGACGACACCGTGGTCAAACCGGGCAGCCAGTTCGTGAAGGTGTGGGAGCTCAAGAACACCGGCACCGTCGAATGGCGGAAGCGGTATCTGCGCCGCACCGACCTCCCGGTCGCGCCCGGTGCCTGCCGCACCCCGGACCGGATCCCGGTCAACGACACCGCCCCGCAGGGGAACGTGCAGGTGACGGTCACCGTGAGCGCCCCGCCGACCGCGCCCGCCGACTGCAAGGTCTTCTGGAAGATGGTCGACGAGGAGAACCGGGAACTGTTCCCGGCCAGCAGGCCGATCTACTTCTCGGTGCTCGTGCGCGCCTGAGCCGTTTTCACGTGATTGAAAGCGGAACTCGCGTGATTGAAGGCGGAACTCGCGTGTCCGGACGGCGATCACGCGGCGGATCTGGTTCCCGGCGTGTTCGCCTCCCAATCACGCGAGTTCGCCTCCCAATCACGCGAGTTCGCCGTTCAATCACGTGAGTTCCGCCTCTGATCACGCGTGAGACGCGCCTGAGCCCGGGGAAAACACCTCGTTCGGCCGGAAAAGTGCGCTAGCCGCCGCTTTCCGGGCTCCCTACGCTGAATTCCGCGCACGAGAACCACAAACGGCCTCGGGAGACTCCAGTGAGAGCAACGAGAATCGTGTTCTGCGCCCTGTTCGCCCTCGGCGCCGCCTGCCTTTCCCCCGCGGCGTCGGCGGCGCAAAACGCGTTCACCCTGTCCAGCACCGCGTTCGCCAACGGCGGCCTCATGCCCAAGGTGCACGAGTGCACCAGCGGCGGCGGGAACGATCCGGCCAAGAAGAACGAGTCGCCGCCGCTGGCCTGGTCGGGCGCTCCCGCCGCGGCGAAGAGCTACGCGATCGTCATGCGCGACCTCGACAACGCCAACCTCATCCATTGGGTCATCTACGACATCCCGGCGTCCACGGCCTCGCTCCCCCAGAACGTCCAGCACGTCTACCGGCCGCCGGTCCCCGCCGGCTCCAGGCAGGTCTACTACCGCGGCAGCGCCAGTCTCTACGGCTACCAGGGCCCGTGCTCGCCCTCGACCGTGAACACCTACGAATTCGTCGTGCACGCCCTCGACCGGGCGTCGCTCACCGGCCTGAACTCAGGTTCGTCGACACAGGCCGCCGCCAGGGCGATCACTGCGGCTTCGATCGGTTCGGCGAGGATCACCGGCGAGTCGTAAGTCCCCTGGTCACCCGTGGCAAAATCGGCCCAATGCGGATCGGGATGCTGGGGCCCTTCGAGGTGCACACGGACGACGGCGGGCTCGCCGACGTGCCGGGCGCGCGGCTGCGCGGGCTGTTGATCGCCCTCGCGCTCGAGCCGGGCCGTGTGGTCCCGAAAGCGACGCTCGTCGACTGGATCTGGGGCGAGCAGCCCCCGGCCGACGCGACGAACGCCTTGCAGCGCTTGGTTTCCCGGCTGCGGAAGGTGCTCCCGGACGGCGTCGTCGAGGGTCAGACCGATGGCTACCGGCTGAAGGTGGCGCCCGAAGACGTCGACGCCGTGCGTTTCGAGCGGCTCATCGAGCAGGCTCGCGGCGACGAGGAGCCGAGGCGGCTGCGCGAGGCGCTCGGGCTGTGGCGCGGGGCGGCCATGCAGGACGTCGGCCTGCAGGACAGCGGCGCGTTCGACGCCGCGGTCACCCGGCTCGAAGGGCTTCGCCTGACGGCGTTGGAGGACCGGTTCGACGCGGAACTCGACCTCGGGCACGGCGCGAACCTGGTCACCGAGCTGACCGATCTGGTGGCCGCGCACCCGCTGCGCGAGCGGCTCGTCGCCGCGTTGCTGCGGGCCCTCGCGGCGACCGGCCGTGACACCGAAGCGCTGCTCGTCTACCAGCGCACGCGGGAAGCACTGGCCGACGCGCTCGGCGTCGATCCCTCGCCGGAACTGTCCGCGGTGCACGTCCAGCTGCTGCGGGGCGAGCTGGGACGGCGCGAGGAGAACCGCAAGACCAACGTGCGCGCCGAGCTGACCAGCTTCGTCGGCAAGGACGACGACGTCGCCAAGGTCCGCGAGCTCGTCGCCGAGCGCCGGCTCACCACCCTGATCGGGCCCGGCGGTTCGGGGAAGACCAGGCTGGCCACGGAAACCGCGCGCGCCGTGCTCGGCGACCTCCCGGACGGGGCGTGGCTGGTGGAGCTCGCGGCCATCGGCCCGGATGATGACGTAGCTCAAGCGACGCTCGCGGCGCTGGGCCTGCGGGACGCGCTGCTCGGCGACTCGTCGAACGCCGAACCCGCCGAGCGGGTCGTCGCCGCGATCCGCGACCGGGAAGTCCTGCTGATCCTGGACAACTGCGAGCACGTGATCGAGGCGGCCGCGGCCTTCGCCCATCGGGTGCTCGGGGAATGTCGTCGTCTCCGGATCCTGGCGACGAGCCGGGAGCCGCTCGGCATCACCGGCGAGACGTTGTGGCATGTCGTGCCGCTGGCCGTCCCGGACCGGCACGCCGCCCCCGGCGAGATCGAGTCCTCCCCCGCCGTCCGGTTGCTGCGGGACCGGGCGAGCGCGGTGCGCAAGGATTTCGTGGCCGACAAGACCACTCTCGACACGATGGCGCGCGTGTGCCGGATCCTGGACGGGATGCCGCTGGCGATCGAGCTGGCCGCGGCCAGGCTGCGCACGATGTCCGTCGAGCAGCTCGCGAACCGGCTCGACGACCGGTTCCGCCTGCTCACCGGCGGCAGCCGGACCGCGCTGCCCCGGCACCGGACGTTGCGCGCCATGGTCGACTGGAGCTGGGAGCTGCTGTCCGACGCCGAACGGACGGTCTTGTGCCGTCTCTCGGTGTTCTCGGGCGGGGCGAGCCTGGAAGCGGCCGAGCGGGTCTGCGTCAGCGAGGCCGTCGAGGAGTACGAGGTCCTCGAACTGCTCACCGCGCTGACCGAGAAATCGCTGCTGGTCTCCGCGGGCGACGAGGCTCCGCGCTACCGGATGCTCGGCACGATCAAGGAGTACGCCGCGCAACGGCTCGCCGAGGCGGACGGAACGCTGCTGGCACGCCACGCGCATCTCGCGTATTTCACCGGCCTCGCCGAGGCCGCCGAGCCGATGCTCCGCCAGGCCGAGCAGCTGGAATGGCTCGCCAAGCTCAACGCCGAGCACGACAACATCACCGCGGCGATGCGCGGCGCCCTCACGGCGGGCGAAGCGCCGGAAGCGATGCGGCTCGCGGCGGCCTGTGGCTGGTACTGGTGGCTCAGCGGGCACCGCACGGAAGGCATGGAGCTGGTCAGCGCGGCCGTCAAAACGCCGGGCGAGGTGCCGGAAGAGATCGCGGCCGTCGTGTACGGGCTCGTCTCACTCTTCGTGAGTTCCGGTTTCGCCGACGAGCACACCGCGGCGAAGTGGATCCACGAGTCGTACCGGCTGGGCACGCGCACCGAGAAGAAGCATCCGCTGCTGGGCCTCGTCGTCCCGCTGGAACGCATGCTGGCCGGAGACGAGGCGCTGTCCGCGTGGGAACCGGTGCTGGCGGACGAAAACCCTTGGGTCCGCGCGCTGGGCAGGCTGCACCTCGGCAAGATGCGCGTCTCGCTCGGCCATCCCGGCCGGGAGGCGGACGAATATCTCGAGGGGGCGCTCAGCGAGTTCCGGGCCATCGGGGAACGGTTCGGGATCTCGTTCGCCCTGACCGAACTGGCGGACCGGCTCGCCACGCGCGGCGAGTTCGCCACCGCGTGCGAGTACTACGAACAGGCGGTCACGGTGGTGACCGAGGTCGGTTCCGTCGAGGACCTGATCCGGCTGCGGTCGCGACAGGCACAGCTGTTCTGGCTGATGGGCGACGAGGAGGCCAGCGCCGCCGCCGCGGCCGATGCGGAACGGCGCGCCGAGCGGGTCACCTGGCCGGGTGCCCTGGGCATGTTCGCCCTCTCGCAGGCGGAACTCCTCCACTGGCGTGGCGAAACCGAGGAAGCGGCGAAGCAGCTCGACTTCGCGACGACCGTGATGGGCGACGAAGCGGGATTGGGACACGTCCGCGCCATCACCCACGACCTTCGCGGTTACTTCACCGACGATCTCGGCCGGTCCCGTGAACACCGGCAATCGGCCTATCAGGCGGCGAGTGAAGTGCAGTACCAGCCCTTGATCGCCCACGTGCTCGTCGGCATCGCGGATCTGGCCCTGCGCCAAGACGATGCCGAGCAGGCCGCGCGGCTGCTCGGGGCGGCCGACGAACTGCGCGGGCTGCCGGACCGGTCCCGGCCGGACGTGACCCGCATCGATGAGACAGTGCTGCGCCGCCTCGGCGAAGCGAAGTTCGCGGAGGCGGCGCGAGAAGGCGCTGCGGCGGACTGGAAACAGCTGGCCGAGGTCACGCTCGCTTCTTGAACGTCGAGGACGCCCACAGGTATCCGGCGAGCGCGATCCCGGCGCACCAGCCGAGGGCCGGGAGCACGTCGCCCGCGGCGGGTGCCCCGTTGAGAAGCCCGCGCAGGGTCTCGATGATCGGCGTGAAGGGCTGGTACTGGGCGAACTCCCGGAGCCCCGGCCCCATCTTCTCGGCGGGCACGATCGCGCTGCTGAAGAACGGCAGCATGACCAGCGGCACCGAGGCCATTCCCGCGGTTTCCGGGGATTTCGCCGCCAGTCCCAGCGCGACCGTGAGCCAGGCCGCCGCGAAACCGAGCAGGACGACGATACCGACCACGCCGAGCCAGTCGAGGAAACCGGCCGCCGGCGAGAAGCCGAGCAGGAAGGCCACCCCGGTGAGCGCCGCGATGGCGACCAGGTTGGTCAGCACGCTGGCGATGACGTGCCCGGTCAGCACGGCGCCACGGGAGACGTCCATGACCTTGAACCGGTTGATGATGCCCTTGGTCATGTCGGAGTTCACCGCGGTCGCGGTGGCGCCGAGGCCGTAGCAGACGGCCAGCAGCATCAAACCCGGTGTCGCGTAGTCGATGTAGTCGACGCCGACGCTGAACGCGTCCCCGAAGACGTAGACGAACATCAGCATCATCACCACCGGCATCAGGATCGCGTTGAACACCGAGGTCGGGTTGCGGACGAGGTGCTTGAAGTTGCGGCGCAACATCACCGTCGAGGGGGAGTTCATCGGGCTGCCTCCGTGTCGTGGCCGGTCAGGGCGAGGAAAACGTCATCGAGATCAGGGGTGTGGACGGAGAACTCTTCGGCGGCGATCGAGTACTCGTCGAGCCGGTCGAGCAGCGAGCGCAGGGATTTCGTCCCGGTGTCGCTGGGGATCCGCAGGTCGAGTTCCTCGTCGTCGCGAGTGGCTCCGGGGAAGATCCGGGCCGCCGCGTCGAGTTCGGCGACGGTGGTGAAGTGGAGCCGGACGTGCGTGCCGGGCATCCGGCGCTTGAGCTCGGCGGGCGTGCCCTGCGCGACCAGGCGGCCCTGGTCGAGGACCGCGATCCGGTCGGCGAGCTGGTCGGCTTCCTCGAGGTACTGGGTGGTGAGGAAGACGGTCACGCCGCCCGCCACCAGCTCGCGGATGATCGACCACATCGTGCGACGGCTGCGCGGGTCCAGGCCCGTGGTGGGCTCGTCGAGGAAGATGATCCGCGGATCGCCGACGAGCGTCATCGCCAGATCCAGCTTCCGGCGCATACCGCCCGAGTAGGTCGACGCCGGCTTGCGCGCCGATTCCACCAGGTCGAAGCGTTCCAGCAGCTCGGACACGACGTTCTTGCCCGCTTTCCCGCGGCTCAGGTCCACCATCAGCTGGAGGTTCTCCTGGCCGGTCAGCAGCTCGTCGACCGCCGCGAACTGGCCGGTGACGCCGATCGCGGCGCGCACCGCCTTGGCCTCGGTCACCAGGTCGTGGCCCGCGACCTTCGCGGTCCCGCCGTCGGCCTTCATCAGGGTGGTCAGCAGGTTCACCGTCGTGGTCTTCCCCGCCCCGTTCGGGCCGAGCAAGGAGAAGATGGTGCCCGCCTGGACTTCGAGGTCTATGCCGTCGAGCACGACCTTGTCGCCGAAGGTCTTGCGCAGTCCGGAGACCGCGATCGCTGTGTCGTTCATGGGCACCACTTTGGGCGGCCGCGCTGACACGGCCCCGCCACGGCGCTGACACGGGTGGTGTCAGCGCCGTGTCAGCCGGATGTCAGGCCTCGCGGGGAGAGTTGCCGTCACAACCACCACGAAAGGCGAAGCGATGACTCAGACGGTTCCCGTCCCGCAGGGCCTCCCGATGGAGCGCGACGCGGGGCCCTTCGACCCGCCCCGCGAGATCACCCGGCTGCGCGAGGCCCGCCCGGTGAGTCCCATGGTCTTCCCCGACGGTCACGAAGGATGGCTCGTCACCGGCTACGACGAGGTCCGGCAGATGATGGCCGACACCCGGTTCAGCTCGCGCCAGGACATCGGCATCCTGCACGTGCCGTACGAGACGGGGATGCCCGCTCCGACCGAACCGTCGCCGCCGATGCCGGGCATGTTCGTCGCGATGGACCCGCCGGACCACGGCCGGCTGCGGAAGCGGCTGACCGGCGCCTTCACCGTGAAGCGGATGAAGCAGCTCGAAGAGCACATAGTCGAGATCACTGAACGGCAGCTGGACGCGATGGCGAACCTGACTCCGCCGATCGACCTGGTCAAGGAGTTCGCGCTGCCGGTGCCGTCGCTGGTGATCTGCGAGCTGCTCGGCGTCCCCTACGAGGACCGCGAGAGCTTCCAGGCCAACTCCGCGCAGCTCATGGTCAGGGACCAGACGCTGGAGGAGAAGATGGCCGCGTTCATCGGGATGAACACGTTCCTCACCGAACTGGTCACCCGCAAACGCGAGACGCCCGGCGACGACATCCTGTCCGACCTCGGCCGCCACGAAGACCTCACCATCGAGGAACTGGCGGGCGCCGCGTTCCTGCTGCTGCTCGCCGGACACGAGACCACCGCGAACATGCTGGCGCTGGGCACCTTCGCGCTCCTGGAGCACCCTGAGCAGCTCGCCGAACTGCGGGCCGACGCGGAGCTGCTCCCCGGCGCCGTCGAAGAACTGCTTCGCTACCTGTCCGTCGCCGACATCTTCTTCCGTTACGCCACGGAGGATCTGGAGCTCGGCGGCGAAACGATCCCCGCGGGGTCGACGGTGATCATCTCGCTGCTGGCCGCCAACCGTGATCCGCGACGGTTCGAAAACCCCGATGCCTTGGACCTGCACCGCAACGCCCGCGGTCTGCTGTCGTTCGGGCACGGCATCCACCAGTGCCTCGGGCAGCAGCTGGCGCGGATCGAGATGCGCGCGGGTTTCGAGGGACTGCTGCGCCGTTTCCCGACACTCGCGCTCGCCGTGCCCGCCGAGGAGGTCAAGCTCAAGACCGACATGAACATCTACGGCGTGCACGAGCTTCCGGTCACCTGGACCGCATAGGCCTCGTGAGTGGCTCGCTCGCCCTTGCAGTACCTGAAGGCCCCCTTCCTTGCGCTAGACGCAAGGAAGGGGGCCTTCATGTACTTGCGATCAACCGCGGTTGAATAAGTACCCGTATTCATTCCGTTCCGCCGATTGTCACCGTTCACAATCCGCCCCGCCGCGATTCTGGGGACTTCCAGGAAACAACAAGCGCTCCGCTTGGAATGATCACGAGATCACTCCTCGAAACCGTTCGGAGACACCATGCGTTCCTTGAGCCGCAGGGCATTGCTGACCGTGCTGGCGCTGGCCGTGTCGGCGACGGCGGTCCCGCAGACCGCCGTCGCCGCGTCGGCGGCCGCCCCGACCAGTCCGCGCGTGTACGAGAAAGCCGGGCCGCACAAGGCGGTCAAGGCGACAGGCGGTCCGGCGCACACCCTCTACTACCCGGCCGACATCGCCTCTGACGGCACCGAGCATCCGGTGCTGATCTGGGGCAACGGCACGAACGCCACCGTCGACCAGTACGAGCAGCTTTTCACCCACCTCGCGAGCTGGGGTTACGTCGTCGCGGCCGCGAACACCGGCCAGTCGGGATCCGGCCAGGAGATGCTGGCGGGCGCCCGGTATCTGATCGCGGAGAACTCCCGTGCGGGCAGCGTCTTCCAGGGCCGCATCGCCACCGGGAAGATCGCCGCCGCCGGGCATTCGCAGGGCGGGGGCGGCGCGATCGCGGCCGGGGCGGACCCGCTCGTCAAGACCACGCTGCCGATCATGCCCGGCCCGCAGGGCAACGTGAACAAGCTGCACGGACCCGCCTTCTTCGTGTCCGGGCAGGCCGACGTCGTCGTGCCCGCCTTCTACGTGCGCAGCCGATTCCTTGCCTGCGACCAGGTTCCCGCCGTGTATGGCCAGCTGAAGGGCGCCACGCACTTCCTCCAGGGCGAGACCCGCGACCGGGCCATCGGCGCCATCACCGCGTGGCTGCGGTTCCACCTCTCCGGTGACCAGAACGCCGAAAGTGTCTTCTATGGCACCGTTTCCGGCCTCGACCAGGACGACGACGGCTGGTCCGCGACCGAGCGGAACGAAAAGGCCGCCTGATGCGCGATCCGTCGGCGAAAAGTGCCCGTTCGGGAAGCTGAGCACGTCGCCGCGCCGACCCGCGCGCCTATACCTTCGAAGGATGACCGAGATCCGCCCGCTGGTGACCTTGTTACGCGAACGGCAGCCCGCCCGGCCGGCGTTCACCGACGAGCACCGGACCCTGACCTTCGGGGAACTGCTGGAGTCGAGCGGCCGGCTGGCGGCGGGGCTCGGGATCGCCCGCGGTGAACGGGTGCTGGTCCACATCGGCGGGCGGGTCGAATTCGCCGAGTACAGCCTGGCGGTGCTGCGGGCGGGCGGGGTCGGTGTTCCGGTGAGCGCGCGGTCGACGGCGGCCGAACTCGCCCGTGTCGCCGACGATTCCGGCGCCGTTCTGCTGATCACCGAAGCCAGGCACGCGGAGCTCACGCGAAAGCTCCGGCTACGAGTGGTGTTCGTCGAGGACGAGCCGTCGCCCCCGCGGGGTGAACCGCGCGACGATCTCGGCCTCGACGAACCCGCTTGGCTGCTCTACACCTCCGGCACGACCGGCCGCCCCAAAGGCGTGCTGACGACCCAGCGCGCGATGCTCTGGTCGTCGGCCGCCTGCTACGGGCCGATGTACGGGATCTCCGGCGAAGACACCGTTCTGTGGCCGCTTCCGTTGCACCACGCGTACGCGTTGTCGCTGGCCTTCGCCGGGACGATCGCGTTGGGCACGCACACGAGGATCGTCGACCGCGATCTGCGCGGGGCGCTCACGGCGTTCCCCGGCGGTGTCCTCGCCGGTGTCCCGGCGACGTTTCTGAATCTGCGTCAGGAGGTCCGCGGCGATCTCCCCGCGCCACGCCTGTGCCTCTCCGGAGGCTCGCCGTGCACCGCGCCGACTCGCGCCGCCGTCAGGGACCTGTTCGGCATCGAAGTCCTCGACGGTTACGGCAGCACGGAAACCGGTGGCAAGATCGCCGTCCAGCTCCCCGGCGAGGATCATCTGACACCGGTGCCGGGGATGGAGGTCCGCGTCGTCGACGAGCAGATCGAGGTGCGCGGTCCCGGAGTGGCGCCGAGCGCCGCGGGGCCGGACGGCTGGTACCGGACCGGTGATGTGGGCGGTCTCGCCGAGGGGCGGCTCATCCTCGAAGGCCGCGCCGACGACGTCATCGTCTGCGGCGGCCAGAACGTGCACCCGACGGAGATCGAGGCGGTCATCGCCGAAGTCCCTGGCGTCAAAGACGTTCTGGTGACGGGAAGACCCGACGAGGTCCTCGGCGCGGTCCCGGTGGCGTTCCTCGTCTCCGACGAGCCGGATCTCGACGCGGTACGCCGCCTGTGCCGCCACCGGCTCTCCGCGTACAAGGTTCCGGTTGCCTTCCACCTCGTCGAAAGCCTTCCCCGGACGCCGTCGGGGAAAGCGCTGCGGAAGGATTTGCGCGTTCCGCCACCCGTGGCGGAAACGCTGGTGCGCGAGGCGATCGCCGAACTGTGCGACGTCGGCGAGCGGTGGCGCGACCGGCCGTTCGCCGAACTGGGCCTGACGTCGGTGGGCGGCGTGCAGTTGCGGCACCGGCTGGCCGAGGCGACCGGATTGGCCCTCCCCCAAGCGCTCGTCTACGACTTCCCGACCCCGGCCGCGGTCATCGCCGAGCTCGAACGGCTCCTGGCCGGGGAAAGCAGACCCGCGACGAAAAGAGCCGTTCCCGCTCGCGACGACGAACCGATCGCCGTCGTCGCGACCGCGTGCCGGTTCCCCGGCGGCGTGACGTCGCCCGAGGCCCTGTGGAACCTGGTGGCCGGTGGCGTCGACGCGACCGGCGACTTCCCCACCGACCGGGGCTGGGAGCACTCCGTCCGATACGACCCGGATCCCGGCAGGCTCGGCGGTTCCACCACCCGCCGCGGCGGATTCGTGTACGACGCCATGGATTTCGACCCCGCCCTGTTCGGGATGTCGCCGCGCGAGGCCCTGTCGACCGACCCTCAGCAGCGGTTGCTGCTGGAGACGTCGTGGGAGCTGTTCGAACGTGCCGGCCTCGACACCGCCACGCTGCGCGGAAGCGACACCGGGGTGTTCGTCGGCGTGATGAACGAGGACTACGCCAGCCGGTTCGAAGGGCATCGGATGGAGGGACGGCTGGGCATCGGGTCCTCGCACGCGCTCGCGTCCGGCCGGATCTCCTACACCTTCGGGCTGCACGGCCCGGCGGTCACGGTCGACACCGCCTGCTCCTCGTCGCTGGTGGCACTGCATTGGGCCGTGCGCGCGCTGCGTGCCGGCGAGTGTTCGCTCGCCGTGGCCGGTGGCGCGACGGTGATGTCGTCCCCGCGCACGTTCCTGGAATTCAGCCGCCAGCGCGGCCTTTCGCCGGACGGCCGATGCCGCTCCTACGCGGCGGGCGCCGACGGCACGGCGTGGTCCGAGGGCGCGGGCGTCGTCCTCCTGGAGCGGCTGTCGGACGCCCGCCGGAACGGGCATCCGGTGCTGGCACTGCTCAGCGGTTCGGCCGTCAACTCCGACGGGGCGTCGAACGGGCTGACCGCGCCGAGCGGGCGGGCCCAGCGCGCGGTCGTCGCGTCCGCGCTGGCCGACGCCGGTCTGTCCCCGGCCGACGTCGACGCGGTGGAGGGGCACGGAACGGCCACCCCGATCGGCGATCCGATCGAGGCGGAGGCCCTCATCGCCGCCTACGGTGGCGAGCGTGACCGGCCGCTGTGGCTCGGCTCGGTGAAGGCCAACATCGGGCACACCCAGGCCGCGGCGGGCGTCGCCGGGGTGATCAAGATGGTGGAAGCCTTGCGGCACGGGCATTTGCCGCCGTCGCTGTACGCCGACGAGCCGAGCCCCCGCGTCGACTGGTCCGCGGGCGATGTGCGCCTGCTCGCCGAAGGCCGGGAATGGCGTGCCGGGCCGAAACCCCGGCACGCCGGGGTGTCCGCGTTCGGGATCGGCGGCACCAACGCGCACGTTCTCGTCTCCGAAGCGCCGCCCTCGCCCGAAAATGGAACTCCCGCGTCTCTCGGAGCGCCGTGGCTGTTGAGCGCCGCCGGGGACGGCGCGCTGCGAGCCGCCGCCTCCCGGTTACTGGCGACCGTGGGCGGCCGGGACGAGGACGACGTCGCGTTCACCCTCGCCACCCGCTCCGCGCTGGAGCATCGCGCGCTGGTCCCGTCCGGCGATCTCGCCGCGTTGCGCGCCCTCGCCACGGGCGAACGCCGCGGCCGGACCGTGCGCGGACCGGCGGCCGCGGCGTTCCTGTTCAGCGGACAGGGCGCGCAGCGCGCGGGAATGGGAAAGGAACTGTCGGAGCGGTTCCCGTTGTTCCGCAAGGCGTTCGACGCGGCGTGTGAGGCGCTCGGCGGCGGAGTCCGTGAAGTCGCGTTCGAGGGCGGGGAGCTGCTCGACCGGACGGATCACGCGCAAGCCGCCTTGTTCGCCTACGAAGTCGCCCTGTACCGGCTGCTGGAATCCTGGGGTCTCCGGCCCGGCACGGTCGCTGGGCACTCGATCGGCGAGATCGCCGCCGCACATGTCGCCGGTGTCCTCTCCCTCGAGGACGCCGGTGTCCTGGTGGCCGCGCGCGGCCGTCTGATGGCCGCTTTGCCGCCGGGTGGCGTCATGATCGCCGTCCGGGCGGCCGAGGCCGAAGTCGCCCCACTGGTCGGGGAATTCGCCGACCAGGTGGCGATCGCCGCCGTCAACGGCCCTCGATCCCTCGTGCTGTCCGGATCCGCGAGCGTGACCGAAGCGATCGCGGCCCAGTGGCCGGGTTCCACACGCCTGCGCGTCAGCCACGCGTTCCATTCGCCGCTGATCGACCCGATGCTCGCCGAATTCCACGAGGTCGCCACCGGGCTGACCTACCGCGCACCGGAGACGACCCTGATCTCCGGCCTGACCGGCCGCGCGATCACCGGCGTCGACCCGGAGTACTGGGTGCGGCACGCCAGGGAAACGGTCCGGTTCGCCGACGCGCTGGACACCCTCGCCGCGACGGAAACGGCCATCTGCCTGGAGATCGGCCCGTCCGCGGTGCTGAGCAGGGCCGCCGGATCGGTACTGCCCACCGTGTCCACTATGGACACGAGCCGGAGCGTCCTGGAAGCGGCGGGCGAGCTGCACACCGCCGGTGTGTCCGTGTCGTGGCGATCGGTTTTCGACGGCAGCGGCGCCCGCCGGGTCACGCTGCCGACGTATCCCTTCCAGCGCGAGCGGTTCTGGCTCGATCCGCAACCGCGCCGGAGCCACGACGGCCATGCGATGCTCGGCCCGGCGCTCGTCGCCCCCGACTCGCCCAGGGTCGTGCACGGCGGTTCGGCGGGCGTCCGCACGCACGGCTGGCTCGCCGACCACGTCGTCGGTGGCGCGACACTGTTCCCGGCCAGCGCCTTCGTCGAACTCGCCGTGCACGCGGGCGGAACGAACGTAGCCGAGCTGACGATCGAGGCGCCGCTGCGGCTCGGCCGGTCAGAGGACGTCGCGCTCCAAGTGGTCGTGGACGGACCCCGGATCGACATCTACGCCAAGGACTCCGACGCCTGGACGCGGCACGCCACCGGCCGTCTGGGGACCTCCGAGGTCTTCGCGCAGCCGTGGAAGGGCGAGTGGCCGCCTCCCGCCACCGAATCGGTCGACGTGGACCGGGCTTACGCGGCCCTCGACTACGGTCCCGCCTTCCGCGCGGTGACCGGACTGTGGCAGGACGGCGACGAACTGTTCGCCGACATCGCGCTCGCCGAAGACGTCGACGGCCGGTTCGCCCTGCATCCCGTGCTGCTCGACGCGGCGGTGCACACCCTCGCGCTGGCCGGAGCACCCGGAGACGAAGCACGCGTGCCGTTCTTCTGGAGCGGCGTCCACGTGTTCGCCCCCGCCGCGCGCCGGGCGCGAGTCCACTGTGTACGGTCCGGCCCCGGCGAAGTCCGCGTCGAACTCTTCGACCCGGCCGGAACACCCGTCGCGGTCGTGGAATCGCTGCTCACCCGGCCGCTGCCCGCCGGGAACACGATGCTCTACGCGCCGCGCTGGATCCCCGTCCCGGCCGCGCGCGCCGACGACGTCCGGATCGTCGAGACCGAAGACGTCCGGAGCGCGCTCACCGCGCTGCAGGACACCCTCCCGCGCGGGGAACGCACCGTCGTCGTCACCCGAGACGCGGCCGATCCGGCGTCGGCCGCCCTCTTCGGGCTCGGGGCCGCCGCGTCGAGCGAGTACCGCGGCCTGGTCACCGTGGTCGACACCGCGCTCCCGGTGGAGAAGGTGCGCGAGCTCGTCGGCGGCAACCCCGAACCCCAGCTGTCGATCCGGGACGGCGTACCGCACGCGCTGCGGATCGCCCGCACCGCGCCCGCGTCCGGCCGTCCGATCGACCCGGCCGGGACCGTGCTGATCACCGGCGGCACCGGCGCGCTCGGTGGGGCGCTGGCCCGGCATCTCGTGGCCGCGCACGGGGTCCGGCATCTGCTGCTGGTCAGCCGCCGCGGCTCGTCCTCACCCGGCGCGGACGAGCTTCGCGAACTGCCCGCCGACGTGCGGATCGTCGACGGCGACATCGCCGATCCGGCCTTCGTCCGACAGCTGGTCGACTCCTGCGACCCGCCGCTGACCGCCGTGGTGCACTCCGCCGCCGTCGTCGCCGACGCCGCGTTCACCGCGCAGACGACCGCCGGGGTCGACACCGTCTTCCGCCCGAAGGCCGACGCCGCGGCGATCCTGCACGAGGCCACCCGGCATCTCCCCCTGTCGGCTTTCGTGCTCTTTTCCTCGCTGGCCGGCACTTTCGGCAACGCGGGACAAGCGAACTACGCGGCGGCGAACCGCTACCTCGACGCGTTGGCCGTACGACGGCGGGCGGAAGGGCTTCCCGCGACGTCGATCGCTTGGGGTCTCTGGGATCTGGAGATCGGCCTCGGCTCGAAGATCCCCGAAGCGGCGCGGCATCGCATCCAGACCTCCGGGGTGGCCGCGCTGACCCTGGAGCAGGGAATGGCGCTGTTCGACGCCGCGCTCGGACACGCCGAACCGGTCCTGATCGCCGCCCGGCTCGACCCCACCGCCGCCGGTCTGCCCCCGATCGCCGACGGTCTCGGCCGCCCCGCCGCGAGACCCGCGCCGCCGTCACCCGACCGGCGCTGGCCGGATCAGCCCACGGAGCAGGAACTGCGCGAGCTGCTGCGGGTGGAACTCGCCGAGGTCCTCGGCCACCACGATCCGGGAACGATCCCCATGGACAAGCCGTTCACCGAACTCGGACTCGATTCCCTGGCCGTCATCGATCTGCGGACCCGGCTCCGGGAGCTGACCGGCGTCGAACTCCCCGCCCGCGTCCTGTTCGACCACCCGACCGTCACGGAGCTCACCGGACACCTGCGCGACCGGGCCGGGCGAGGGTCTGGCTGAGCGTCAACGCGGTGAGCGCGACGGCGAATCCGGTGAGCTGCCAGCCGGTGAGGGTCTGGCCCAGCACCAGGAATCCCGCGGCGGTGGCGACGAGAGGGTTGGTCAGCGTCAGCAGGGAGACCGACGCCGGGGCGAGCCGGTCGATGCCGCGGAACCACAGCGGATAGGCCAGCGCGGTGGTGACGATGCCGATGTAGCCGTAGCCGATCAGGTTCGCCGTCGTCAGCGAGCTCGGGAGCCCTTCGAACAGGAGCGTCGCCGGGGCGAGGACGATGCCGCCGAGGGTCAGCTGCCAGCCGGTCATCGCCAGCGGATGCTCAGGGCGGCCCCATTTCTTGGTCAGGATCAGGGAAACGGCCATGAGCCCGACGGCGGCGAGCATGGCGGCCAGCCCGAGCGGGTCGAGCCGGGCTTCCGACGAAAGGGTCAGCAGCGCGACCCCACCGGCGCCGGCGATCGCGGCGAGCAGGATCGGCGCCGGGGTCCGGACGCGGAGCATCGGGAGCGCGAGCAGCGCCACCAGCAGGGGTTGCAGGGCGCCGAGGGTCGCGGCGACCCCGCCGGGGAGGCGGTACGCGGCGAAGAAGATCAACGGCAGGAAGGCGCCGAAGTTGAGCATCCCGAGCACCGTCGTCTTCCACCACCACGACCCGTGCGGGAGCCGCCGGGTCAGTGCCAGCAGGAGCAGCCCGGCCGGGAGCGCCCGCAGCGCGGCGGCCAAAAGCGGCCGGTCCGGGGGCAACAGGGTCGCGGTGACGACGTAGACGGTGCCCCAGCTGGCCGGGGCCAGCGCGGCGAGCCCGGCGTCACGCAGCGTCGGTTTCGCGGCCGCCGGTTCCGCCGGGACGACGGGCCGCTCGGCGATGATCGCCATGATGTCTCCTCACTGATAATCTCAACGTTGAGATAACACCAGCGACTTCTGTCAATGTCAAGTCTCTTAATGTTGAGACGATTGGAGGACGTCATGGCCGACGCGGTGGACGCGGTGATCGCGCTTTGGCGACACGAGCGGCCGGACCTCGAAGACAAGCTCTGGCCCGCCGAGGTGATCGGGCGCGTTCAGCGGCTTTCGCGAATCCTCGACCGGAAGCTCAAGGAGTTCAACGCCAAGCACGACCTGGAGTCGTGGGAGTTCGACGTGCTCACCACGCTCCGCCGCTCCGGGGAAGCCGACGGCCTGACGCCCGGCGCGCTGCTCAAGGCCGCGATGGTCACGTCCGGGGCGATCACGAACCGCATCGACCGCATGGAGACCAAGGGCCTGGTCGAGCGGGTGCGCGACAGCGACGACCGGCGTTCGGTCAAGATCCGGCTGACCGGCAAGGGACGTCAGGTCGTGGACGAGGTCTTCGTCCTCCACCTGGAGAACGAAGCCGACCTCCTGCCCGATCTGAAACCGGCGCAGTGGGCCGAACTGATCGGCGGCCTGCGGCTGCTGCTCGAACACTTCGGCGACACGTCACTGGAGTGATCGCGGCGAGGCTCAGGCGGGATCGGACAGGATCCCGTTCACGTAGGTCCCCGGACGCGTCGCGGCATCCTGGCGCAGCACAGGAAGATCCGACGGCCAGTTCGCGGTGAGCGGCTGGGTCTGCCCCGGCGGGATGGTCGTCACCCGCGTCGGCGTCCACGTGGCCGAGTCGTCGGCGGGCTTCAGGATCGTGATGGTCGCGGTCGCGGTGGATCCCGCCGGAACGTCGTTGTACTTCACGCCGTTGTCGATCCGGGGCAGGTGGTAGACCGGGCCGTTCGGGTCCTCGGGACCGTTCAGGTCGACGCCGGGAACGCCGTACAGCGCGCACGTCCGCGACGAAGTGTTCTTGTAGGTCAACGGAACGTCGAGCTGCCCCGACGAATTCGGGCTCGGCTTGGGAGAACCGAGCGCGAGCGAAAGATCCGTGGTGGCACAACGGGGATTTCCGCCCGAGCCGGCCTGTTTCCCGGTGGTGACGGGCGGCTTGGCCGTGGTGGTGGGCACGGAGGTGGCGGTCGGCGCGGCGGAGGTCTCGACACCGCCACCACCGACGGGCGCGGAGGTTCGCGGGGCGGCGGCGGGAGCCCCTGGGTTGCTGCAGGCGACGACGGCGAGCACACCGGCGCAGGCGGCGATTCCCTTCGCGAGCCGTGCGATGTTCGGTCGGATCTTGCGGTGGCTCATCATCTTCTCCCCGGTCGTCCCTGCGGTGGATCACTCACCGGGCAAGATGCCCGACAGGGCGGGAAAGATGCGTCACGATGACACTGCTCTCACAAAAGCAACCTCAGCGTCCGTCACGCATCTTTCCCTTTGGGACAAGGAGTTCTGCCCGTTCGGGTCAAATCCAGCCGAGCGGGGTGACCTCGGCCGCCGACGTCCAAGGCCCGCGTCCGCCCGCCTCGGTGAGGGCACGGAACCGCACATAACGCGCCCGGGTGGGCCAGAACCGCAGGGTCTTACGGGCGGCGTCGTCCGCGAAAGTACCCGCGGCGACGGGACTTCCCCAGGTCGAGCCGTCCGTGCTCAGATGGACTTCGTAGCCACCGACGCGCCCGTGGTCGGAGCCGTCCTGACGCGGCAAGTAGGCCAAGCCCGTGACCGTGCGAGCGGCGCCCAGATCGAGCTGCAGTTCGTGCGGCAGCGGGTCTTCCCCGCCGGACCACTTGGTGTGCCAATGGGTGGCGGGATTCCCGTCGACGGCGTTCGCCGCGGCGCCGTTCTCCCCCACCGTCTCCTGGCTGTCGGCCGAACGGACCGTGGCCGTGAGCGGCCCGGAGCCCATCACGGGGTCGCTGATGGTTTCGACGCCCGTCTCGACGTGCCCCGCGAAGCGGCGAAGGAAGCCGTCCGGTCCCTGAACGGTCAGGTCGTACCAGCCACCCATGCCGCCTTCGGTGCTGAACCAGTCCTCGACCGTCGCGCCCTGGGCGACCGTGTACGTCCACGGTCCACCGCCCCGGTTGCCGGTTCGCACGGTCAGCTCGCAAGCGGCGCCGGCGTTGGTCATCTTCAGGTACACGACGCCGGAACCCGGCCGCAGCACGACTTCCGGATTCGGTTTGCCGCCGGTGGTCGCGGTGATCCGGTTGCCCGCGAACCGGCGCAGGAAACCGTTGGGGCCGTGCGTGGTGAGGTCGTACGCGCCGTCCGGCGAACCGGCCTGCCAATAATCGGAAAGCGTCGCGCTCCCGCCTACGGTGTAGCGCCACGGCCCGTCGGTCCGGTACGCGTTGGCGTACACGTAAAAGTGCGCGCCCGCCGTTCCGGTGTTGGCGAAGTCGATCCAGAATCGTTCGGCGGTCACCCGTCCCGAAGCCGTCAGCTGATACGGCAAGGGGCGCGCGGCCCGCACTCCGGTCTCCGCGACGGGATGCTTCTGCACGGACGGCGGCTGCGGCTGGGTGTTCCACGGTCCACTGGTCGGCACGGGTTTGGTCAGCGCCGGATAGGTCGCGCTCGGCGACGTCGTGTCCAGCGCCGAAGTCAGGTCACCGCAGACGGTGCGCCGCCACGGCGAGATGTTCGGCTCGGCGACGCCGCTCCACTGTTCGAGGAAGCGCAACACGGAAGTGTGGTCGAAGACCTCCGAACACACCTTCCCGCCCCGGCTCCACGGCGAGATCACGAACATGGGCACCCGTATGCCCAGCCCGATCGGCTCACCGGAGACGAATTCGTCGGTCGTGGCGACGGAACTCTTGCCCTCGTCGTCGGAAACCGGCGGCGCGGGCGGCGGCATGTGGTCGAAGAAGCCGCCGTCCTCGTCGTAGGTCAGCAGGAACAACGTCTTGTTCCACACCTCGGGTTTGGACGCGATCGTGTCGAGGATCGACTTCACCAGATCGGCCCCGGTGTTCGGGCCCCACGCGGGATGTTCGGTCTGGGATTCCGGCGCGACGATCCACGACACCGACGGCAACCTGCCCGCGTCGACATCGCCCTTGAAGGCGCTCAACAATTGCTTCGGCGCGACCCGCGCCAGCCCGCGGTCGTACATCGCGCGTTCGGACGCGGTCAGGGTCGCCACACCGGCCGCCAATCCGTCGAGCAGCCGGGTGCGCTCGGCGGCCGAAGCCGAATCGAGGGCGTAGTAGAAGTACTCCAGCTTCGGGAAGGCTTTGCCCGCGGAGTCCTTCACCTTCGACAGCGCCTTGGTGCCGACGGCGAGGAAACTGCTGAAATAGTCCAGCGAGTTGTCGCCGTAATTGTCCCATTCCTGATAGACGCGCCAGCTACGGCCGGCGGCCTGCAGGCGCTCGGCGTAGGTCTTCCAGGTGTAGCCGGTGTGCCCGGGGTTCTGCCAGGCGGCGTTGCCGATCGCCCGGGTCGTCCCGTCCGGCTCGTAGCCGAGTTTGCCGGTGAACAGGTACATCCGATTCGGGTTCGTGGGCCCCATTTCCGAGCAGTGGTAGGCATCGCAGACGGTGAACGCGTCGGCCAGTTCGTGGTAGAACCGCAGCGCGGAACGGGTGTGATAGGTCAGCGACCGGACCCCCTTGGCCGCGCGCCACGCGTCGTGACGGCCCTTGTTCCACGCCCGGTGCCCGCCCGACCAGCTGTGGTCGACGTCGGCCATGAACTGATCGTCGATCGCGTACGGGAGCAGGGTGCCCGTGCCGTCGGGTTGGTGGAAGACCGACGCTCCCGACGGTAGTTTGATCGCGGCCGGATCGTTGAAACCCCGGACGCCGCGCAACGTCCCGAGATAATGGTCGAACGACCGGTTCTCCTGCATGAACACCACGACGTGCTCGATGACGTCGAGCCCGCCAGTCGGCGCTTCGGCGGCGAGTGCCTGCCGGACGCTCGCCGGGAGCAAGGTGAAGGCGGAAGCCGCACCAGCGGCCTTCAGCAGGGTACGACGGCGCACGAAGCCCTCCAGGAATTGCGTTGAACCCGTTCGATCGTGTTCGAAACTGCACCTTTGACGCGGCTATCGAGCAGATAGAAACATAGGTGCCTGATCGGTTCAAGGGTTCGGCCCCGGGGCTGCATGATCGGAGCAAGATGACGCGACTTTCGGATGGTCACGACCTCGTGAGTGTTCTGTACCTCCTTGTCCCAAGTCCGTGAAGGCGTGACTCGCGTGATCAGGGACGTGACTCGCGTGATCGGAGGCCGCACTCGGGTGTTCCGCCTCTGATCACGCGAGTTCCGGCTCCGATCACGCGAGTTCCGCCTTCAATCACGTGAGTGCGGTCTCGCGAGGGGAACCGCGGTGGGGGCCGCCCCCCTTGAGCGTCCCCCACCGCGGTTCATCCGGCCGGGAACCGGCCGGACGTCATCTCCTGTCGTCGTCAGGCCGCCCGGACAAGGCCGCCAGGGAAAGCACCATGACGACCGGCCAGATCACGGCCACCAACGCGGCGCCGCCGAAGGTGATCGCCGTGACCGAGACCGCCGTCGCGATCAGCCCACCGACGGGTGACACGTAACAAAGGCCCAACGGCCCCAAGAAGAGCGCCCACAGCAACGCGGCCTTCGCCGATTTGGCGGGCGGCCGGGGCACCGGATACCGCCCCGGCCCGACGACCTCGTGGTCGTCACCCTGGTACCACCCGCCGGACATCAGCGGCGGATGCGGCGCGAAGAACGCCGGTCTTCGGCCGAACGCCTTGGGCGTCCGCGGGTTCTGCACGACCGGCACATGGCGGTGATCCTTCGGCCGTCCCATGACACTTTCCGCACTGTGCATGACACCCTCCCCCGTCGCCGGCCCGAGGCCTGGTGAAGTCACCCCGTGCCTGGCACAATTACCGGTCGCGGTTCGAAACTTCCGGGTCGTTCTGCCCACTGACCATGCTGACGAGTCGGGGGAGTGGCTGATGCGTCAAATGGAACACAGCACCGATCCGGTTCCCGGGGAACCGGAGGGCCAGGATGACCGGTTCCTCCGCGGCTGAAAACGGGAGTCTGGGCACCTGGCGGCGGCTGACACCGGCGGAGCAGTCCGCCCTCCGGCGCGCCGGCCACGTGAAAGTGTGGCGACCCGGCCAGATCCTCGCCCTCCAGGGCAGTCCGCCCACCAGCATGTTCGTCGTCCTGCACGGTTGGGTGAAGATCAGCGCCACCAACTATCGCGGCGAGGACGCCCCGCTCGCCGCCCGCGGTCCCGCGGAAATCGTCGGCGAACTGGCCCCGATCAGCGGACTCCCCCGTTCCGCGACGATGTCGGCGATCGACGAGGTGCACACGCTCGTCGTACCGAGGGACAAATTCCTCGGCGTATTACGCGAGCAACCGCGTATCGCCGAGGAGATCTTCCGGACCGCGGCGATCCGGCTGCAACAATCCGACCGGCTGCGTCTCGAATCCGGCGGCCCGGATTTCCCGCAACGCCTCGCCGCCGTTCTCCTGGAACTCGCGCTGCAGCACGCCGTCGACTGGACGGCCGGGAAACAGGTCGATCTCCGCTTCAACCAAGGGGAATTGGCGGGCTTCGCGCGGGTCTCGCGCAGCACCCTGATCCGGGGCCTCGACGAACTCCGACGCCTGGGCGTGGTGCGCACCGCACGTCAGCGCGTCACCATCACCAGCCCTCGCGCACTACGGGAATTGGCGGCCGGGCGGCCACCACCCGCCGTCGAGGCCTGATCCGGCACGAAATCTCGGCTATCCTTATCGAGGTTCAGCTCTCGTAATCGTTTCACGGGCTGGAGGGAATCGGCACGATGAGTTCATTCTCGGCAGACATGGAACCGGACATCGAATCGGCGTTGATCGATCTCGGCGCAGTCTCCTTCACCGCGTTACGAGAGCTGGACAGCGAGGCCTTCCGCCATTCGGCGCGCCAGGTCGTCGAACGCACCACCCTTGTCCGTGCACGGTACAGAAGCGGCACCGGGAACAACGGTGAGCGGATCGACTGATGCCGCCATCGGCCGGGTCGCGGCCCGAGTTCCACCGTTTGTCGTGGCGGGACTTCGACGCGCTCGCGCGTCTCGACGGCGATGAGGACATGGCGCGGCGACTGCGACGCGCCGAGCGAAGCCGTCGCAAACTGTTGATCCACGCCTTGCTGACCGAAGCCGCCAAGACACCGGATCATTCGGGCCCGCTACCGCCGCTGGATTCCGCTTGGGAACTCCTCGCCCGTGCCGAAGCACGAGTACCCCGTTCGGTGAACAGGATGCTCACCAATCCGTATACCGGAAGCTGGGCAGGCTATACGACTCGACTGCTCCGCAACGGGATCGACGGCGTCGGTCCTTTGTGGATGCACCTGGGGCACGCGCACGCGATCGCGGCGGCCGCGGCGATCCGGGCCGAGCTGGACTTCGAGACCGTCATCCCGGCTTGGCACGGCGACGCCATGCTCCCTTCACTCGGCATGGCCCGCTTTCCGGTCACCGAAACGTTTTCTTCGGCCCTCGTGCGAGGCGCGAACGGCCGGTACTCCGTGTCGAACGCCGATACGACGATTCAGCTGCCGGACGCGCCGGACTCCGACGCCCCGGGTTGGTGGGGAATCCGGCGGGTGCGAAGCCGGGTCGGCGCGCACCGGTTCTCGTTGTGGCTCGACGACCTCGATCCCTATCGAGGTCTCTACGAGCCGCTCCCGCCGGAACGGATACCGGGCAAAGACCTGGCGGATTGGCAACGGCTGATCGACGAGGCCTGCCGCCTGGTCGCCACCCATCTCCCCGGCCTGGCCCGCATCATGCCGGTGGGATTGGCGTCCTTGGTTCCGAAACCCCAGGTGCTCTTCCGGAATCCGAGCGCGTCGACCGGAGAAGCTTTCGGCAGCGCGGTCGTCGGACTGCCCACCGACGGCGCGTCGCTCGCCGAAACGCTGATCCACGAGTTCCAGCACATAGTGCTCGGGGGTCTGCTGCACCTCGTCGAGTTGTACGAGCCGGACCCCCGAGAGCGGATCTATGTGGCCTGGCGAGACGATCCACGCCCCCTGAGCGGCGCCTTCCAAGGTGTCTACGCTTTCTTCGGTGTCACCGCCTTCTGGCGCGCACTGGCCAGGGCAGGGACGAGTCCCCGTCGCTCCGCCTTCGAATTCGCCTACTGGCGTGAGCAGACGTGGCACACCCTGCAAGTGCTGCGAGCCGACTCGACGCTGACCGATGCCGGCCGACGCTTTCTCGACGCCATCGCCGAACGCCTCGGGCCATGGCAGGCCGAGCCCGTATCGACGGAGGCGAGCGAGCTTGCCACAGCGGCCCGCCACGATCACCTGGCGGGATGGCGGGCCCGGCACCTGCGTCCAGACCCGTCGGTAGTCGCCGAACTCGCGGCGGCTTGGCTCAGCGGACGACCGAAGCCTCCCGCGAGTCTCGACGCCACGAGTCTCCCCCCGACACCGGTACCGGACGGAGGCTGGTCCCCGGCCAGAACGGACCTCATCCGGCTCACCCTCGGTGCGACGCGGTCACCGGACGGGCGACCGCCGACGGTCCCCGGCGCCACCGCGGCTGATATCGCGTACACCGCGGGCGATCACCTCGAAGCCGTCGAGGGCTACCGGAGGGAACTCGCCGCGGATCCGGACCGGCCGAACTCCTTGGCCGGGCTGGGCCTCGCGCTCTCCGCCCGAGGCCTCCACCCTGCCGCTCGTGCCCTGCTGCACTGTCCCGAGCTGGTCCGCGCGGTGCATCGACCCTTGCGATCCGGCCCCCGGCCCCCGACCGTGGAGGAGATCGCCTCCTGGATCGGGCAACTCGTGCCGGGTTGAGTCACATCAGGATCGGGTCGATGTCGCAGTTGGCACGGGTGCCGCGACCGGCCGCCTGAGTTCCGGGGTGAGCCTCGCCCAGGATCCGGCGGTACCGCGCCAGGATCGGATCGCGCAACGGTGCAGCCTCCTCCGTCCGGCCGAGTGCGGCCAGATCCAGTCCGAGGTTGAACGACGCCGCCAGGACCGTGGGGTGATCCTCGCCGAGTACCTGCGTGCCACGTTCGATCGCGTCTCGTCCCAGCTCGACCACGCGGTCGAGCTCGCCCACCGCTGCCAGGTCACTCGCCAGATTGATCGTGGCGATGATGGCGTAGGGATGGTCCGGGCCGATGGTGGCACGGAACTGCTCGAGGGCGCGTTCGTCGAGCACGCGGGCGGCCGCGGCGTCGCCCATCAGCCGCAACGTCACCGCCAGGTCGACGTTGGCCGCGAGAGTGTGCGGATGATGCTCGCCGAGACCGCCGCGGAACCGCTCGAAGGTGTTCTCACCCAGCTTCTTCGCCGCGGCCAGATCACCCGAGTGACGAAGATCGATCGAATGCGCGAGAGCCGTGGCCATCGTCGTGCCATGGTCGTCGCCATAAGCGAGCCGGAACCTCTTGAGGGCCTCCGTGGACAAGCTGAGCGCCCCGGGGTGGTCGCCGTCCTTCCGCCTGGTCACCGAAAGCAGGAACGAGTTGACGGTCGCGTCCAGCTGCTCTCCGCCGAAGCGGGCGGTGAAATTCTCCGTCAGCCTCTCCTGCTGAATCCGGGCCTGGCCGTATTCGCCGGCTTCGCGCAGGTCGACGATCACCGAACTGTTGACGCTGAAGGTGCGGACGTGATCGCGGCCGAGGACCTCGATCCGTCGCCGGAGGGTGTCCTGATCCAGTTCCAAGGCCTCCCGGTAGGCGCCGGCCAGCCGCAGGCTGATCGCGTGCTGATACGCGGCGTAGAGCGTCTCCGGGTCGTCCTCACCGAACATCCGCTTGGCCTTGTGATAGATCTCTTCGCTCAGCTTGGTCGCTCCCGCGAAATCGCCCTGAGCCCGGAGATCGATCGTGATGTTCCGCTGAAGCGCGAAGGTCTCCTCGTTCTCTTCACTGGAGATCTGCAAACGCAGCGCGAGGGTGCGCTGGTTGAGCTCCGCGGCTTCGGAGTACCGGCCGATCGCCCACAGGTAGAGCCCGAGCCTCGACGAGACTTCGAGGGTCTGCGGATGGGTGGGGCCGAGGGCATCGGTGAACCGCTTACGCGCTTCGAGACCGAGCCGCGCCGCCTCCTCGTGATCGCCGTACTCGAACAGGTAGCGCATCAGGTTGATGTAGAGCTGACGCGGCCAGTCGTTGTCGCAGTCCAGGACATTCGCCGCGTAGGCGTGCGGCAGCAGTTCGCGGTAGCGCGACCAGTGCCTGCTGGACTCGGGGTCGTTGGGGTCCAGCGCGGCGAGCAGCTGGTGGGCGCCGTGCTGCATGCGCGCGTGCACCTGCCGGGCCATCACCCGGTTGCGCAGCACCAATTGCACCAGCCGGTGCAGCTGAAGCGTGTTGTTCCCGTGGTCGATCTTGGCGAGGCCGTAACGGTTGATGTCACGGATGGCGCGCGCCAGTTTGATCGGGTCACGGAGCGCGGCGTCCAGCTCGGGCGAGATCGACACCCGGTTGACGCCGGTGAGCAGGTCACGCGAGATCGGTTCCGGGGAGAAGAAGGCGCAGATGTGCAGGATCTGATGCGCCGCCGGGTTGCGGGTCTTCAGTTCCTCGAACGAAACGTTCCACGCGGCGGCGACGGATACCTCGTTGTCGGGCGCCGAAGCGGTGTCAAGGATTTCCTCGACCGACTCGTCGAACAGACGCAGATACTCCTGCACCGGCATCCCGGTCACCGCGCGCCAGGCAGCAGCCTGCTCCACGGCCAAGGGCAGGTCGCCGAGCTTCTCGGCGAGTTCGTCGGCGTCGGCCGGGTCGATCTCCGGACCGCGGCGGCCGAGCAGCTCGACGCTTTCCTCTCTTTTGAACACCGCGAGTTCCAGCGGGCGCGCGATCCCCGCCCAGTCGGAGTTGCGCGAGGTGATCAGGATTTCGCCGGGACCGTTCCGCGGGAAGAACGGCAGCACGGTATCCGGGCTTTCCGCGGCGTCGAAGACCAGGAGCCAGCGGCGGAAGGGGCGTCCGGTCCGGAGGGCCTCGATGACCGCGGGCACCGCGACACTGGCTTCGGACGCGCCGTGCAGGCCGAGGATTCCGGCGAGTTCGGTGAGACCGGCGCGGATCTGGGTGGTGTGCGCGGCGTCGATCCACCAGACGAGGTCGTAATCCTGGAGATGCCGGTAGATGTATTCGGCGGCCATCTGGGTCTTGCCGATACCGCCGAGACCGTGCAGCGCCGACGGAAGCACGGCGGTGGTACCACTGCTCAATCTCTTGGTGAGCTGGTCGAGCAATTCGTCGCGGCCGGTGAAGTTGGGGTTCCGTGGGGGAACGTTGCCGAAGACCAGTGGCGGGTCGTCGGCCTGGCGGTCGGGGAAGTTCCGGGAGGTTTCCGCCGCCGAAGGGTGCACGATCCGGGTCGTCGGCTCGTTCGCTTCGGGCTCACTGAGATAAGACGAGCGTCCCTGTGTCACAGGTGTCGAGGCAGGTGGACGTTCGGCCGTCTCAGGCATCATTGAGCTCTCAGTCTTTGATTCAGATACGTGTATGGGGAGGACTTGGCTTGCCGCGGCGTTGCGCAGCCGATCCGCTCGGGACAGGTACGGCCCGGAAAGGGCGCGCATGAGCGCGGTTTCCAGCTCCACATCGGCCGGGGACTCGTGGGTGAGGTCTGGGTCCGGTGTGTTGTTCGGGTCGGCGATGGCGTCTCGGAGGTGGGAGATCAACCGGATCCGGTCACCGAAATGGGTGGCGGCCACTCGGACGACCTTGGCCGTCTCCGACCGCCGCGCGCCGCTGAGCAGCAGTTCCCGGACTGCCTCGGGAAAAGCGAAGACCCCGTCTGTGTCCCAAGTGGACTTGCCCTCCCTGAGTGCGGGAGCGTACATCATCCCCGAAAGCAAAAGTTCGAGGAGGTGTTCCGGGCCCGCTTCCGGAACGAATTCCTGTCCCACCAGCTTCGCCACGTCGAGACGGACCGGTACCGCCGCGAGTAACTGCGCCAAGCGTAGCGCCGGCGGCGACGCAACACTGCGAAATCGTTGCACTCTTTCGGCGGGTGACAAAGTTACCGGCGGGTTATCGAAATCGGACTGGGGAATCCGTTCCGTGGCGAGTACGACGGTTCCTTCCACGGCGTCGTCGTTTTCGCCGGTCATCAGTCCGGCCCACCAGCCCAGCGACCTCGGCCGCAGTTCGAGGACCGGCACCGGGACGAGATGAGCGGGCACTTTCGAGCCCGGTTCGAGCCAGGCGTCCGCGAGGTCGCATTTCCATCTGCCGTTGGGCGCCACCGCGTTCGGCACGCGCAACCGGGCCTTGTGCGGGCTCATCCCACACCGGCCCCACAGCCAGTGCGGGAGCAGGTGCACGATGCTCACCGGCATCTTCCTGCCCCACCGGGCCAACATCGGGTAGAGCGCGTCCTTCTTCTGCCAGGCGTCACCCACTCCATCGGTCACCAGCAACACCACGCGCCGTCCCGACGAATCCAGGATTTCGTCCGGATCGCGGGCGGGCGCGCCGGGCGTGCCACCACGAAGAACGAGATTCTCTTCGGCGTCCTTAGCGGTTTCCAACAGGCGGACCTGGATGGTACGGAAAGCACCCACTTGCCGGAGTAATTCGACGAAAGCCGACACCCTGGGGCGCCACAAGGCCATCGACGGACCGTTGTCGAGGACGAGCGTCAGGTCCAGCCAGCGCTCTTTTCTCGATCGGGTGACCGGCCACCACCGGCCGGTCTCCGCGACCCGGACGGCGGTCGCCACTTCGTCCAGGACCACATTGTTGTGTCGCCGCGAGGCCATCTCTCGTTTCAGGGTTCTCAGCGCTCGGAAGTACTCCAGTGATTCGAGGAGTACCGCTCCCCCGGGCCCGGCGCCGTCCACCGCGGGTTCCGGCAGCTCACCGGGTACGGCTTCGATCGCGACGACCTGATCCTCGTCTTCCGCCTCCGGCGGGACGTCCACGAGGCGGGACGGCCCCGGCTCGGGAAGTTCCGGGATTTCCCCGCGGTCGGCGGGCGCGTTACGGATCCGTACTTCCTCGGGCGGCTCCTCGGCAGGCGCGGACTCTCCCTCGGCCTGCCGCGGCGAAATGGCGGCGGCCAGCCACACGATGTCGGCGACGTCGGTCCAGTTCAGGTCCTCGAATCCGAACCGCTTGCCCGCATGCGGAAAACCGGTGTCCCGCCGGTCCGCCACCGGGGCGGAACGCGAGTCGGACACACCGCCCGGCCCTTCCATGTCACCGCACCGTCAGTCGTTGCCACAGGGCGTCCACCAGCCGCGGCCATGCCTCCTGATCCGGCTGGTACGCGCCTGACGTCGCGAGATAGACGGCGTCGAGCAGCCGGTCGGTGGGGAGCCCGCCCTCCGCCTTGCTCCGTTCGGCGAATTCCCGGATGAGCCGGTCGCGGTGTTCGCCGTTCTCGCCGACCAGATGACCGGCCACGATCGCGGCGAGCTGCTCCTCGTCCGGATTCTCGATCCGCAACTGCAGGCACCGGCGCAGGAACGCGGGCGGGAACTCCCGCTCCCCATTGCTGGTCATGACGACGATCGGGAAGGCGTGACAGGCGATCCGGCCGTCGCGAACCACGGCGGTGCGCTGCGGGTCGGCGGTGTGCACGGTGACTTCGGGATGCCGGTTGCGCACCCGGGTCAATTCCTCGATGGAGAATTCGCCGTCCTCGAAGATCGAAAGCAGATCGTTGGGCAGATCCGCCTCGGATTTGTCGAGTTCGTCGATCAGCAGGACCCGCGGCAACCTACTGGGGAGGAACGCGGTGCCGAGCGGGCCGAGCCGGACGAAATCGCCGATCGGGGGTTCCTCCACCTCGTCTCCGCGCTGGGCCTGACTGGTCGCGGCCGCCTGGACCCGGCCGATCGCGTCGTAGCCGTACAACCCGGAAGTCAGCGCGGTATGACTGGTGATCGCCCAGCGCAGCACCCTGCCCAGCCCCAGTTCCCTGGCGATCCGGTACGCGAGGCTGGACTTCCCGGTTCCCGGGTTTCCCGTGACCAGCAACGGGCGCCGCAGGTACAGGGCCGCGTTGACCATGTTCAGTTCGGCGGCGTCGACGTCCTGCTCCGAAAGCGTGAACGCGGTACCGAGACGGCGCTCCGCCTCGCCGTCGTCCGGCGGCGGTACGTCGTTCTCCGGCGGGGGATCACCGCGATAGGAACGCCACGGCGGCGGCGCGGGCAGCAACTGCGCGAGATCGATGTCGTGAATAGGCATACCGGTGCCCCGGTAGATCCACCAATCGGGTGCGTCGAGCCGAGGGGTCCGGCCGTCCACGGCCGCGTCCTGATCGTTCCCGCTCATCCGCGGTATCCCCTTACAGTCGAGTCGGGATCAACGGCTGGTCCAGAACGATCACGCGTTTGGGGTCGTCCCACATTACCACCAGATCGTGAGCCAGAGAATTCTTGAACGGTACCGCCATACCGGAATTCGCCAGCTTGCGACGATCCGGAAGTTCGTTGAATCCGCTCTCCGCGGCCAATACCCAGTCGAGCAACTCGCGCAGGGTCTCCGGCTCGGCGTCCGGATGCCAGAGCACGACCGGAAGGCCACTGCGGAGCGCGCTCGTCAGTTCGTCCGGCGAGCCGTCCGGTTTCGCTTGGGGCGAAGGGGGTTTCGCCAATACCAGACCGACCCAGTGCTCGTCGCTCAGTATGGCGTCGATCGGGTGATCCCCGACCTCCGGGCGACCGGAATAGTGCAGCCGGTCGGCGGCCGGGTCCTTCACCATCGAATCCCAGCGAACATGCCATGCGCGATGCCAATGCCTCGCCCGCATCCTCTCCAAAGAGCGTATTCCGAGACGGTACCCGTAGCGCAACGGCTGTGGTTGACCGGTCTCATGCTCCTTCGCCCACCGCTGCACCGGCAAATTGATCAACGTCCTCGGCAGGAGGAATTCCACCGACGCGGACATGCTCTGACCGGACCAGACACCCTCGGTCTCCAGGATGACGTCATCGACCCTGAGCTCGACTTCTTCGATTCCGATTTCACGCACGCCGCCGAGCGACGGCGGCCAGACCTCCGGGTCGTCCTGTCTCCAAAACGCGAGTGTGCACCGCGTCGGATCAGCGGAAACCGGTTCGAGCATGATCATCAAATGCAGATGGGGTCGGTCCGGAATCGGTGACCTGGTCAGCCGCTGATGCCCGAGCGCCGGGGCGAGCCGCAGGGACCGGGCCTGATTCGCCAGCCAGCCCTCGATCATCGCGTCCGGTTCGCCTCCCGCGTTTTCGGCCAGCAGCCCGAGAAAGGTGAGCGCGGGCGGGATCCCGTCCGGTCCCGCGTTGAAGTCCGTGAGCAGCTGAAAGGCTTCCCACGCGTCGGCGATGCCGTCCAGCCGCGGCGGCCGGACCGCGGGGCCGAGCGCACGGCTCACCATGATCGCCAGATTCGGGATTCTCATTCCGGTCAGATGGCGACGCAGGCCCACCAGATCCTTGCGGGGGACCAACTCCAGAACGGGACCGGCCAGGTCGGCCGGAAAGAGTTCTTCGGCGCGCACCACCACCGAATCCGCGATGACTTCCCCGTGCAGCCGTAAATAAGCCATTCCGGTGAACGTCTTCACTGAAACAGGTAGCGGACGGTACAACTCGGGCAACAAGCCCGGGTCCTTCTCGATGACGTCCGCGAAGAAACGCTCCGATGAGATGAAGGCGATCATCCGATCGGATTCGGCGAAGGCCTCCTTCACCGGTTGTGCGTCGAGAATGCGGAAAGCGATATCGACCGCGTCCCCGACCCAGCCGTTGTCGTCGCCGATCACTTCGCCGGCGTTGAGGCTCACCCTCAGCCGCATCTGCGCCTGCGGTGTCCGCGTGTGGTTGTACCGGCGGAGGGCGACACCGAGCCGGTCCGGCAGCAGGTCCGCGACCAGGCTTTTGGTCGTTCCCGGCGGAAGCAGGATCAAGACGCCGTCACCGCGGTCCTCGTGCGCGCACGAATCGAAGTCGATACCGCTTTCGGCGAACGCGATCTTCAAGACCTCGTACATGCCCTGGTGCACGGCGAGCCGGTCGAGACGGTTGCGGTCCGGCGCGGTGAACCCCACGACGTCCACCACGACGATCGTGCGGTCGAGAGCCCGCGTCGGTCGCGCCACTGGCCCCCTCCCAAGGTCCACGGCGCCGACCCACGGCGCCGACCGCCACATTATCGCGCCGATCGGCCCGGGGTTGAGTGTCAATTGACAAATAGGAGGCTGCGGTTCGGTGTTAACGCTCGTGAGCGGTGAGGACGGTGGGAACCATCCTCACCACTCACGAGGGGGTCAGACTCCGGCGACCTGCTGGATCCAGCTGCGGTAGCGGGTGATGTTGGTGTAGGCGGTGTTGTTCGACCGGTCGCTGGTCGAGGCGACGCCGACCTGGCGGCCACCGGAGAACATCGGGCCGCCCGAGTCACCGCCGGCGGTGATGCCGTCGACGCGGTTCGCGCAGACCGCGACCCCGCCGTTGTAGTCGCTGCAGCTGACCGAGTTGACCCGGACGGTGGCGACCTTCAGGTAGCGGGACTGGCAGTTGATCTCCGAACCGCACTGACTCGTCGCGCCCCAGCCGTAGACCTGGACGTTCTGCCCGACGGCGACATTGCTCGTGGTGCCGAGCGGCGAGTAGGTGGCGTTGACCGAACTGGTCAGCCGCACGATGGCGAGGTCCGCGCCCGAGTGGCGGGTGATGCTCGCCGCGGTGGCCATGGTGCCGCCGCTCTGCTGGTCGAGGCTGCCGATGCGGAACGTGTAGCTGCCGCTGCTCGCGACGCAGTGCTTGGCGGTGAGGATGTACTGCGGCGCGATGATCGTGGCGGTGCAGTTCTGCTGGCCGTTCACGAACAGCCGGGCCGCCCAGGGAGCGTTCTGCGCGTACTGACCACCGATGATCATCGGCTGCACGCCCGAGGGTTCGGCGGCGGTCGCGGCGGGGGCGGTCGAGCCGAGCAGCGCCATGAAGGCGGTGCCGGCGAGCAGGACAAGAGAGCGCAGTCGCATGTTCCGACTCATTTCTGCGGCGGGGATCCGGCCGCTTCAGTGGGGACGAACGCGCTGATTCTGTGTCGTGCCAAGGGAAGCCGGAAACCGACGAAAGTTCGCGTGGGCTACCTATTTATTTCGAGGGCCCGGGCGAAGATCATTAGGTAGTCACTCGCGTAGCAGGCGCCAAGCGGTGAGGGCGAGCCTCACCCGCGTCAGGCCGAGCGGGTCGGTCAGGTCGACGGACAGGCTTTTGCCGATCTGGGTGAGCCGCCGCGCCACACTGCTGTGGTGCAGGTGCAGGGAATCGGCGGCCTGGCGCACGGAACCCGTGGCGCAGTAGGCGTCCAGCGTCCGCAGGTCCTCCGGATCCGCGGCCAGCTTCGTGATCGCGACGACGTCGGCGTTGGCCCGCGTGTCCTCTTCCGGGATCCGCGCGAGCAGCGCGAGGGCGCCGAGGTCGCGATGGTGGATCACCGGACGGCGCGCGGTCGTGAACCGCAGCGCGGTCGTCGCGTCCAGCCAGGACCGATGCGGGCATTCGGCGTCGCCGATCCCCGCGCGGACGTCTTCGGGGAACCGGGCCGGGTCCACCGCGGCGGCCAGGATGATGCCGACGTCGCCGAGTGACGCGGCCTTGACCGGGCGCCCGTGGCAGATCAGGCCCCCGATCTTCTCGAGCGGGAGCCCGGACCGGACGGCGATCACGCGGATCGGCGCGTCGCCGGGGAAGCCCAGCAGCCGCAAGGCCCGGTTCCTGGCGGCGTCGTCGCTGGCGGAGCTGATCACGAGTTCCACCAGCGCCGGATCGGCCATGGTGGTGCGGGCCGGTCCGTAGCGTTCGACGACCGTCGCCACGGCGATCGCGAGGCGGTCCAGCACCGCTTCGTCGAGGGCGGCGGCCTCCCCCTCGCGTTCCAGCCAGACCGTGCCGATCTCTTCGTCGTCGAGGGTGACGGCCATCGTGATGGACGCGGGCACGGAGGCCGGAGCGGCTTCGCGTCCGTCGGGGGCCATGCGGATGGTGCGTCCCGTGCTGTGCAGCCGGATACCCGCCGCGCATTCCGCCAGGCCCGCGGTGGCGCGGGCGAGCGCGGGGAGGTCGACCCGGCGCCGCATCAGGGTGTCGTAGAACATCACGACCCGGATCGCGCCCTCGACGTCGGGATCCAGATGCGACAACCGCGCGGCCAATGCCTCCATGTCGGCGAGCCTACGCGGCGATCGTCGCACGAAGGGGCGATCACACGCGACGGATGGCGGCCGCCTTCCGGCCCCGAAGCCGGAAAGATCGTCGTCATGGACCCCGAACTCGAAGCCTTCATCGCCCTGTTCCCCGCGGCGAACCTCGACGACCCGATCGCGGATCGCGAGAAGCTCGCGAAGCTGGCCATGTCGGTGCCGCGGCCCGACACCTCGGCCATGGAGGTCGAAGACCGGACCGTACCCGGCGACCCGGGTGTCCCGATCCGGATCTACCGCCCTCGGGAGGCGCGGGGCGCCATCATCTGGCTGCACGGCGGCGGCTGGGTCATGGGCAACCTGGAGACCGAGCACCCTTGGGCGGCGCGGCTCGCCGAGGCCTCCGGCGCGACCGTGATCTCGGTCGAGTACCGGCTGGCGCCGGAGAACCCGTTCCCGGCCGCGTTCGACGACGTCTACACCGTGCTGAACTGGACCGCGGACCACGCGGCCGAACTCGGCGTCTCCCCCGACCGGATCGCGATCGGCGGGCACAGCGCGGGTGGCGGGCTCGCGGCGGCGACGGCCTTGCGTGCCCGCGACGAAGACGGCCCGCGGATCTGTTTCCAGCTGCTCAACCAGCCCGGACTCGACGACCGTCAGGAGTCGTGGTCGGCGCGGAACTTCACCGACACGCCGTGGATGAACCGCGCGAAGATCACCGCCGCGTGGGGGCACTACTTGGCCGGAAAGCCCGCACCGTCGCCGTATGCCGCCCCTTCGCGGGCCACCGATCTCTCCGGGCTGCCGCCCGCGTACGTGGCCTCCGCCGAGCTCTGCCCCAACCGCGACGAGAACATCGAGTACGCCCTCCGTCTGCTTCAGTCGGGGGTTTCGGTCGAGCTGCACCACTGGCCGGGCACCTTCCACGGGTCACAGGCGATCCTGTCCGCCGAGGTGTCCCGCCGCCAGATCGACGAACTGGGCGGCGTCCTGCGCCGCGCGCTGGCCGAGTCATGACGACGCCTACGACAGCCCGCCTGCTGCGTCCGTTCGCCGGGAGTTTCGCCGCCGTCGTCGTCCTGCAGATCATCGGCGCCATCTCGGGGTTGGCGCCGCTGCTCGCGGTCGTCGAACTGGGCCGGGCGCTGCTGGCGCCCGGCCCGGTCGACGAGGGCCGGGTCTGGACCGCGGTGATCGTGGGCGCGGCCGGATTGTTCGTCCGGCTGGTGCTCACGGCCGCGTCGTCCGGGATCGGGCATCTGCTCGACGGCCGGGTCCAGCTCACCTTCCGCCGTCTGCTCGCCGAACGCCTCGGCCGCGTGCCGATCGGCTGGTTCTCCGGGCGTCGCACCGGTGAGCTGGCCAAGGTCGTCGGCGAGGACGTCGGCGCCGTGCACCCGTTCATCGCCCACACCCCCGGCGAACTCGTCTCCGCCTTCGTCGTCCCGCTGGTGTCACTGGGCTACCTGCTCACCATCGACTGGCGGCTCACCCTGATCACGCTGATCCCGGTCGTCCTCGCGGTGGCGCTGGTGCCGTTGATGATGACGCCCTCCCGGCTTCGCGAGCAGGAGGAGTTCGACCGCGGGATGGCGGGGATCTCGGATTCGGTCGTCGAATTCGTCCAGGGCATCGCCGTGGTCAAGGCGTTCGGCGGAGCGGGCCGCGCCCACCGCAGGTTCCGCACCGCCGCGGATGACTTCGTCGCCACCTTCACCCGATGGGTACGAGGGATGGCCGGGCCGGCGGCGGGAATGCAGCTGGCGTTGTCGCCGCCGTTCGTCCTGCTGGTGGTCCTGATCGGCGGCACGCTGCTGATCACCGGCGGAGGCCTCGCCCCGGTCGATCTCCTGCCGTTCCTGGTGCTGGGGCTGGGCTTGACCGCCCCTGTGGCCGCACTCGGCCACGGCTTCGACGAACTGCAGGCCGCCCGGCGCGCGACCGGCCGGATCCGCGACGTGCTCGGTGTGCGACCCCTGCCGGAGCCGGAGAATCCCCTTGTGCCAAAAGGGCATCGAGTCGAGCTGCGTGACGTCCGGTTCGGCTACGACGCCGACCGCGAGGTCCTGCACGGCATCGACCTGGTCCTCGAACCGGGCACCGTCACCGCCCTCGTCGGCCCGTCCGGCGGTGGGAAGTCCACTTTGGTCACTTTGCTGCCGAGGTTCTTCGACCCCACGGAAGGGACGATCCTGCTAGGCGGTGTCGATCTGCGCGAGATCAGCGGCGAGGAGCTGTATCGCAAGGTCTCCTTCGTGTTCCAGGACGTCCGCCTGCTGCGCGCGTCGGTCGCGGAGAACATCGCGCTGGCCGTGCCGCACGCCGATCTCGACGACGTCGTGCGCGCCGCCCGGCTGGCGAACATCCACGACCGGATCCTCGAACTGCCGCGCGGCTACGAAACGGTGCTGCACGAGGAAACCGGCTTGTCGGGCGGGGAAGCCCAGCGGATCTCGCTGGCCCGCGCGCTGCTCGCCGACACGCCCGTCCTGGTGCTCGACGAGGCCACCGCGTTCGCCGACCCGCAGACCGAACTGGCCGTGCGCCGGGCTCTCGCGACGACACGGGCCGACCGGACGATCCTGGTCATCGCGCACCGGCTGGAAACGGTCGTCGACGCAGACACCGTCGTACTACTGGAGAACGGCGTCATCGCCGAACGCGGGAAGCCCGCGGAACTGCTGACCCGGAACGGGAAATTCGCCGCATTCTGGCGTTCCCAGCACGCCGCCGAACCACAGGGGGAACCTCGATGATCCGGATGTTGCTGAGCGTCCTCGGCCCCGAACACGCCCCGCCGGTGCGGCGGACCGTGGCGCTGATGACGGTGACCGGGATCGTCGAAGGGCTGTCCTACGCGTTGCTGGTCCCCTTGCTGCGGGCGCTGCTCGGGAGCACTCCCGGCGACGCCGTCCCGTGGCTGATCGCGTTCGGCGCGGCCTTCTCGGTGTTCGCGATCCTGCGCTACCGCGCCGATCTCTCCGGCTTCCGCGCCGGGACGACGTTGCTGCGCGGGATGTACCACCGGCTCGGCGACCATCTCGCCCGCCTGCCGATGGGCTGGTACGGCGGGAACCGGGTCGGCGAGGTGTCGGCGCTCGCCGGACCCGGTGTCCTGCAGGCGATGGGCGTGATCGCGCATCTGCTGGCCCCGTTCGTGGCCGCCTGCGTCACCCCGCTGACGATCGTGTTCGTGATCCTCGCCTTCGACTGGCGGCTGGGGCTGGCCGCGCTGATCGCCGTCCCGGTCGTGGCGGTGATCCAAGTGCGGACGGGCCGTTCGTCGGCCGCGACCGACGAGGAGGCCGCCCGGCGCGGCACCGAGGCGACCGGCCGGGTGATCGAGTACCTGCAGGCCCAGCCGGTGTTGCGCGCCGGAGGGCGGGCCGAGGAACGATTCCGGCTGCTCGACGACTCGCTGCGGGACCTTCAGCGGGCGAACCGCCGGTCCACCCTGTCGGCGCTGCCCGGTGTCGTGGGGCTGACGTTCACGGTGCAGGCGCTGTTCACCGTCCTGCTCACGCTGGGCGCGTTCCTCGCACTTGGCGGGGAGATCGGGGCCGCCGAGGTCGTGGCGATCCTCGTCCTGGCCACGCGCTGCGCCGATCCGCTGCTCTCGCTGACCGACATCGACGGCAAACTCCGCGGCGCGCGTTCGGTGCTGGTACGGCTCGACGCGCTGCTGCGCACCGAACCGCTGCCGGAACCGCCGGAACCGGTCCGGCCGGAGCGGCACGATCTGGAGTTCGAGTCGGCCGCCTTCACCCGCAGCGGCCGCGCGGTGCTCGACGGCCTGTCGCTGACCGTCCACGAAGGACAGAAGCTCGCCCTCGTCGGCCCATCGGGCGCCGGGAAGAGCACGGTGCTGCAACTGCTCGCCCGGTTCCACGACGTGGATTCGGGCGCGGTGCGCGTCGGCGGGGTGGACGTCCGCTCGATGAGCACCGACGACCTGATGTCCCGCATCGCGATCGTGTTCCAGGACGTCTACCTGTTCGACGGCACTATCGAGGAGAACGTCCGGCTGGGCCGTCCGGACGCCGACGACGCCGAGGTGCGGGCCGCGGCGACGGCGGCCCGCCTCGACGAGGTGATCGAACGGCTGCCCGGCGGCTGGTCCGCGAACGTCGGCGAGGGCGGCGCGCTGCTGTCCGGTGGGGAACGCCAGCGGGTGTCGATCGCGCGCGCCCTGCTGAAGGACGCGCCCATCGTGCTGCTCGACGAGGTGACCTCCGCACTCGATCCGGTCAACGAAGCGGCCGTCCACGAGGGGATCGAGCGGCTCATGGCGGGCCGGACCGTGGTGATGGTGGCGCACCGGCTGCGGACCGTCGAGCGTGCGGACCACGTGGTCTTCCTGGACGGCGGCCGCATCGCGGAGGAAGGGAGCCACGGCGAACTGGCCCGGCTCGGCGGCCGGTACGCCGGGTTCCTCGAACCGCAAATCGCTTGACGCCGCCGGGGAACGGCAATGCACTGTGCCCATGAAGATCCGTTCCACGACCGCCGACGACCGCGCCGTCTTCGTCGACACCATGTTCACCGCGTTCGCCCGGTTCCCGGACACCGCGGGCGAGACCTGGTCCTCGCTCGAAATGGACCGCGCCCTGCTCGCGGTTTCCGAGGACGGGCGGCCGGTGGGCACGGCCGCCGCCTACTCCTTCGAGCTGACGCTGCCCGGTGAGGTCGTCGTGCCGGCCGCCGGGGTGACCGCCGTCGGCGTCCTGCCCTCGCACCGTCGTCAGGGCGTGCTCAGCGCGATGATGCGGCATCAGCTCGCCGATTTCCGGGCCAGGGGCGAGTTCCTCTCCGTCCTGCTGGCGTCGGAGGCCCTGATCTACCGCCGGTTCGGCTACGGGCCGGCGACCTACACCCGGCGCCTGACGGTGCGGCGCCACCGGGCCGCCCTCGCCGTCCCCCGGGCGGCCGAGGTGACCACCGGCTCGATCGAACTGCTGCGCCGGGCCGACTGCGGCGAGATCCTGGAAACGGTCTACGACCGGTATCGCCGCGCCAGGCCCGGCGCGCTGTCGCGCCCGCACAGCTGGTGGGAGGCCGGCGCCGGGCAACCACCGATCTCCCGGGCATCGCGGTACGTCGCCGTGCATCGCGACGCCGACGGCGTCCCGGACGGTTACGCCTCCTACTCGCTCACCGAACCCGACACCCTGACCGTCGACGAGACCATCGCCACCGACGACGCGGTGTCGACGGCACTGGCCAGGTTCCTGCTCGGGCACGACCTCGTCAGCGAAGTCGTGTTCAAGCACCGCCCGCTCGACGATCCGCTGCGCTGGCAGCTCGAAGACTTCCGCGCCGGCGAGCTCGGCGGCGACACGGATTGGCTGTGGGTGCGGCTGCTCGACGTCCCCCGCGCGCTCACCGCCCGCGGCTGGTCGGCCGACGGCGAGCTCGTCCTCGACGTCGGCGACCCGGCGCTCGACGAGCACGGCCGCCATCTGCTCACCGTCCGGGACGGCGAGGCGGCCTGTGTCCCGACGGAGCGGGAACCCGATCTGTCCCTCGACGTGAGCGATCTGGGCTCGATCTATCTCGGCGGCACCACTCCGAGCACACTCGTGCGGGCGGGCCATATCCGCGCCCATCACTCGGAGGCCGCGGCGGCGGCCGACGCTCTGTTCCGCACCGAGCGTCCTCCGCACTGCCTGCACTGGTTCTGATCGCGAGAGGGGCGCGGTCTCAGAGCGCGGACGTTCGTTGACACCCCAAAGTGCCACTGCTCTACTCGGACGCATGCTCTGTACGGCCTGAACAAGTGTCGCTCATCCTCGAGAAACACCCGGGAATTCCGGGCGCTCCGCCCTGCCCGGAATTCCCGTTCGCCCTCGCACAGAACGGAATTCACCCCATGACCACGACCGAGCCCCGGATCCGATCCGGCAATGAATGGCTGTCGGCCGCGAAGGAGGTCGCCGCGGAACTCGCGGTGAACGCGGCCGAGCGCGACCGGAAGAACGAAACGCCCTACGCGGAAGTCCGGCTGCTCAAGGATTCCGGCCTGGTGACGCTGCTCGGCCCGGTCGAGCACGGCGGAGGCGGCCAGAGCTGGGAGACCGCCTATCGCGTCATCCGCGAGGTCGCCCGCGGTGACGGCTCGATCGGCCAACTGCTCGGCTACCACTATCTCTGGGCCTGGGCCGCGCGCCTCGTGGCGACCGACGACCAGATCGCCGCCGTCGAAGAACTGTATACGCGAAACGATTTCTTCTTCGGCGGCGCGGTCAACCCCCGCGATTCCGATCTGAAGATCGCCGAGGACGGCGACGAGATCGTCTACAACGGACACAAGTCGTTCTCCACCGGAAGCAAGGTCTCGGATCTGACCGTGCTGGAGGGCGTCCTCGAAGGCACCGAGGACCACATCTTCGCGATCGTCCCGTCCGGACAGGACGGAATCGTCTTCCACGACGACTGGGACAACATCGGCCAGAGGCTCACCGAATCGGGCAGCGTGACCATCACCGACGTGCGCGTCCCGTGGGCGAGCGCGGCGGGTTACGTCGACAAGAAGTTCCACCCGCTGACCTACAACACGCTCAACGTCCCGGCGATCCAGCTGGTGTTCGCCAACTTCTATCTCGGCATCGCGCAAGGCGCGCTCGAAACCGCGCTGGCGTACACGCGCGAGCACACCCGGGCGTGGCCGTACGGCGGCGACAACAAGCCATCCGCCGGCGAGGAGTGGTACATCCTCGACGGCTACGGGGATCTCCAGTCGAAGCTGTGGGCGGCCGAGGCGCTGGTGGACAAGGCCGGGACCGCGATCTCCGCCGTGCTGCACGCTCCGCGCGAGGAACTGACCCCCGAGGCACGCGGCGAGGTCGCGGTCCTCATCGCCGCCGCCAAACAGCGCGTGATCGATACCGGCCTCGAAATCGGCACGAAGATCTTCGAGCTGACCGGCGCCCGCGCGAGCGCCACGAAATACGGTCTGGACCGGTTCTGGCGGAATCTGCGGACGCACTCCCTGCACGATCCGGTGGCGTACAAACGCCGTGAAGTCGGTGCTTACGCCTTGCTGAACGAACTTCCTGAGCCCACCTGGTACACCTGAGTCCTGGCGAAGTGACTTCTGGGCACACCGGCGAGCCGGTGTGCCCAGAAAGCCGGATCACTCCTCGAAACCCTCGTCGCCGCCGTCGAAGACGTCCTCCATGACCTCGCCGAGGATCATGCCGCCGACCACACCGGCCGCGGCACCGGCGACCACACCGCCCATCCCCGGACCACGCCTGCCGTGGTGACCGTGATGACCGTGGTGGTCGTAGTCGTGGCCGTAGTGCTCCTGGTGCCCGCCGAACATGGCGTGCCCGCCGCCGGATTCGGCGACCTTGGCCAGCCAGCCGTCGATGGCGGCGGCCCAGTCGGTGCGCAGCGCCTCCTCGTGCGAGACGTGGAAGCGGCCGAAGGAGTCGCCGCCGGAGCGGAACATGCCGCCGCGCTTGTCCGCCTCCAGCACCACGACGAGGTCGTCCGGGCTCGCGACGAAGGTCAGCTCCACCTGGCTGACCCGGCCGGCGTAGCGCGACGGCGGGAAGAACTCGATCTCCTGGAAGAACCCGAGCTCCTGCCGGACACCGTGCAAACGCCCGGCCTCCACGTCGGCGCTGCGGAAGGAGAAGCCCAGCTCGCCGAACGCCTCCAGCACCCGGTCCTGCGATTCCAGCGGCCCGACGAGCACCGGGTCGAGGTCGCCCTTGTCCGGCGCACCGGCGATGACGAGTTCGGTACGCACGCCGACGACCATGCCCGGCAGCTCACGCCCGCCCACCGCGCTGATCGGCGTCTCCCACGGCAAGGCGATCTGGAACGGGACGGTCGTCAGCTGCCCCGCCGTCACCCGTACCTTGCGGCCCGCGCTGACCCGCAGGAACTCCGCGGTCCCGGCCCGCTCGTGGTCGCCGTGCTCGACCTCGACCCTGGTGACCAGCGAAAGCAGGATCTCCTCGATCTGGGCGTCGCTCGAACCGCCCTGGATGCGGACCTGGCCGGTGATCACCTCGCCGGGAACGGCGTGCGGCGAGTCGAGCACGGTGTCGACGGACGGGCCGCCGACCCCGAAGGCGCTGAGCATCCGTTTGAACATCAGGGATTTCCTCCGCTGGGTACTGGAACAGGGGGTACCGGAACACTTCGACTACTACCGAGATCCGTCGCGGCACGCCAGGCAAACCGGGTTAAAAACCCCTAAACGGGCGCGACGTCACTACCTTCTCAGATCGGCCTGACGGACGTCGTGCAGGTGGATGACGACGTCGTAGGAGCGGCCGAGCGAGATGTCCGCCGGGTCGACGGGGAACAGCGTGCCGATGGTGCGGGTGGGCCGGGCGGTGTCCAGCCAGGCGCGGGCGGCGGGCGGCGCGGTGCGCAGGTCCAGGTAGAAGTCGTCGAACCGGACCCGGTCGAGGGTGTCCTCATTCGTCCCGGACGGCGCGGACGGGACGGAGAACGGCTTCCACTCGCCGCCTACCGCGGTGTCCTTGGACAGGAAGGAACCCCGGTCGAAGCTGAACCCGATCGGCAGATAGCCGCGGCCCAGCGTCTCGCGCAGGAAGGCGCCTTGGGTCTTCGGGTAGATCGACGGCATGTCGGGGATGTACGCGACATGGGCGTTGTGCGCGGAGAGCAGGATTTTGTGGCCGGTCCGCCGCTGCCACCAGGCCACGTTCTGCGCCATCGCCTGGTCGCGCAGGATCTGGGCCGCGGGCAGCCCCTTCGGATCCGCGAGGTCGACAGCGAGGAAGCGGGCGGTCTGCGCGACGAACCGGGCATGCTGCTCGGTCCAGCCGTAGGCGTCCGCGCCGGCCAGACCCTTGACCAGCTCGAAGGCCTGCTCCGCCTGCGTGGCGAGCCGTCGTCGCTCGTCGACGGGTTTGCGCACGTAGGCGAACGCGTCGTCGATCGGGCGCAGTCCCGTGTACAGCTCGTTGAGCCGGGGCAGCGCCTCCGGATGATGCCTGCCGATGTAGTCGGTGATCCGCGCGAAGAACGCGTCGTTCACCGAAGGCGCGCCGAGGTCGTCACCGACGAAGTGCACCGTGCGATCGGGATGCGCGCGGTTGTGATCGCGCATCCACCGGATCAGGCTGACGAACTCCTCGCGATCCCACGGGGATCCGGCCAGCGTGCGCTTCGCGATCTCACGGGCGTCGCCGCGCCCGGTCTGGACGTACTCGTCGATCTCCAGGCCGGCGGACCAGCTGAGCTCCAGCGCGAAGGCCCGGAACCCCTTTTCCTCCACGAGGTAGCGGAACACCCGCTCCTTCATGGTGAAGAACTCGTGGGAGCCGTGGGTCGCCTCGCCGAGGCCGACCACCTTCGCGTCGGCGATCATCCCGCCCAGCGCCCGGAGATCGGCAGTGTTACGGCCCGGTTCGGTCGAGCGCAACGGATGCGCCGCCCGGTCCAGCGACCGCACCGGATCCCGCCAGGTCGTGGTCGTCTCCGCCGCGAGAGCCGGACTCGTCAAGGGAGCGAGCACCGCCCCCGTCACCACCACGGCGGCGGCCACCACTCCCCGTCTCGCCCACCGTTTCCGGCCGTTCTTCATAACGCTCACCCCTTCGTTCCGCTGTCGAAATCGATCATCGTCGACGGAACGGTGGGGGCGCATTGAAGCAAAGCTCCTACTTGGGGTGGGGTTTTCCTCACCCCATGGGAAGCGGGTGGACCCCGCCGCCGGGGTGTGGGACCCGGCGGCGGGAATCCACCCGCGTTTATCTCCCTCCGCAGCGGCTGTCCGTCACTCCGCGCGCCACAACGCGGGTGTGGACGGCGGCTCCCAGCCGGGCTGGGCGGTGTGCGCCTGCAAGCACACGTAACCGCGACCGCTGTAGGTGACCCGGGCGCCCGCGGAATAGCCGGTTCCCGCCGCCCAGGTCGTCCCGCCGGGCGGGTTGGAGGTCGAAGTCGACGTCGTCGGCGTCGTACTGGTCGGCCGCGAGGTCGACGTCGGCGTCTGCGGCACGTTCAACACGAAGTCGAACGCCGCCTCCTTGGCCGTACCCGCGTCCCGGACGGTCATCAGCAGCCGCGGATCGAAGATCGTGTCGGTGTTGTTGCGCGGCTCGTTGGGGAAGTAGAGCTGCGTGGTCAGCACCGGCCTGCCGGGGGCCTGGACCTTGACGTGGATGTGCCGCGTACGACCGGGGTACAGACCGGGCACGATGGTGCTCAGCGAGAAAGCGCCCTGGTCGTTCGTGAACTGGTGACCGCGGAAGGTGTACCCCACGTTGTCGTAGGCGCCGTTGACGTCCGCCTGCCAGAAGTCCAGCAGCGCCCGCGCGATCGGCAGGCAGCCGAGCCCGAACACGTAGCCGGACACGGTGAGCCGCGTTCCCGGCGTGCCCGCCGTGACGAGCGAGGTGCGCTGCGGGGAATTCGGCTTGAAATAAGGACCTTCGGTCTGCGGGATGGTCGGGTCGTCCCCGTCGTCGCAGTACGGGGTCAGCTCGGGTGCCTGGCCGCTCGCGACGGTGGTGCGCGCGAGAGCGGGGCCGCCGATCAACGCGACCGGAGCCGCCACACCCGCGGCGATCGCGGCCTTCAGCACGGTCTTCCGGCTGAGCTTGTTCTCTTCGTCCATACCTGCTCCTCGTGGGGGCTTCGGGAATCACCCTCGACGGTATGGAGAAGATCAGCTGCGGACGATGGACTGGGGTGGTCAGTCGTGGTGAATCTCCGGGGGCGCGTCTCCGGTCCGGCGGTAATCACCGGGGCTCAACCCCGTTTCCCGCCGGAAGAACCGGCAGAAATACGCGGGATCCGCGAAACCGACCCGGCTGGCGACCTGCCGCACGGTGAGATCCGTGCCGAGCAGGAACCGTTTCGCCTCCCGTGTCCGCGCCTCGCGCATCAGTTGTGCCGCCGTCCGGCCGGTCGCCGTTTTCACCGCGTCGGTGAGATATCCCGGCGTGACCCCGATACGTTCCGCGAGCGCGCCGACCGACCAGAGCCCGAGGTCGGGTCTGCCGAGCAACCGGGCGAATTCCGTGCCCACCGCCTGTGCCCTGGCCGGCGGACGCGGATCCGCCAGGCCGGGAAGCCGTCCCGCCCGCACGATCAGCACGTGCATCAGGGCCCGCAGCACCGAATCGGTACCCTGCCCGCCACAACGGAATTCCTCGTCGAGTTCGGCGACCAGCCGCGCCGTCTCCTCGGCCGCGCGTTCGTCGAGCCGCCACGGCTGCTGGCTGAGCCTTCGCAGGGTTTCGCGATCCGACGGATGTTCGAGCAGGAAATCGTCGGTGAACAACACGACGAATCCGGTGAGATCGCGGGCATCCCAATGATGCACCTGCCCCGGTGTTATGACCGCGAGTTGCGGCGGCCCCAATTCCCAGCGGGTGAAATCGATGACGTGGTCGCCGGTGCCGCCGGTGACATGGACGATTTCGTAGAAGGTGTGCCGATGCGGGAACGCCGCCCGCGACATCGGCCCGATCGTGTCGAAGGTGCCGACCGTGAACGGCAGGGCGTCCGGCGCGCGGACCTCCAGCCGATGCAGTGGCAATTCCCCCGCCTTCGGTTTCAGGCAAGGCGTCCTCGGCAACACCGTCGTTCCGCGCATGGATCGGTCCCTTTCACCACACTGGGGAATGAAAAGTCTAGACCAATGTTCGCGCCGTGACTGCCGACGGAAGTCGCTTCTCCCCCGCCGGGTACAGTCGGATCATCGACGCACGTCCGAAGGGTCACCACGCGATGTCTCCCACCAAGTCGCGCGGTCGGGCCCAGTGGTCGCTCGGCGCGTTCGCCGCTTTGGCGCTGGCGTGCGTCGTGGCCATGGCGACGGCGGGCACTTCGCACAGCGACCTCGAGATCTACCGTTTCGGCGTCGACACGCTGTGGAGCGGCGGCGATCTCTACGGCGCGTTGCCGCTTTCCGAGGCCGGCATCCCCCTGCTGTTCATCTACCCGCCGTTCGCCGCGTTGGTGCTCACCCCGCTGGCGCTGGTCCCGTGGACGGGCGCGGTACTCCTGCTGTTCGCGCTCAGCCTGGCCACGCTGGGCATCACCTTCTACGGGATCGTCCGCACGCTGTGGCCGTCCGGGGACCGGCGGAAGGCGTTGCTCGTCGCGTCGCTGGCGATCACCCCGGCGCTCTTCCTCGAACCGGTCCGCCAGACACTCGGTTTCGGCCAGATCAACCTGTTGCTGATGGGTCTCGTCGCGGCCGACTGCCTGCTGGCACGGGGTCGTTACCGGGGCATCGGGGTCGGTCTCGCCGCGGCCGTCAAGCTGACGCCGATGGCGTTCCTGCTGTTCTTCCTGGTGCGCAAGGACTTCCGTGGCGCACTGACCGCGGTGGGCACGTTCGTGGCCGCCTCGGCCGTCGCGTTCGCGGTCGCCCCGGAGGCGTCCGCGCGCTACTGGTTCGGCGGACTCGCCGGGGCGTCCGGGATCAGCGGCACTTCGTTCCACACCAACCAGACCCTGCAAGCGGTGCTGGCGCGCTTCGGCGTCGAGTCCGCCGCGAAGCCGCTCTGGATCGTCCTCACCGGTGTGCTACTGGTGCTGGTGACGGTGACCATGTACCGCTCGGCACCGGTGCAGGCACTGCTGCTGAACGCGACATTCGCCCTGCTCATCTCACCGACGTCGTGGTCGCATCACTGGGTGTGGATCGCCCCGGCGCTGTTCACCACAGTCGCCTTCGCGGTGCTCAGGCGTCAGGATCGCCGCAGGGCGGCAGCCTGGCTAGCCGTCACCGGCGTCGTCGCCACGATCTTCGTCGCGGCCCCGTTCCGGTACTTCCCGGCCTTCGACCGGCCGGGCCAGACATGGACGACCACCCAGCAGTGGCTGGGGAACTGCTACGTCCTCGCGGGCCTGATCTTCCTCACCGTCGCCGGCGTGCTAGCGCTACGGAAGCGCGTCTAGCGATCCCCCTGTCTTGACACCGCGCTCCTTCATGTCTCTATAGTACTAGGTAACTAGATAAATGGAGTAACCATGATCGAGTTCCACCTCGAGGACCACTCCGGCCTGTCGCCGTATCTGCAGCTCGTCCGCCAGGTGCGGCAGGCGCTGCGGCTGGGCCTGCTCGCCGAGGGCGACCAGCTGCCGACGGTCAAGGAAGTGGTGGCCCGGCTGGCGATCAATCCCAACACCGTGCTCAAGGCGTATCGCGAGCTCGAACACGAAGGCCTCGTCGCCGCGAGGCCGGGCGTCGGCACCTTCGTGACCGCGACGCTCACCGACGGATCCCTCGCCGCGCACGGCCCCCTGCGGATGGATCTGCAGCGATGGCTGGCGAAGGCCCGCAAGGCCGGGCTCGACGACGAGAGCATCGAGGCGCTGTTCATGACGACCTTTCGGACCGTCGCCGGAGAGGAAATAGCATGACCGCCGTCCTGCGAACAGAGGGTCTCGGCAAGAGATACGGCAAGAACTGGGCGCTTTCCGAGTGCACGCTGGACATCCCGGCCGGGCACGTGGTCGGACTGGTCGGTCCCAACGGGGCGGGCAAGACCACGCTGCTGAACATGGCCGCCGGTCAGCTGCCACCGACCACCGGCCGGATCACCGTGCTGGGCGGGCGTCCCGGCGCCAGCCCGGCCCAGCTCGCCAAGGTCGGCTTCGTCGCGCAGGACACCCCGACCTACGCCGGTCTTTCCGTCGCGGACCACCTGCGGCTCGGTGCGCGGCTGAACCCCGGCTGGGACGACGCGCTGGCCAGGGACCGGATCGCCCGGCTCGGTCTCGATCTCGCGCGCAAGGCCGGAAAACTTTCGGGCGGGCAACGCGCCCAGCTCGCCCTCACCCTCGGCGTGGCGAAACGACCGGAACTGCTGCTCCTCGACGAACCCGTCGCCGCGCTCGATCCCTTGGCGCGCCGCGAATTCCTGCAGGGGCTGCTCGAAGCCACCGTCGAGCAGGAACTGAACGTGGTGCTGTCGTCCCATCTGGTCTCGGATCTGGAACGCGCCTGCGACTTCCTGATCGTGCTCATCGACTCCCGTGTGCAGGTGTCCGGCGAGGTCGAGACCCTGCTCGCGACCCACCACCGCCTGACCGGCCCGCGCCGTGACGCCGCCAGGCTCCCGTCGAGCCAGCACATCGTCTCGGAAAGCCATACGGACGTCCAAAGTACCTTCGTCGTCCGCACCGAGGAGCCGATCCACGATCCGGTGTGGACGGTGAGCAAGCTGAGCCTCGAAGACCTCGTACTGGCCTACCTGACCAAAACCACCGCGAACCACCGGCGGATCCTGGAGGTCCGGAGATGATCTGGCTGACCTGGCGTCAATTCCGGCTCCCGGCCGCGGCCGTGTTCGGGGCGCTGGCGGTGCTCGCGCTCGTCCTGGCCGTCACCGGGCCCGCCATCTCCGGCGAATACGCCACCGGGATCGCGACCTGCGCGGGCGACACCGCCGCCTGCGACGACTTCGTCGAGCGCTTCCTCAACGACCACCAGAACACCTTCCTGGCCGTCACCGCGCTCGTGCTCCTGCTGCCAGCGCTCATCGGCCTCTTCTGGGGCGCGCCGCTGTTCACCCGTGAACTCGAAGCGGGGACGCACCGGCTGATCTGGAACCAGAGCGTCACCAGGACACGGTGGCTGGCGGTGAAATTCGGGATCACCGGTGTGGCCGCGATGCTCGCCGGCGGCGTGGGCAGCCTGGCGGTGACCTGGTGGGCGACCACCTTTGAAACGGCCGCCGTGAAGGATTTCCCACGGCTTTCGGCGATGGTGTTCGACGCGCGCGGTGTCGTCCCCATCGCGTACTCCGCGTTCGCCTTCGCGCTCGGCGTCACCATCGGCATGCTGGTGCGCCGCAGCCTGCCCGCGATGGCCGTCACGCTGGCCGCGTTCGCGGTGATCCAGGTCGCCGTACCGATCGTCGTCCGGCCCCATCTGCTGCCCTCGATCGACGCGACGCTCGAACTCTCTCTGTCCACTGTGGATGGAATCGGCCGGAACCCGAACACCGGGGTGCTGCATTTCGAAGCCAAGGCACCGGATCCCGGCGGCTGGCTGCTGGCGGGCGAAACCGTCGACGCTTCCGGCAAACCCGTCGAGAACGTCACCATGCCGACGTCGAGCGGCCCGTGTTCGCCCTCGGCGCCACCCGGCGGCCGCGGTACCAGAGCGGACCCGATGGATCTGTGCCTGGCCGAAATCAACCGGCTCGGCTATCGACAGCACGTGATCTACCACCCGCCCACGCGATTCTGGCCGTTCCAATGGATCGAGAGCGCGCTGTACCTGGCGCTCGCCCTCGGTCTCGCGGGATTCTGTTTCTGGTGGATCCGCCGCCGTCTCGCCTGAAAGGACCTCGATGCTCGACCTGACCGGTACCACCACGCTCGTCACCGGGGCCAGCGGCGGGATCGGCCGCGGCATCGCGCTGCGTTTCGCCGAGGCGGGCAGCGCCGTCGCCGTGCACTATCACCGTGACGAGTCCTCGGCGCTCGCCGTCGTCGAACGGATCCAGGAGGCGGGCGGCACCGCGAAGCCGTTCGCCGCCGACCTCACCGACGACGGCGAATGCCGGCGGCTGGTGTCCGCCGCCGCGGCCTGGACCGGACGGCTGGACACCCTGGTCAACAACGCCGGCGTGCAGCCGATCGAACCTTTGCCGGAGATGTCGGCGGAGAACTGGCGCGCCGTCCTCGACGCGAACGTCACCAGCGCGTTCTCGTGCACCCAAGCCGCGGCCGAAGTGATGAACGGCGGCAGCGTGATCCACATCGCCTCGATCGAAGCGGCCCAGCCCGCGCCGGGACACGCGCACTACAGCAGCGCGAAGGCCGCCCTGGTCATGCACGCCCGCGCCGCCGCGCTCGAATACGGTCCGCGAGGGCTGCGCGTCAACGCCGTCTCCCCCGGCCTCATCGACCGCCCCGGCCTCGACGACGCCTGGCCGGAGGGCGTCCACCGCTGGCGACAGGCCGCGCCCTTGGGCAGGCTCGGCACTCCTGAGGACGTCGCGAACGCCTGCCTTTTTCTCGCTTCGCCGCTCGCGTCGTGGATCACCGGGCACAACCTGATGGTGGACGGAGGTGTGTCCGCGCGTCCCACTTGGTGATCGCGGCCACCAGCAAGACGCGAAGGGGCCCATCACTGCATCAGACGCAGCGAAAGCCCCCTTCACCCCAGCTTCCGCAACCGACCCCGCCTTCCGAAAGTCAACGGCTCCGGATCTCGGCCCCACGCTTCAGATTCGTCACGAGCGCCGTCGACTTTCCCGTGACGGCGGCCGCGAGCGGTCGTTCGAGTCCCGGGAGCCGGGCCACGTGAAGAAACGCCCGGCGCGCCAGGAGCAGGAACCGGTTGGCGGGCAGGAACCATCGCGCGCCCCGGCGGGCGACCTGTTGCTTCTCGGTCACCACCGGGCGGACCAGACGCTCGTACTCCGCGAGCGCGGTCTCGATCGAGGGCGCCCGGGTGAGTTGCTCGGCCAGAACGAACGCGCCCGCGATCCCCAGTGAAGCGCCCTGCCCTGCGAGAAGGGAGACGGCATAACAGGAATCGCCGACGAGCACGACCCGCCCTCGGCTCCAGGAAGACATCTCGATCTGCGCGACCTGGTCGTAGTACACCTCGCCCGGAGGCGGGCACAAGTCGAGCGCTTTCGGCACCGCCCAGCCGAGCGAACCGTAGGTCGCGCGCAGCGCCGCCCGCGTGTCGTCCGGCAGAGCCGGATCCGTCGTGCGGTGCACGGCGAACGCAGCGAGTTTGCCGTCGCGGAGACCGTAGAAACCCATCTGCATCCCGACCGTGTCGGTCAGACAGAAGCGCTCGCCCACCTGCGCGCGAATCTCCTCGTCCTCGAAAACGAAGGCCGCCGTATGAAAACCGAGATGACGCAAGAACCGGCTCTCTTCACCGAAGACCAGCCTCCGCACGGTCGAATGGATCCCGTCGGCCCCGACCAGCAGATCGGCTTCGAGGGTCTCGCCGTCCGCCAGGGTGACCCGCACGCGGTCGCCGAGGTCCTCGACGCCGGTGACCCCGGCACCGAACCTGACGTCCACTGTGGACGGAAGACCGGTACGCAGGACCCGTTCCAGATCCGGCCGCATGATGCTGCAGAGCCGTCCCCGCACCGATTTGGCGAACTGGACGTAGTCGATCGCCGCCCGGCGGCGACCGTGCTCGTCCAGCAGGCTCGCCTCGTCCACCTGATACGCCGCTTCCTCGACCTGGGGCAGCAGCCCCATTTCCTCGACGGCGTCGAAGCCGGGGCCGAAGAAGTCGATCATGTAACCCTGTTGCCGCGGCCCCGCCGCCCGTTCCAGCACCACGACTTCGACGTCCAGCGCCGCGAGCCGGTGCGCCAGCGCCAGACCGGTGATCCCGGCCCCGCAGATCGCCACCTTCATGGGGTCTCTCCCTTTCGTTCAGCCGACCAGCCTGCGCAGGACGGCCGGAGAGACGATCCGGCCGGACTCCGGTCCGAGCGCCCGATGCAGCAAAAGCCCGTCGACCGCGGCGAGGAGTGCCGCCGCCGTGTCGTCGGCGTCGGCCACTCCCCGCTCCGCCAGCCACCCGCCGAACCTGGTGCGCAGGCCGGCGAGCAGCTCGCGGATGCCTTGACGCAAGGTGTCATCGCGGGTCGCGGCGAGATAGGCCTCGGCGAACAGCAACGACATCGGGTCGGTGCCGGAGTATTCGCCGACCGACGCCAGCAGCGCGTCCACCGCGTCCGCCGGCGTCTCGACGGATTCCAGCGCCGGCTCGAAAGCGACCGCGACCTCGCGCATCGCGCCGAGCACGCCCTCGATCATCAAGGCCTGCAGCGACGGGAAGTGGTAGTGCACGACGCTCGGCGTGACACCCGCGCGTTCGGCCAGGATCCGGGTACTGACCGCGGACCAGCCGAGTTCGGGCACGAGCGCGACGGCCGCTTCGAGCAACCGTTGCCGAACGAGTTTGCCACGCGCCGCGGCCGGGGATCCTGCCACCGTCATCTCCTAGGGCGTTCGTCCTGTACGACTGCCCTGATCGTATGTCCGGATCCAGCCGCGGTGCAAGCTCACGCCGTCTTCAGCCGCGCCACCACGTGTTCCGCGGTCGCGACACTGGACTGCGGGTTCTGGCCGGTGACAAGGTTTCCGTCCACGACGACCTCGCTCGACCAGGCGGCCGCCGGAGTGACGATCGCGCCCTGTTCCCGGAGCCGCGCCTCGACGAAGAAGGGAGTCTTCTCGCCCAGTCCGCCCTGCCGTTCCTCCTCGTCGCTGAACGACGTCATCGAGCGGCCCGCGAAGGTGAACGAGCCATCCTCGCGACGTGCGCTGAGCAAGGCGGCGAGTCCGTGGCAGAGCGCGGCGATGGTCTTGCCCTGCGCGTCGGCGTCGTTCAGCAGGGCACCGAGGTCGGCGTCGTCCACCAGGTCGGTCATCGGGCCGTGTCCGCCGGGCAGGTAGAAGGCGTCGTAGGTGCCGGCCGAGACGTCGGAGAGCTTGAGCGGCGCCGAAAGGTCGAGCTTCTCGAGGTACTCGGCGAACTTCGCGCCCGTGGCCGCGTCGACGCCGCCGCGTTCGTCGAGGCTGATCGGGTCGACGGTCGGCCGGAGCCCGGACGGTGTCGCGATCTCCACCCGGTGGCCCGCCGCGGCGAGCACTCGGTGCGACTCGGCGACCTCTTCGGCCCAGTAGCCGGTCGGGTGGTCGACGCCGTCCGTGAGCCGCACGTGGTCCGCGGCCGAGACGATCATGAGGATCCGCGCCATGACTGTTCCTTTCGTTGTCCGGGAGCGTTGTGCCCACTGCCCGCTTCAACGGGGTCCGTGCTGCGAGTACTCCGAGACGGCGGCTAGCATCCATAAGATTTCTTATGGAAGGCGGCTTGCATGCCCAACTTGGACCGGCTGGCGACCTTCCTGTCGATCTACCGCCTCGGCTCGCTCTCCGCAGCCGCCGCGGAGCTCGGCCTGACCCAGCCCGCCGTCACCGGGCAGCTGCTCAAGCTCGAGGAGGAACTCGGCGAACAGCTCTTCGTCCGGTCACGGCTCGGTGCGGCGCCGACCGCCCGCGCGGCCGAACTCGCCGCCAGGATCGGCACCCGGATCGACGAACTGCGGGGCGCGCTGACGGCGGGCGACGACGAGGTCCAGTACCGCGAACAAGTGGCGATCGGCGGCGCGAGCGACGGCATGGCGACGCGGTTCCTGCCCGCGCTCGCCCCGCTGACCGAACGAGGGCTGCGGCTCACCGTCACCCTCGGGCTCGCCGACGAACTCCTGTCCGCCCTCGAAGCCGCGCGCCTGGACCTCGTCCTCTCGCCGGTCCGGCCACGGCAACGCGGCATCACCGCGATTCCGTTGATCGACGAGGAGTTCGTGCTCGTCGCCGCCCCCGCGCTCGCCCGGAGCGTCGACCCCGCACTGCTCGCCGCCGACCCGGTGCCTGCGCTGGCCCACCTGCCGCTGATCGCCTACGCCGGCGATCTGCCGATCATCCGCCGCTACTGGCGCAGCGAATTCGGGCGGCGGCCGCCGAACCGCGTCGCGATGGTCGTACCCGATCTCCGCGCGATCCTCGCCGTCGTCGTCACGGGAGCCGGGGCGAGTGTGCTGCCGCGCTACATCGCCGCGGCCGCGCTCGAAGCGGGCTCGGTCTCGATCGTGCACACCCCGGAAGTGCCGCCGCTGAACACCATCTATCTCGCGCACCGCTCCGGGACGGTGCGGCCGGTCGTGACCCTCATTCGCGACCGGCTGATGGAACGCGCCCGCGCCTGGGGTTCACTCTGAAACTCCCGCACGGGGCAAAAATGACCTCTTCCTCCCTCGGAACCGTCGCGAAGCTTGCTCTTCCGAACCCGTTTCCTGGAGGACACATGGTCTCGAAACCCCGCCTCGCCCTGGGCATGCTCGTCTTGGCCGCCTTGGCGGCCGGGCTGCTCGCCTTGCTCATCTCGCTCGACGTCGGCGCGTTCTGGGCCAAGACGCTGCCGCTCGCCTTCCTGGCCGGTGGCGCGGCGGTCGCGCAATCCCTCGGCCTGTTCAACAAGCCATCGAAGGACTGAGGCCGGGCGTCAAACGCGCTGCGGTGCGAAGGTTCGTCGGTAGTCCTGCGGGGAAACGCCGACGACCTTGTGGAAATGGTGACGCAGCAAGGCTCCTGAGCCGAAGCCGCAGCGACGCGCGACCTCGTCGATGCTCATCGTCGTCTCCTCGAGTAGCGACCTCGCGTGCAGAACCCGTTGTGTCGAAAGCCATCGGTGCGGTGTGGTGCCCGTCTCCGCGACGAACTTGCGGGCGAAGGTGCGCTCGGACATCCGGGCCCGGCGGGCCAGATCGGCGACGGGATGTTCGTGGTCGATGGTGTCGAGCATCCACGTGAGCACCGGCTGAAGACTGTCCCCGGTGCACTCCGGGATCGGCAACTCGACGAACTGGCGTTGCCCGCCTTCCCGTTGCGGCGGCACCACCATGCGCCGGGCGATCACGGTGGCCGCGGCGGAGCCGAGTTCGCGCCGGACCAGATGCAGGCACGCGTCGATGCCGGCGGCCGTTCCGGCGCTGGTGATGATGTCGCCGTCGTCGACGAAGAGGACGTCCGGATCCAGCCGCGCCTCGGGAAAACGCTTCCGGAACCGCTCGCTGTGCCGCCAGTGGTTCGTGCACCGCCGCCCGTCGAGCAGCCCCGCGGCGCCCAGCACGAACGCGCCGGTGCACACCGAAAGCAGTGTGGCGCCTCGCGCCGAAACCGCACGGAGCGCTTCGAGCACCGCGGGCGGGTATTCGTCGCGCACGTCGCAGGCGGGGACGACTACCAGGTCCGCGTCTTCCGTCGCTTCGAGACCGTGTTCCGGGGTGACCTTGACACCGTGACCGAGGCTCAGCGGCTCTCCGGCCCGCTCCCCGCACACGCGGAAGTCGAGCAGCGGCAGTCCGTCATCGGTGCGGTCGTAACCGAACACCTCGCAGACGACACCGAACTCGAACGCGGCGAAGTCGTCCAGCAGCACCACGGCGACGCTCTTCAGCATGCCCGAAGCATAGCTGGCAGGATTTTGTCGCACAACGACAGAACTGCCACTTTTGGCAGGATGTGCAGTGGCGCAAACTTACTGCCATGACCGCAATCATCGTCACCCTCGCCCTGATCGCCCTCGTCACCTACCTGCTGGAGCGCAACCACGCGCGGCAGGGCCGCCCGGACACCGCCGGCGGCGACCCGCTCGGCCGGCCCTTCTGGAAAGGAGGCTCCACGGCTTAAAATCCCTTCGAACCGTGGGGGGTTTGATGGCCGATGGGCAGCGTTTCGTTCGTACGTTCCGATGGAGCGCGGCCGTACTGCTCGGCGGCGGAGCACTCTTCGCCGCCGTGTTGGCGGCCGACATTCCTTACGCGGACACCGCTCCGGCGCCGACGACTTCCGCGCCGAAGCTCCAGGCACCGCCTCCCTCCGTCGAGACGGTGCCGCCTGAGGCCACTTTGACCGTCGTGACCACGGGCGTCCGCCCTGGGCCGGACGACCGCAGCCTCCTACTCCAGGTGCGGCTCCCGGACTGCGGCCGTGAACCCCGGATCGAAGGCCTGACAGAAGAGAACGACATCATCTACGCGAACGTCGTCATCACCCCCGGGGCCGCCGATTGCCGGGCAACGGTGCCATCGGAGATCAAGCTCACCACCGCGGCCCCGATCGCGAACCGGACGCTGGTGCTCAACTCGGGGGACGCTCCCTGGAACAAACTGCCGGACGGGACCTGGGGTCACTGCGGCGAGCTGGGCTGCGACCCTCCCGCCGATCACTGCGCCGACGTCCGGGTCGAACAGACCCGCGGCGAGGCCATCGACATCCACACGCGCGCCTGCGACCAGAAGTGGCTCGTCGTAGACCGCACGAACTTCCCCCAAAGCCCGTCGCTGCGCGTGCTCTACCGCTGGGTACCCGATCGATGGCAGGCGGTGACGAGCGTCAAAACCGAGGGATGCGAGGAAATCCTCGCCAAGGAACCCCAGTTCAGCAGGGCTCTCTGCGAAAAACTCGGCCCGATCTCCTGACCACCCGGTGTCACGAGCGACACGTTCCCCGCCGAGATCGTCGGCGACGCTCGCATCCGCCGAGGTCAGGCCCACAATCACCGGTTTAAACCTCTTCGCCCGCATTTTCTGCCGGTTACCAGTTTTCTGGTTAGGGTGCAGTGGTGCAAACGGGTTAACTCGGGCGGAAGGAGATCGCGCCGTCATCGGCGCGTGTCTGAACATGAGTTCGCAGGACGGTAAACAAGCGGAAGAAGAGGTCGTCGCGGAGACCGCGTCGGACCTCGCCCACGCGCCGGACACGACAGGTCCGGGGCACCCGCCCGATGAGCACGTCCCGCTCGACCTCGCCGCCGAACGACCCGCCGAAACCGACCGGACCGTTTTCGGTGTGGCGGCGGCCCTCGCGCTCGCCATCATCATCTGGGGTGTCCTGTCCCCCGAGAGCCTCGCGAGTGTCGCGTCGACCCTCCTCAACGACGCCGTGATCCCTTACGGCGGCTGGGCCTTTGTGCTGACAGCGAGCGGTTTCGTGCTCTTCGCGGTCTGTCTGGCCATAAGCCGCTACGGCCGGATCCCGCTGGGCGGGGACAAGGAACTCCCCGAATTCCGGACGTCGTCGTGGATCGCGATGATGTTCAGCGCCGGCATGGGCATCGGCCTGATGTTCTTCGGTGTGTACGAACCGGTCTCCCACCTCGCGAGCCCGCCCCCGGGCACCGCGGCCCCGAACTCCGACGAAGCCGTCCACACCGCGATGGCGACGACGTTGTTCCACTGGACCGTGCACCCGTGGGCGATCTACGCCGTCGTCGGCCTCGCGATCGCGTACAGCACCTTCCGGAAGGGCCGCAGCCAGCTGATCAGTTCGGTGTTCGCGCCGCTGATCGGCAAGCGGCGCACCGAAGGCCCGCTGGGCAAGGCGATCGACATCATGGCGATCTTCGCGACCCTGTTCGGTTCGGCCGCTTCGCTCGGTCTCGGCGCGCTCCAGGTGGGTGGCGGTATGGGCGCCGTCGGCTGGATCGACGATCCCGGCAAGGGACTCCTGGTCGCGATCATCGCGATCCTCACCATCGCGTTCATCGCTTCGGCGGTGTCCGGGGTGGCCAAGGGGATCCAGTGGCTGTCCAACATCAACATGGTGCTCGCCGCGGTGCTCGCGGTGTTCGTGCTGGTGGTCGGCCCGACCGTGCTGATCCTCAACATCGTGCCCGGCGCGATCGGCGACTACTTCCGCGAACTGGCGGAGATGTCCGGCCGTACCGGGATGACCGGTGGCGAGGAGATGCAGACCTGGCTCGGCGGCTGGACGGTCTTCTACTGGGCGTGGTGGATCTCGTGGACGCCCTTCGTCGGCATGTTCATCGCGCGGATCTCGCGCGGCCGCACCATCCGGCAGTTCATCTTCGGTGTCATCGCGATCCCGAGCATCGTGAGCCTGATCTGGTTCGCGATCTTCGGCGGCGCGGCGATCAGCAGGCAGCGGGCGGGTACGGACATCGCGGGCGCGGGCAGTGCCCAGTCGGCGACGTTCGAACTGCTCGAAACGCTGCCGTGGTTCGTCCCGATCGCGATCCTGGTGATGATCCTGGTGTCCATCTTCTTCGTCTCCGGCGCGGACGCGGCTTCGGTGGTGATGGGCACCTTGTCCCAGCGCGGGAGCGTGCACCCGAAGAAGGGTGTCGTCATCTTCTGGGGCGTGCTGATGGGCGCCGTCGCGGCGGTGATGCTGCTGGTCGGCGGGGACAAGGCGCTGACCGGGTTGCAGAACCTCACCATCCTGATCGCGGTGCCGTTCGTGTTCGTGATGGTCGGGTTGTGCGTGTCGGTCTGGAAGGACCTTCGCAACGACCCGCTGATGAAGCAGGAAGACGCGATGATGTTGTCGCTGAAGGAACTGCACGAGGAACGCACCAACGGCCACGGCCGTCGTCGCATCCTCGGCCGGTCGAAACAGCGCACCTGAGTCGGTGAAAGTACGTGAAGGCCCCCTTCATTGCGTCTAGCGCAGTGAAGGGGGCCTTCACGTACTTCAGGCGCGTCCGATGGCGACGAAGGCGCACAACGCGAGGTACCCCAGGTCCAGCAGCGCGATCAGGGGCTCGCGGCGACGCCACCGCACGACCAGCGCGCCCGCCATGACCAGCGCCAGTCCGAGGGCCGCCAGCGGCACCAGCGCCGGCGCGATGTCGAGCAGCGCGGGAACGACCAGGCCCACCGCGCCCAGGATCTCGACCACCCCGATGAACTTCACCGTGCCGGGGCCTAAATCCAGCACCCATCCCGCGCCCGAGGCCACTCCGGCGATCGTTTCCCTGCGCAGGAACAGTTTCCCGACCCCGGACACGAGATACATCACGGCCAGCAGACCGGCGACGATCCACAGTGCGGTCTCCATCAGTGCGCGAACTGGCCGGGCGTGTAGTCCCCGGCGGGCTGCCGGGTGATGACGTTCAGCCGGTTGAAGGCGTTGATGAGCGCGATCTGGGCCACCAGCGCCACGAGCTGGTCCTCGTCGTAGTGCTTGGCGGCGGCCTCCCACGCCTCGTCGGTGACACCGCTGCCGTCGGCGAGACGGCAACCCTGCTCGGTGAGTTCCAGCGCGGCGCGTTCGGCCTCGGTGAAGACCGTGGCCTCGCGCCAGCAGGCGACCAGGTTCAGCCGCGTCGTGGTCTCCCCCGCGTGTGCCGCGTCCTTGGTGTGCATGTCGAGGCAGCCCGAGCAGCCGTTGATCTGGCTGGCGCGGATGTTCACCAGTTCCCTTGTCGCCAAAGGAAGTTCGCTGCCGTCGAGCACCTTCGCGGCCGAGACGAAGTGCTTCACCAGCTTCGGCGCGAGAGCGGTCTTGAGGAATTCGATCCTTGCCTGCATGGGATTTCTCCTTCTCGTCGGTCTTTCACTTACTTCGACGAGGAGGACTCCCGAGAGGTAACACCCATGGCCGCGAGGCGACGTGGATCACTGACGGAGTCGATTCCGACGATGCGGCCGTCGACGATGGTGCAGGACATGACGCCCAGCAGCTTGCCCGTCCGGCTCCACGACACGATCCCCGGTTTGCCGTTGACCAGCGCGGGACGGGTCATGCCGGCGGCGCGTGCTCCGCGCTGGACCCGGGTGGCCACCTCGGCCGCGCCGAGCCGCACGACCTCGCCGTGACGGCTCTGCGAGCGCCACGTCACGTCGGGGTCGAGCATCTCCATCAGCCCACCGAAGTCCCCTTCGCGCGCGGCCGCGAGGAACGCGTCGACGACGGCGCGTTGCCGCGGCTCGTCGGCCGGACGCTGTCCTCGCACCTTCCGGCGGGCCCGGCTGGCGAGCATCTTGGCCGCGTCCGCGGATTTGCCGAGGATCTCGCCGATCTCGGCGAACGAGACGGCGAACAGGTCGTGCAGCACGAACGCCAGCCGCTCGGCCGGGCCGAGGGTGTCGAGCACCACGACCAGCGCCACCCCGACCGATTCGGCGAGCAGCGCGTCCTCTTCCGGCGAATCGTCGAGCACCAGCAGCTCGGGCGGCTCGTCGTAGGAGTCCTCGGGGCGGGTCTTGCGGGAGCGCAGGGTGTCGATGCAGACGCGGCCGACGACGGTGGTCAGCCAGCCGGACAGGTTGTCGATCGTGTCGGCGTCCTGGCGCGCGAGCCGCAGCCAGGCCTCCTGGACCGCGTCCTCGGCGTCCGTGCGGGAGCCGAGCATCCGCTGGGCCACGGCCACCAGACGCCCGCGCTGCTCCTCGAACGCGCTGGCCAGCGCCTCACCGGTCATATCGATACCTTTCTCGCGCCGAACCCGTCATGGACATGACGAGCGCGACGCGAGAAAGGTAACCGACTTCGCTCAGACGTCGCGGATCGGCGTCTTCACGGTCTTCTTCATGCCGGGGTTCTTCGTCTCCGGCTTCTTCTTGCCCGGCTCCGGCTCCGGTTCGGTGGCCGTGCCGCCGATACCGGACTCGATCGCCGCCGTGACGATCAGGTTCCGCTCGTCGGACGAGATGACCTCGCCGTCGAGGAGTTCCTGGGTCACGGCCCGCACGTAGGTCACGAACTGGTCGTTCGACGAGTAATCCGACTCGTCGTCGATCACGTCGTTGATCGTGCAGCCGTTGCCGGTGTCGCGGTTCTCGACCTGGCTGTCCGCCGTCCCGAGGATCACGGTGTCCCGGAGGTCGGAGTCCGGGCACGCGTCCGGGCCCGGTGGCGCGGCGACGATGGTGAACGCGCCGCCCTGTTCCGCCGACACGTTGCCCGCCTTGTCCGACGCGCGGTAGGTCAGCGTGTGCGTGCCGAGCGCGGTCACCTTCACCGGCGCGGTGTAGACCGTCCAGGCCCCGCCGTCCAGCTGGTACTCGATCTTGTCCACACCGGACCCGGCGTCCGTCGCGGTCAGGTTGATGGTCGCGTCCTCGATGTACGACCAGCTTCCGTCCAGATCACCGCTCACCACCACCGAGACGACCGGCGCGGTGCTGTCGTCGCCTTCGACGATGGTGAACGTCGCCGTGCCTTCGGCCGAGACGTTGCCCGCCTTGTCGGTAGCGCGGTACTTCACCGTGTGCGCGCCGACCACGGTCAGCGCGAGCGGCGCCGAATAGGTGAGCCACGGGCCGCCGTTCAGGTTGTACTCGACCTTGCCGACACCCGAGCCGGCGTCGGTGGCCGCGAGGGTCACGGTCGCCTTGCCGACGTAGTTCCCGGCGGTGTCCTTGGTCCCGGTCACCTCGGACGTCACGGTCGGCGCGGTGGTGTCACTGCTGACGACCGTGAAGTGCGCCATGCCTTCCGGCGAGACGTTGCCCGCCTTGTCCGAGGCGCGGTAGGAGACCATGTGCATCCCCGGCGCGGTGACCGCGACCGGAGCCGTGTACGCGGTCCACGCGCCTTCGTCCACTTTGTACTCGACCTTGTCGACACCGGAGCCGGCGTCGGTGGCGGTGAGCTTCACGGTGGCGGTGTCGAGGTAGTTGCCCGCGGCGTCCTTGGTGCCCGTCACCTCGGCCGTCACCGTCGGCGGTGTCGTGTCGCCGGGCTGTCCGGTGACGACGGTGAAGGACGACATCCCTTCCGGCGAAACGTTTCCGGCCTTGTCGGTGGCGCGATAGTGGGCCATGTGCGATCCGGCCGCGGTGACCGCCACGGGTGCGGTGTACGCGGTCCACGCGCCGCCGTCGAGCTGGTACTCGACCTTGTCCACGCCGGACTGACTGTCCGAAGCGGACAGATTCACCGTCGCGGAGCCGACGTAGTTCCCGGCGGTGTCCTTGGTGCCGGTCACGTTCGCGGTCACGGTCGGCGGGGTGGTGTCAGCGCCGCCGCCGTCGGTGACGACGAACTCGCCCATCATCTTGGTGTGGCCCTGGATCGTGCAGTAGTACCGGTACTTGCCAGGGGTCAGCGTGACCGTGGCCTCGTGCACGCCGTTCTTGTCGTCGTAGGGGTTGGCGAGGATGTTGAGGTTGACGTCGTGGTTGTAGCCCGGGGTCGAGGTGTCGAACGTCAGCGTGTGCGACATCGTCGAACCGAGCTCTTCGGTGTTCTTGAAGACGATCGTGGTCTCACCGGCCACCGCGGTCGACGGCGCGCTGAGGTAGTGGTCGGTGCTGTCGCCCGCGGTCCATTCCAGGGTCTGGACGGGTGCGGCGGAGGCGGGGGCGGACGAGCCCGGTAACACCAGGCCCGCCAGTGCGAGCGTCGCGGCCACCAGGGCCACGACGAGGGTTCTTGGGGACATCGCAGGGAAACCTTCCGTACAAAGGGAGACCGGCCGGGCACGCGAACCCGCGCGCCCGGCCGGTTTTCGCGCTACAGCTGCCGCACCCGGATGTTGCGGAACTCCATCAGGTCGTTGTCACCGTGGTTCTGCAGACCGATGAACCCGCTGACGAACTGCCGGAAGTCGGTGGACGGATCGCCCGCCCGCGACGAGGAGATCCCCGGCGCGTTCTCGAACTCGTTGATCACCACGCCGTTGCGGATGATCGTGTACTTCTGCCCGACGACCTTGATCTCGTACTCGTTCCAGGTCCCCTTCGGCTTCACACCCGCCTGGTCCAGCGACCGCGGGTCGAAGTTGTAGATCGACCCGGTCTTCTGCGGCTCACCGGTGGCCCCGTCGTACAGCTGGACTTCGTGGCCGCAGTAGATCGCGACCCAGGCCTGCGACGTCCTCGCCGAACCGACCGTGCCACAGCTGCCCGGCGGACGCTGCTCCAGCGGAGTGCGCGGATCCGGGAACCGGACGAACACACCGCTGTTGGCGCTGCCGGTCGGCGCGATGTCCTTGAACTGCAGCTTCACCGAGAAGTTGCCGAACTGCCGTGCCGAGTACCACAGCATGCCGAGCCCGCCCGACGGTCGCAGTGACCCGTCCGGCTGGATGGCGAACTGCCCGGACGGCGCCTGCGACCAGTTGCGGAACGATTCGGCCGTGCCGTCGTAGATCGCGTCGTAGCCGGTGACGCCCTTGTTGCCGATGGGCGACGCGGCGGCCGCGGCGTTGATCTTGTCCGACTCGGCCGCGTTCAGCACGCCGAGGTCGCCCAGCCGGTCCACGGCCTGGGTGACGTGGTTGACGAAACCGGCGTGGGAGGTCCACGTGCTCTCGTCGTCGATCATGTCGTCGACCGTGCAGCCGCCACCGGCGTTGCGGTTGGTCACCCCGGTGTCGGTGTCGCCGATGGTCACCGTGGCGCTGGAATCCGCAACGAGACAGCCGACGCTGACCGAGTTCCGCGTGGTCACCGTCTCGCCGTCCGCGTAGGTCACGGTCAGCTTGGCGGTGTACAGACCCGTGCGCGGGTAGGTGTGCCGCGGGTCGGGCTGGGTCGAGATCGTGCCGTCGCCGAACTCCCACTTGTAGGAGACGCCGCCGGACTTCGACCCGGTGAAGGCCGCGGTGAGCGGCTTGTTCTGCACCATGGTCGACGCCGCCGCCGCGGACGGCGTGGCCTCGCCGCCGGTGTAGCTGATCTTCAGCAGCTTCTGGTTGTTGGTCAGGGTGAAGAAGCCGCCGCCGTAGTCGAGCACGTACAGCGCGCCGTCCGGCCCGAACTTGGCGTCCATCCACTGGTTGAGCTTGTTGTCGCCACCACCGGTCGGGATGATCTGCCGCACCGTCTCGGCGAACACCGGCGGATCCTGCTTCGCGACGCCGTTCGGGTCGAGAGTGACCGCGATCCGGTTCTGCCCGTTGCTCTGGTCACCGATGAACCATTTGTCGTTCCAGTACGACGGCCACGCGACGCCGCTGTTGGTGTTGACCAGTTCGCGGTGGTACGTCGGTCCGGTCATGACCGCCTGGCCGCCGCCCTTGAGGTAGGGCTGCGTGTAGGTGGCTTCGGCCGCGTTGTACGTCGGGACGGAGCTGTTGGGGCGGTTGGGGAACACCGGCCCGCCACCGTCCGGCGCGTACCAGATCATGTTCTTCTTGATCGGTGGCAGGTTCACCAGGCCGGTGTTGCGCGGCGAGGTGTTGACCGGGTTGTCGCAGTCGTACCAGCCGGTGAGGACCGCGGCGTCGGTGCTGCTGCGGTCGCGGTACGGCTGCTTGTTGCCCATGCAGTACGGCCAGCCGTGGTTACCGGCCTCGGTGATGACCGTGGCGGTCTCGTACTTGGCCGGGCCGAGTTCCGGGCTCGGCGAGGTCGCGTCCGGGCCGACCCAGGCGGCGGTCAGCCAGTTGGTCTTCTTGTCGACTTGCAGACGCGAGATGTTCCGCACGCCCATCACGTAGATCTCGGGCCTGGTCTTGTTCCCGGGGTCGTTGGCCTCGGGGAACAGGTTGCCCGCCGGGTTGGTGTAGGTACCGTCCGGTTCCGGGTGGATCCGCAGGATCTTGCCGTTGAGGTCGTTGGTGTTGCCGGCGGTGCGGCGCGCGTCCTGGAACGAGACGCCCTTGTAGTCCTGGGTCCAGTTGTTTCCGGAGTACCCGTTGGAGCCCTGCGACGAGTTGCTGTCACCGGAACCGATGTAGAGGTTCCCGTCCTTGTCGAAGTCCATGCCACCACCGGCGTGGCAGCAGCTGTGGACCTGGACGTCCCACGACAGCAGGTCCTTGCGGGTCGCCTGGTCCAGCGTCTGGTTCTTCAGGTCGTAGGTGAACCGCGAGACCGTGCGCTTGCCGATCCGCTTGTCGATGTCGACCGACGAGTGCGGCATCCAGTAGGCGTACATGAAGCCGTTCTCGCTGAACTTCGGGTCCAGCACGAGACCGAGGAGGCCTTCCTCGTTCTTGACCAGTTCGTCGCCGCTACCGCGGTTGCCCATCACCTTCAGCGTGGTGAGCAGCTTAGGTTTCTTGGTGACCGGGTCCCACTGGTGGATCGTGCCGCAGCCGGCGCCGATCTCGGGGTTGGTCCAGTCGTTCGGCGCGGGCACGACGTTGCCGGCGCAGGCGGCGCGGCCGATGTAGAAGACCCGGCCGTTCGGCGCGATGGTGAGCCCGTGCGGCTCGCCGATCTGGTCCATCTGGCCCGGCTGGTTGACCGCGGTCAGGCGTTCGACCTTGTAGTTGGCCGCGATACCCGCCTTGCAGTCACCGCGCACCATGCCGGTGGTCCACTTGAGCGCACCGAGGATGTGGCTGCGGAACTGGGCTTCGCCGTAGCTCGCCTCGGTCCGGCCCATGCCGCTGTAGAAGGAGCGGCCGCCGTCGTAGTCACGGCACCACGAGATCGGGTGGAAGGCGCCGTTCGCGCCGACACCCGGCTTGTAGGTCGATTCCTCGACCTGCGCGACCGTGTGCACGGTGCCGACCGGGTTGACCTCCCAGTTGAGCCACCGGTCGGTGCGCACCCACTTCTGCGGCAGGCCGGCGGTGGCCGGGTTCGCCTTGTCGAGGACGTCGACCGTGGCCTGCGCCGGGTCGGGCTCCGGCGGCGGCGGGGTGGTCGAGTTGTCCTTGAACAGCTTGAAATCGGCCAGCTGGATGAGCGGCTCGCCGCCGTTGGCGGTGATGTTCAGCCGGTAGTTCGAGTACGCCGTGGTGTTGGCGAAGGTGAACGTCCGGCTCACGAACCGGTCCGGGAATGTCTCGCCTGTGCGAGTGTCCAGATCGATCCACGTGGTCCCGTCGTTGGAGCCCTGCAGGGTCCAGTTCTTGGGGTCACGCCCGGCGTAGTCGTTCGCCGAGACGAGCGCGTAGCTGCTCACGGCCACCGGGGCGGCCAGCTTGTAGGCGACCCAACCGGTCGGCTGGAAGGCCAGCCACTTCGTGTTCTCGTTGTTGTCGGTGAGCTTTTCCTTGGTCTCGTTGGGCGGGTTCTCCGCGCTCGCGGTGACCGACGCGACGGCCTCCGGCGTGGGACGCGCCCCCACCGGACGGGCACCGATCAGCCCCGAGAACCACTGCGAACCGTCCTGGGCCCGTGCGGCGTCGGACAGGCCGAGGAACCCGCCGCCCGCCTTCATGTAGTTCTGCAGCGAGGTTTCCTGGTCACGGTTGAGCGTGATGCCCTGCGCGGAAAGGAAAACGACGCCGCGGTACTTCGCGAGGTTGGCCGCGGTGAACACCGCGGGGTCCGAAGAGGACGAAACGGAGATGCCGTTCGCCTGGCCCAGGCTCGCGATCGCGTCCGTGGCACGCAGGACGGGGTCCTTCTGGTCCGCGGCGGCGCCGTGGAAGACCAGGACGTTCACCGGGACGTTCGTCGCGGCTTCGGCGGTCACCGGCGCGATGGCCAGCGGCAGCCCGGAGGTGACGACGGCGCCGACCGCGAGCGCGGCCAGTGACCGTCTGCGGAGCCGGCGTTGCGAAAATACTCGTCTCAAGTTCTCGCTCCTTTCAAGACTAGTGGTGGTGGGCCGAGGCGCCGGTGGCGTTCGGCGTGGACGTGGTGGTGTGCTGGTGCCCCTTGAAGCGGTCGATCGCCTCCTGGGCGCCCGCGGGCATCCCGCCGTCGGCGTTGCGGACCAGGAACACCCCGGACATGCCGTCGTCCGAGTGCTGCTGGACGTGGCAGTGGTACATCCACGCGCCCGGCCCGACGCCGTCACCGGCGATCACCTGGAACCCGAAGGAGTTGCCGGGGTCCAGGGTCTTGTTGTCGAGGATGGGGGCGTTGTCGGTCGCGCTGGTGAGCATGCCGGTGCGGGTGTCCGCCCAGCGGTGCGCGTGCAGGTGGAAGGTGTGCATCAGGTTGCCGTGCCCGATGCAGATGAACTCGACGCGTTCGCCGAGGTTCGCCTCGAATATCGGCGTGTTCGGGGCGACCTGGTGGTTGATCCACATTTCGGTGAACACGACGGTGAACTGCTTGCTGGGCAGCAGATCCCCGCGCCTGCGCACGATCAGGCCGCCGTAGAGCCCCTTCATCAGGCCCGCGGTGCCGTGGTCGCCGCCGAACGCGTGGTCGTGGTAGTGCCAGTACCCCGCGCTGCCGGGCATCCAGAAACCGTTGGCCGCCTGGTAGGCCGTCCGGGTCTTCCAGGTGTAGGTCTTGGTCTCGTAGGGCTTGTTGAAGGAATCGTTGAACGGCGAGCCGTCGGATTTGGTGTCGTAGTTGACGCCGTGCGGATGGATCGAGAGGCGCTGGTCGGTGTTGTTGACCAGCTCGATCACCAGCGTGTCACCCTCGTAGCACTCCAGGAGCGGCCCGGGGATCGTCGGTTTGCCGGGCTCGAGCCCGTAACCGACCCGGGTCGTGCCGGGAACGTAGTCGGCGTAGACGGTGATGTTGCGGGTCATCCCGGCCGCGGCGGCCGGTGCCGAACCGGCGCTGGCCGACACCACGACCGGGGCGATCACCCCGGCCGCGGTGCCCGCGAGCATCGATCTGCGGGACAGCCCGCGTTTCTTGTTGTCCATTGTGGATTCCCCAGCTAGAAGCGGACGTTACGGAGATAGGTGAATCCGGTCTGGGCGGTGCTCAGGGGATCCGTGGGGTTGTCGTGCTCGACGATGTACTCGGCGAGATGGGGACGGGTGTGGCGGAAGATGCGCGGGAAGTCGATGACGCCCTTGCCGGGGTCGACCATCTCGCCCGCCGCGGTCCGGTCCTTGACGTGGTACTGCACCACGCGCGGACAGTGCTGCCGGTACAGCGAAACCGGGTCCATCCCGCCTTCCACCGCCCAGAACAGGTCGATCTCCAGGTGCACGTACCGCGGGTTCGTGTTCCTGGTCAGCACGTCGTACGGGCGCACGCCGTCGATGGCCGCGAACTCGTGCGCGTGGTTGTGGTAGCCGAGCGGGATACCGGCCTGGCGGAACTTCCGTGCGGCCGCGTCCATCCGGCCGGCGAACTGCTTCCAGCCGTCGATGGTGTCGAAATTCGCCCACGGCACGTTGGCGCGGGTGTTCCCGAGGACCTTCGCGTCCGCGATGGTCTTGTCGAGGTCGCCGTCGATGCCGACGTGGGTGGACGTCGCCTTGATGTGGTTCTTGTCCAGCAGACCGCGGAACTCCTCGGCCGTGCGGCCGTAGGTGCCCGCCAGTTCGACCTTCCGGTAGCCGATGTCCGCCAGCGCGGACAGGGTTCCCGGCAGATCGGCCTGCAGCGCGGTGCGCAGGGAGTAGAGCTGGATGCTGATCTTCTCCACCGGGACCCGGCCCCGTCCGTGGTGGCCGGATCCCTGGGTCTCCGCCTCGGTGGCCGCACTGGCCACGCCCGGCAGGGCTACCGCCGCGCCGACCGCGACCGCCGCCGTCGCCGCCCCGCGCAGGAGCGCCCGTCGAGAGTGGAACTGCTCAGCTTCTTCACCGCACATGAAACCGCCCTCACTTCTGGTTGCTGAAAGCCGCGTCGAAGGCCGCCGACGGCTTGTCGAACAGGAGCCCCCGCAGAAAGGTCACGGCCTCCGCCGCGCCCCGGAGCCGGTCCATGCCGGCGTCCTCCCACTCCACCGAGATCGGACCGGCGTAGCCGATCGAATTCAGTGCGCGGAAACAGTCCTCCCAGGGCACGTCGCCGTGCCCGGTCGAAACGAAGTCCCAGCCGCGTCGGGGATCTCCCCAGGGGAGATGCGAGCCGAGCCGTCCGTTCCGTCCGTCGAACCGCTTCCTGGTGTCCTTGCAGTCCACGTGGTAGATCCGGTCGGCGAAGTCGAGGATGAAGCCGACCGGGTCGAGGTCCTGCCAGATGAAATGCGAAGGATCCCAATTCAGCCCGAATGCCGGACGGTCGCCGACAGCTTCGAGCGCACGTTTCGTTGTCCAGTAGTCGTAAGCGATCTCCGACGGGTGGACCTCGTGGGCGAACCGCACGCCCACCTCGTCGAAGACGTCGAGGATCGGGTTCCACCGGTCCGCGAAGTCCTGGTAGCCGTCGTCGATGACCGCCTGCGAGACCGGCGGGAACATGGCGACGTACTTCCAGGTCTTCGAGCCGGTGAAGCCGATCACCGTGTCCACGCCGAGTTTCGCCGCCGCACGGGCGGTGTCGGCCATCTCCTTCGCCGCCCGCTGCCGGACGCCTTCGGGCTCACCATCGCCCCACACCCGGGCGGGGATGATCGCCTGGTGGCGTTCGTCGATCGGGTCGTCGCAGATGGCCTGGCCGACGAGGTGGTTGGAAATCGCCCACACCTTGAGGCCGTGCTCGGCGAGCAGCTTGAGGCGTCCGGGCACGTAGTCCTCTTCGGACAGTGCGCGGTCGACCTCGAAGTGGTCGCCGGAACACGCGATTTCGAGGCCGTCGTAGCCCCATTCACTGGCCAGCCTGCACACCTCGGTGAACGGGAGATCCGCCCACTGGCCGGTGAACAAGGTGATCGGACGGCTCATCGGTTCTCCTCGAAGGTGATCGCGTCTACGTCGAACAAGCCGCCGGAACCGCCCTTGAACACGAGGAACAACGGGCCGGTGCCGCCGGGGTCGGTGATGGCGGAAGCCGGGATGTCGGCGTAGGTGTCCCAGCCGCCGGTGTTGGCGACGGTGACCGTCTGGACCAGCGGTCCGTCCACCGCGCCCGAGTGGACCTCGATCGTGCCGCCCGCGCCGCCGGACGAGACCCGGTAGCCGATACCGCTGACACCCACGAGGTTCACCGGGTCGAATTTGATCCAGTCGCCGGATTCGATGTGGCCGACGCGTTTCCCGCCACTGGCGGCGGCGTGCGCGACGACCTCGATGCCGCTGGACTGGGTGTAGAACTCGGCCTGCTTCAGCTTCGGCTGCAGGATGGATTCCGCCTCGCCGGTGAGCGCGGGCACGCCGTTTCCGCCGTTGTCGGTGTAGCTGGCGTTGATGACGCCGAAGACGTTGGCGTCCGCGCCGTGTCCTTCGTCGGCGGGCGTGGCGATGGTGCCTTCACAACCGGTCGCGCGGCTCAGCGGATGCCCGTGGCCCTCGTGGCCGAGGATGTATTCGACGGTCACCTTGGAGCAGTCGATCGGGTTGTCCTCGGCGTCGGTCACCTCGACCTTGAACGGGACCATGTCGCCGAAGCTGAACACACTGCCGTTGACCGGAGTCTTCAGCGTGACCACCGGCGCGGTGTTGCCGACGGTGACCACCACGCTCGCCGAACCGGTCAGCCCGGTGGAGTCGGTGACCGACAGCTTCGCCGTGTACTGGCCGTTCGCGGCGTAGGTGTGGGAAACCGGGGTGGCCTCGGTGGAATCGGTCGTGCCGTTCCCGTCGAAGTCCCAGGCGTAGGTGAGCGCTCCGCCGTCGGGGTCGTTCGTCCCCGCCGGGTCGAACTTGACGGTCAGCGGGGCTTGGCCGGACGTCTTGTCCGCGGCCACCTGGGCGACCGGCGTGCGGCGGCCCTTGGTGTAGTCGATGCGGTAGACGGCGGATTCCTTGGAGCCGCCGAAGTAGCCGGTGCCGTAGTCGAGGACGTAGAGCGCGCCGTCCGGGCCGAATTCGAGGTTCATCGGGCGCACGAGGTCCATCGAGTCGAAGAACGGCTTGATGGCGCCGCGTTCACCGTTCGCGCCGACGGTGATCTCCTTGATCCAGCCGCGTTCCCATTCGTAGGCGAAGGTCTTGCCGTTGAAGTACTCCGGGAACTTCGTCTGCGACGGGTTCTTCGCGTCGAACTGGTAGACCGGGCCACCCATCGGCGACTCGGGGCCGGTGCCGAACTCGGGCAGCGAACCACCGTCGTAGGGGATCCACGCCTTCTCCACCGGCGGCAGATCGGTCAGGCCGGTGTTGCGCGGACTGGTGTTCTTCGGCTTCGCGCAGTCGAAGGCCGCGCCGGACTGCTTGGTGGCGAAGTCGTAGTCGATGAACGGCAGGTTGTCGCCGACGCAGTACGGCCAGCCGAAGTTGCCGGGCTTCTTGATCAGGTTGAACTCGACCGTGCCGCCGGGACCGCGCTTCGGGTCGGCCGCGCCGGCGTCGGGGCCGTAGTCGGCCAGGTGGATCCAGCCGGTCTTGCGGTCGACGGCGAAGCGGAACGGGTTGCGGAAGCCCATCGCGTAGATCTCGGGCTTGGTCTTGGCCGTGCCCTTGGGGAACAGGTTGCCCTTGGGGATCGTGTACTTGCCTCCCGCGCCGACCTTGATCCGCAGCACCTTGCCGCGCAGATCGTTGGTGTTGGCCGAGGTGCGCTGCGCGTCGTACACCGGGTTGCGGTCGGCACGCTCGTCGATCGGGGTGAAACCGTCGGAGGCGAACGGGTTGGAATCGTCCCCTGTGGACAGATAGAGGTTGCCCTTGGGGTCGAAGTCGATCTCGCCGCCGGCGTGGCAGCAGATGCCGCGTTCGGCCGGGACCTGGAGGATCTTCTGCTCGCTCGTGAGGTCGAGTTTGTTGTCGGTGCCCAGCTTGAACCGCGAGAGCTGGTTGTAACCCTTGAACGGCTCGAAGTCGGCGGGGGTGCCGTTCTCCGGCGCGTCACCGGCCGGGGTGTTCAGCTTGGGCGCGTAGTACAGGTAGACCCAGCGGTTCTTGGCGAAGTCCGGGTCGATGGCGACACCCTGAAGGCCGTCCTCGTCGTGGTTGTAGACGGGGATCTGCCCGGCCAGCGAGGTGGTCGCGGAAGAGCTGGTGTACCAGACACGGCCGTCGCGCGAAGTGTGCAGGACGTCACGGTTGGGCAGCACGGAAAGCGCGATCGGCTCGCCGGTCTTCTCCTCACCCTTGGCCAGGGTGATCTGGTCGAAGTCCGCGTCGACCGGGTCTTCCTGGGTCTCCTTGGCGCAGCCCGCCTCGCTCAGTTTGGTGGCGTACTTGATGCCGCCCGCCAGATGCTTGAGGAAGGCCGGTTCGGCGTAGGAGGCCTTGGTGTGGCCACCGCCGGTGTACCAGGAGCGGCCACCGGAATTCTCGTGGCACCAGGCGATCGGGTGATCGCCCATCGCGCCGTCGCCGGGCTGGTAGCTCTTCTCGTCCAGGCTCGCGAGCACATGGACGTTGCTGCGCGGGTTCTCGCGGTAGTTGTACCACTCGTCGGTGCGCGGCCACGTCTCCGGAAGATCCACAGTGGACACGTGCTCGTGGTCTTCGACCTTGACGTTCGCCTGCTGGATCTGCGGATGGGACTTGAAGTACGCCCCGACCAGCTCGCCGTACCAGGGCCAGTCGTACTCGGTGTCGGAGGCGGCGTGCACGCCGACGTACCCGCCGCCTCCCTTCACGTACCGCTCGAACGCGGCCTGCTGGTCCGCGTTCAGCACGTCACCGGTGGTGGAAAGCCAGACCACCGCGTTGAACCGCTTGAGGTTCGCGTCGGTGAAGGCCGCCGCGTCCTCGGTGGCCTCCACCGCGAAGTGGTTCTGTGCCCCCAAATCCTTGATCGCCTTGATCCCGTCGGGGATCGAATCGTGCCGGAAGCCCGCGGTCTTGGAGAACACGAGCACCGTGGCCGCTTCGTGCGCCGATGCGGTCTGCATCGGTAGCGCGACGCCTGTCAGAGCCGTGACCATGGATGTGACGAGCACACCCAATCGTCGTTTCAAAGACATAGCAGTGGCGATCCTTTCGATGAGCGGCGGCGATCAAGGAAGGACTTGCGTTGGTCGTGAGTGGTAAGTGCCGTTAGAACGTCACTTGCCACTCACGACCCACTGGACCGAGGACCTCCTCTACTTCAGTCCTTGCAGCGACAACAGAAGCGGGTGCACGTCAGTGGCCCCCACACGACCGGACGGTTCGAACGCCGGATCCGAACAGAGCAACACCGGACCGTCCTCTGTGGAATCGGGCAGCCGTCCGTGCGAGCCGCGCACCCAGCGCGGGTCGGTCGGGACGACGTCCATCGCGTACCGGAGCCCGGCGAACTTCTTCGCCAGGTTGAGCCCGGCCCGTGCCTTGGCGAACTTGTCCTCCGGGTCGAAGAACAGCTCGGCGGGGTCGTAACCCGGTTTGCGGTGGATCTCGACGCCGCGCGCGAAGTCGGGCTTCCGCTCGTCGTCGAGCCAGTAGTAGTAGGTGAACCACGAGTCCGGCTCGGCGACCGCGACGAGCTCGCCGGCGCGTTCGTGGTCGATCCCGTACTTGCCCTGTGCCTCGCGGTCGAGCACCTCGTCGACGCCGGTCAGCTCGCCGACGATCGAGCGCACCCGCTCCAGATCGGCGGAATCGCGGACGTAGACGTGCGCGACCTGGTGGTCGGCGACGGCGAACGCACGCGATGCCCACGGGTCGAGGTACTCCATGCCCGCCTGGGTGTAGACCTCCAGCAGCCCCTCGCGCCGCAGTGCCCGGTTGATGTCGACCGGCCGGTGCACGTTGGTGATCCCGTACTCGCTGAGCGCGACCACGGTCGCCCCGGCGTTGCGGGCGTCATCGAGCAACGGCGCCAACGCGTTGTCCAGTTCCCGCGCGGCCTGCCGTGCCTGCGGCGCGTCGGGGCCGAAGCGCTGCAGGTCGTAATCCAAGTGCGGAACGTAGGTCAGCAGCAGATCCGGTCGCTTCTCCCGCAGGATCTGCCGCGACGCCCCGATCACCCACTTGCTCGATTTGAGCGACGCCGTCGGGCCCCAGTACTGGAAGAGCGGGAACTCCCCCAGCGCACCGGTCAGCTGATCGTGCAGTTCCGGCGGGCGCACGTAGGCGTCCGGCGACTTGCGGCCGTCGGCATGGTAAATCGGCCGCGGGGTCACCGTGACGTCGGTGCTCATCCCCATCGCGTACCACCAGCACACGTTCGCCGACGTGTAGCCGGGGTGCGCCGCCCGCGCGGTCTCCCACAGCTTCTCGCCGCCGACGAGCCGGTTGTGCTGGCGCCACAGGAAGATCTCGCCGAGCTCGCGGAAGTACCAGCCGTTGCCGACGATCCCGTGCTGCGCGGGCATGAGCCCGGTGAGGAACGTCGACTGCGCGCTGCAGGTGACCGCGGGCAGCACCGTGCCCAGTTCGGCCTGCCAGCCGTCGCGGGCGACGGCGGACAGTTTCGGCATGTCCCGCAACGCCTTCGGGGTCAGCCCGACGACGTCGATGACGACCAAGGGTTTCACGCGGAAGCCCCTTCCTTGACGAGGTTCGCCTGTGCCCATTCGAGTTCCGCGGCGATCCCGCCGACGAGGTCGCCCGCGTCCGGGAGCACGCTCCAGGTGTAGGTCTCGACTTCGATATGCGGTTCGCCGGGCAGCTCGGCGGCGACGGTGCGCAGGACGTCGGTCGTGGTGGACAGCGGCGCGGCAGGCGCCTGGTGCAGCGGCATGTGGAAGTGCACGCGCCACGGCCCCTCCCCCGGCAGGTCGGTCCACGCCTCGGGCAGGTCGTCGGCCTTGCGCACGACACCACCCGAAAACTCGCGGACCTGGTGCAGATACCGCGGTTCCGCGAACGCCGCCAACGCGTCACGGGCCTCGGCCGGGTCTTCGACGTGCAACGCGGCGGAAGCCTGCACCTTCACGATGTCCACATCGGACTCCGCGATCGCCCTGAGCGTCTCCGTCGGATCGGCGAACGACACCGCGAGGTGACAGGTGTCCAGGCACAGCCCGACGTACTCCGGGTCGACGCGGCCGGACAGCCAGCCCAGCGCGTCGGCCACCGTGTCGAGCACGCAGCCGGGTTCGGGTTCGACGGCCAGTTTGATCGGCCGGTCACCGATCGCGCGGACGACCTCGGCGAAGGACTCGATCGCTCGCCGGTCGTCCTGTTCGCCCCACGGTTCACGCCAAGCCAACGGCAGCGTGGATATGCTGCCGTAAGAAGCATCCCCGGCGAGAAGGTCGGACAACACGTTCACGCAGTCGATCGTGTAGGCGACCCGGTCCGGGTGTGTCCACTCAGGACGGTAGACCGCGTGCTTGACGACGTCGTCGTGGAAACCGCCGTACGGGAAGGCGTTGAGCGTGTACACCGACAGCCCGCGGGCGTCGAGTTCGGCACGGAAACGCTTGCGCGCCTCGGCGTCTTCGGCGAGCCCGCGCGCGACCGGCGCGGAAAGCCACAGCCCGACGCCGAGCCGATCGGCGCCCAGCCGCTCACGCACGGGGAGCGCGTACCGCTCCAGCTGCGCGACGATACCGTCGACGTCTTCAGCGGGGTGGACGTTCGTACAGTAGGAGATCATTTGCGGGCACCTCGCAGCACCGAGTTGCCCTCGAACGTCACGGCCTCGCCGGTGAACCCGGGCAGCGGGTCGAGCGTGAGCCTGCCGCTGAGCCCGTAGAAGTCGACCGGGTTCTGCCACAGCACCTTGTCGACGTCGGCCTCGGTGAACCCGCCGTCGAGCATCGCCTGCCCGGTCTTGGCGGTCTTCAACGGATCGGACCGGCCCCAGTCGGCGGCCGAGTTGACGATCATCTTCTCCAGCCCGTACTGGCGCAGGATCTCGACCATCCGGTGTTCGTCCATCTTGGTGTCCGGGTAGATGGAGAAACCCATCCAGGCGCCGGAATCCTTGACCAGCTTGACGGTGAGCTCGTTGAGGTGGTCGACGACCACGCGCTCCGGCGCGACGCCGGCCTCGCGCACGACGTCGAGCGTGCGCTTGGTGCCTTCCAGCTTGTCGCGGTGCGGGGTGTGCACCAGAACCGGAAGGTCGTGTTCCAGCGCCATCGCCAGCTGCTGGGCGAAGACCTCGTCCTCTTCCTTGGTCATCGAGTCGTAGCCGACCTCGCCGACCGCGACCACGCCGTCCTTCGCCAGGTACCTCGGGAGCACGTCGAGCACCTCGCGGCAGCGGGGGTCGTTGGCCTCCTTGGGGTTCAGCGCGATCGTGCAGTGGTGCCGGATGCCGAACTGCGCGGCACGGAACCGTTCCCAGCCGATGAGCGCGTCGAAGTAGTCGGTGTACGAGCCGACGCTGGTGCGCGGCTGCCCCAGCCAGAACGCGGGTTCGACCAGCGCGCGGACACCGGCCGCGTACATCGCTTCGTAGTCGTCGGTGGTCCGGGAGGACATGTGGATGTGGGGATCGAAGATACGCACTGGCTCAGTTCTCCTTGAGGAGTTCGAGGGCGTCGGCGGGTACGTCACGTCCGGCCGCCCTGCGTTCGTCGGCGAAATCGGCGAGCATTCTCCGCAGCTCGTCGTCCGCGCGGGAAGTGAGGTCCGCGACGGCGGCCAGCGGCACACCGACGAAGACGCATTTGAGGACGCCGTGGCGCCACGTGTGGTCGTCCAGGAACCGGGCGAAGGCACCCATCGCGGCGGCGACCAGCCTGATGTCGTTGGCGCGCAAGGCGTCCTCGACCAGCTTGATCCCGGCATCGGTGACTTCGGCCCCTGGCGACTTCAGCGCGGAGAGCGCCCGCAGGACCCCGCGCCGCTCGGCGTCGTCGCCGTAGCGGTAGAGATCGCGTAGTTCCGCGGCCAGCGCCGCGTCGTCGAGGACGTCGGCCAGCACCGACACGAGCCGGACCCGTGCCCGGTCGTCGACCGTGCCGTGGACCAGACCCTGCGGATCGGTGTCCGGGCGCAGCGCCTCACGACCGACCTCGCGGCCGACGGCCGGGAAGATCGAGCCGATCACCGACGGCTTCTCCCGGATCCGGCGTTCCGCCTTGGCCTGCCACGTCTGCGGCATCGCCGCGGTGAGCGCCTCGAAGGCCCGGCGCGCGGTGTCCGGCGCGGCATGGCTGTGCCGGGGCAGTTCGACCGCGGCCAGCCCGGTGTAGCCGATCTCCGCCAGCGCGGCGAGCGTCCCCGGCAGATCCAGATGCCCGTCGCCGAACTCCAGATGCTCGTGGACCCTCGGCAGCATGTCGTCCAGCTGCACGTTCCACAGCAGCGGACCGGCGAGGCGGACGCATTCGGCCGCGTTCACCGGCTCGACGGCGACACAGTGCCCGACGTCGAGCGTGACCCCGAAGAGATCCGGTTCGCCGAGTTCCTTGCGCAGGTCCAGGACCTGGGCCAGATGCTGCACGAGGTGGCCGGGCTCGGGTTCCATCGCCAGCCGCACGTTCAGCCGCGCGGCGTGCTCCAGGACCGCCGCGACCCCTTCACGCAACCGCGACCAGGCCAGATCGTTGTCCACAGTGGACACACCCGACCAGAACGACACGCAATCCGCACCGAGGTCACCGGCGATTTGCAAAGCCCGCGCCAGGAAGTCGATCCGCAACGCGGGGTCGTCCGAAAGCAGCGTCGGCGAGTGCTTGCGCCACGGGTCGAGCAGGTACCGCGCGCCGGTCTCGATGACGACCCGGTTCAGGCCGAGCGTCGAAAGCCGGGAGGCCACATGGTCGACCTGCCGCGCCAGATCGTCGGCGAACGGGTCGAGGTGATCGTGGTCCAGGGTCAGCGCCACCCCGGTGTAGCCGAGGTCGGCGATCACCGCGAGCGCGTCGTCGAGGCGGTGGTTGGAGAAGCCGTTGGTGCCGTATCCGAGTGAGAACGTCATGTGGGGCTCACCTTCCTCGACAGCTTGCGGGCGATCGGCAGCGCGGCCGCGACCAGCGCCGCCCCCAGTACCGAGCCCTTCGCCGTGACCGCCGCCTGCAGCGGGACCATGCCGTGGATGCCGTTCTTGGTCGCCGACCGCACGGATTTCGCCGACGGGTCGCGGACGGCGTCCGCCTGCGCCCGGCCGACCAGGCCCGCGTAGCCCGAACCGGCGGCCATCGAGGCGGCGCGATGCCAGCCCCCACGGGCCGGTCCGGTCAATGCCAACGTTGTCGCCGCGCAGCTGGTGGCCAAGGCCGCCCGGGCGGTCGCCGGGTTCGCCCCGTGGACCTCCCCGGTGGAGAGCGCGGTGACACCGAGCGTGTGGACGCCGACCGCCGCCGCGGCCGTGGCCGCCTTCTTCGGCGAATCACCTGCACCCAGCAGGACGTCGAGCGTGCGGCACGCCGCCATGGCCACCGGTCCGGCCGGGGTCGGTTTGAGCACGGTGTCGTAGGCCCACACCGACGCCGCGAGCGGGACCGCGACGCGCATCGCCCGACGGCCGCCGCCGAGCGCTGCCAGGCCGAGTCCGGCGGCGGTCAGCGCGGCACCGGTGGTGAGCGCCGCGCCCGCGCTCACCCGCCCGGACGGGATCGGGCGCTCGGGCCGCTCCACGGCGTCGAGCTTCCGGTCCGCCCAGTCGTTGAGGGCCATCCCGGCCCAGTAGAAGGCGACCGAGGACAGCGGCAGCAGCAGCCGCCGTCCGGTCATCTTGAGCCCCGCCGCGGCGGATCCGGCGACCGTGTCGCCGAGCACCGTCAGCGCCGCGGGCGCCCGGACGAGTTCCACATAGGCCTTCACAGGTCGGCCGCCCAGGTGACCAGGCGGGCGGTCTGCTCGGCGAATCGGTGTTCGTCGCTGCCCAGCGGATCCTTGAAGAAGAAGCCGAGTTCGGTCAGCGCGCCGCTCTGGCCGCCGGCGTGCGCCGCGGTGACGAAGCGGGCCAGATCCAGGATCAGCGGCGCCGCGAGCGCGGAGTCGTAGCCGGTCCAGGTGAACTGCAGGCTCATGCGCGCGCCGAGGAAACCCTCGAACGACACGTGGTCCCACGCGGTCTTGATCTCGCCGAGGTCGGGCACGTTGTCGATGTGCAGCGGCGCCGTGACGTCCTCGCCGAGCAGCGCCGCGAGCCCGCGCGCCTTGGATTCCAGCTTGCTGTTCGCGGTCACCGGGTCGGCGAGCGTCTCACCGTCGCCACCGCCCAGCAGGTTGGTGCCCGCCCAGGAGCGGACCTTCAGCGCCCGCGCGCTGAACATCGGCGCGAGGACGGTGCGCAGCAGCGTCTCGCCGGTCTTGCCGTCGCAGCCCGCGTACGGCAGGCCTTCCCGCTCGGCGAGCTTCCGCAGCGCGGGCAGGGTGATCCCCGCGGACGGCGTGAACTCGACGTACGGGCTTCCCGCCTTCGAGGCCGCGTAGGCCGACAGGGAGCTCGACGGGAGCACCGCCCGTGCGGGGTCGGCGAGCGCCGCCTCGAGCGCGTCGAGGTCGTCGTGTTCGGGCAGGTGGGGGCACGGGGCCTCGGTGGAGGACACGTTGACCACCACGACCCGCGCGAGGTCGTGCCGGTCGGCGAAAGACCGGATGTCCGCCGTGAGCCGGGCGGCCGCGTCGGCCTGGGCACCGGTGTGCGTCGCCGGGTGGTAGCCGTCGCGGATCTCGGCGTCCACCTCGGCCAGTCCGGACCGGACCGCGGAGAACACCGAGTGCCCGAAGACACCGGCGTGCGCCAGCTGTTCGGCGCGCTTCTCCAGCGGGGTGTGCACGATGTCGTGCCCGCCGAGGACCAGATCGTCCCAGCCCGGCAACGGAACCCCGGCGAACGCGGGCAGCTCGGTGACACAGCCGCCACCGCCGGCCACCCCCGCGCGGAGCGCGAGGAGCCCGACCGCCGCGGTAGTGGCGACAGACCCCCTCGCCCCGATCAACCAGATGCCCGTACGCTCGTGAGCAGGCATTTCTCCACCTTTCAAGAACCCGAGAACCCCAACCTCCGATGGTCGGATGTTTCGGATCGAACCAAGTCGCAGTGATAGCCGTCATGCGACTTTCGGCTGGATCTACTCCTCAGTTACTCCCCTTCACGGTGACTCCGGGCACAGTGGTCCATCGCGCCTCGTCGGACGCGCTGCGCTCGACCGCGTCCAAGACCTGCTGAACCCTCAATCCGTCCTCGAAGGACGGTTCGGGATCCTTGCCTTCGCCGATCGCGGTGAGCAGATCGGCGACCTCGTTGGTGAAGGTGTGCTCGTAGCCGAGCAGATGACCCGGCGGCCACCACACCCCGACGTACGGGTGCTCGGGTTCGGTGACCAGGATCCGGCGGAACCCGGCCTCGGTGGGCGGCTGGCCACCGTCGAAGAAGGACAGTTCGTTCATCGACTCGAAGTCGAACGCGAGGCTCGCCTTCGACCCGTTGATCTCCAGCCGCATCGCGTTCTTGCGGCCCAGCGCGAACCGGGTCGCCTCGAAACTCGCCACCGCGCCGCCGGTGAACCGGCCGAGGAACAGCGCGGTGTCGTCGACCGTGACCTGCCCGGTGCCGCCGTCGCCGTCCGGCCGCTCCTTGACGAAGGTGTTCGTCAGCGCGGAAACCCCGGTGATCGTGTCGCCGGTGACGAACTGGGCGGCGTCGACGATGTGCGCGCCGAGATCGCCCAGCGCGCCGGAGCCCGCCTTGTCCTTGTGCAGCCGCCAGGTCATCGGCGCCTGGGCGTCGGACAGCCAGTCCTGCAGGTAGACCGACCGCACGTGGCGGATCTCGCCGAGCGCCCCGCTCGCGACCAGTTTCCTGGCGTGCGCGAGCGCGGGCACCCGGCGGTAGTTGAACGCCACCATCGACCGGACGCCGTTGGCCCGCGCCTTCGCCGCCGCCTCGGCCATCGCTTCGGCCTCGGCGAGGGTGTTGGCCAGCGGCTTCTCGCACAGCACGTGCTTGCCCGCTTCGAGCGCGGCGATCGCGATCTCGGCGTGGCTGTCGCCCGGGGTGCAGATGTCGACCAGGTCGACGTCGTCGCGGGCGATCAGCGCGCGCCAATCCGTCTCGACGTCTTCCCAGCCGAACCGTTCCGCCGCGGCCTTCGCCCGCACCTCGTCACGGCCGCCGAGCACGGCGAGTCGCGGGATCAGCGGTGGCGTGAAGAACCGGTGCACGCTGCGCCACGCGTGCGAATGCACCGCACCCATGAACGCGTGGCCCACCATGCCGATCCCGATCGTTTCCGTTGCCGTGCTCAATACCCCTCCTATGTCTCCGCTTGCGTGTCGGGTACGCGGGTCTTACGAGTCGAAGCCGACGTCCATGTACTTGTCGACGTTCTCCTTGGTGACCACCGCGGAGTACGTGGTGATCTCGGCGGGGATCTCGTGCTCGGCGAAGTCGCCGGCGCCCTTGCCCTGGCCGAGCAGGCGGGCGAGCGAGATCGCCGAGGACGCCATCGACGGGCTGTAGAGCACCGTGGCCTTCAGCGGTTCGGCGTCGGACTTGATCAGGTTCATCGCGTTCTTCGACCCCGCGCCGCCGACCATCAGGAAGTTCTTGCGGTTGGCGTTGTTGATCGCCGCGATGACGCCGACGCCCTGGTCGTCGTCGTGGTTCCACAGAGCGTCCAATTTGGACGCCGACTGCAGCAGGTTCGACGTCTGCTTCTCACCGGACTCCGGCGTGAACTCCGCGGCGACGCGCGGTCCGACCGTGAAACCCTGACGGGTCAAGGCGTCCTTGAAACCCTTGCTGCGTTCCTGGGTCAGCGGCAGCGAGTCGATCCCCGCGACCTCGCCGATCACCGGGCTGGCGATGTTCTTCGCCTTCATCTGCTGGGCGATGTAGTTGCCGGCGTTGACACCCATGCGGTAGTTGTCGCCGCCGATCCAGGTCCGGTACGCCAGCGGGGTGTCGAAGACGCGGTCCAGGTTGATCACCTGGATACCGGCGTCCATCGCCTGCTGGCCGACCGCGGTCAGCGCCTTGCCGTCGAACGGCAGGATCACCAGGACGTTGACCTTGGCGTTGATCAAGGTCTCCACCTGGGAGATCTGCTGGTTGACGTCGTTGGTGCCCTCGGTCGCGTTGAGCGTGACCTCACTGAACTTCTGCGCCTGCGCGCGGGCGTTCTTGGTGATGGCCGCCATCCAGCCGTGGTCCGCGGCCGGAGCCGAAAACCCGATGGTGACGGGGGTTCCGGGCTGCGAGTTCGCCCCGGCGTTGGCCACGTTGGCCGCGTTGTTCTGCGCCGGTGCCTCGTTCGAGGTGCACGCGGTCAGCAGCGCACCCGCTCCGACGGCCGCGCCTCCCAGCAGGAAACGGCGGCGATGCAGGGATTGTTCGGTCATGACGACTCTCCATCCACGATGATCAAGTGCTCGTCTTTGTCTTTTTCACGGAGCGGAACTGCAGCAGCGCGGCCAGGACGATGATCACGCCCTTGGCGATGTTCTGGATGTCGGTGTCCAGGTTGTTGAGCGTGAAGATGTTGGACAGCACGGTGAAGATCAGCACGCCGATCAGGGTGCCGATGAGCGAGCCGCGGCCACCGGTGAGCAGGGTGCCGCCGATGACGACCGCCGCGATGGCGTCGAGCTCGTAGAGCATGCCGTTGGTCGAGGCACCCGCGGTGGTGCGGGCGACGACCATCAGCGCGGCGATACCACAGCACAGCCCGGCGACGCCGTAGACGAGCGCGGTGTGCCGTTTGACGTTGATGCCTGCCAGCCGCGAAGCCTCGGCGTTGCCGCCGACGGCGAAGGTGCGGCGGCCGAACGTGGTGCGGTTCAGCACCACCCAGCCGATCGCGAACACCAGCGCGAACATCCAGATCAGCACCGGGATGCCGAGCAGGTCACCGCGGAAGAAGTCCAGGAAGCCCGCTTCGGACACCACCTGCGTGCGGCGGCCGCTGATGCGTTCCGCGAGGCCGCGGGCGGAGACGTACATCGCCAGTGTGGCGATGAACGGCACGATCTTCCCGTAGGAGACCAGGATCCCGTTGATCAACCCGCAGCCGAGGCCGACCAGGAGTCCACAAAGGATCATCACGAACGGGCCGTAGGACTGGGTGGCCAAGGTGGTCAGCCAGACACTGGACAGCGCCACGATCGACCCGACCGAGAGGTCGATGCCACCGGCGATGATCACGAACGTCATCCCGACGCTGACCACCCCGATGGCCGCGGCGAGCCGCAGGATCGTGGAGATGTTGCCGTCGGTGAAGAACTGGTCGGGCCTGGTCACCTGGCCGACGATGCAGAGGATCACCAGCACCCCGGTCAGCCCGAGCAGCCGGGGATCGGCGGTGAACTTGAACCCTGTCTTCTTGGGGGGCAAAGGTTCCACGGCGCTCTCCGTACGCACCGATTCGGCTTGGTCGGTCACGCCGCACTCCCTTCGAGAATCACGTCGAGCACTTCCGCCTCTGTCAGCTCCGCGGACGGCTTTTCAGCCAGGACACGTCCTTCACGCAGCACCAGCACCCGGTCGGACAGGCCGAGTACCTCGGGGATCTCGCTGCTGACGAGCACGATCGCGACCCCGGTCGCGGCCAGTTCCTCGATCAGCCGGTACAGCTCAGCCCGCGCGCCGACGTCGACCCCGCGCGTCGGCTCGTCCAGCAGCAGGACCCGGCAGCCGCGGACAAGCCAGCGCGCCAGCACCGCCTTCTGCTGGTTGCCGCCGGACAGCGTGCGGATGATCCGGTGCGGGTCGGCGGGCCGGAGATCGAGACGCCGCAGGCTTTCCCCGGCGTCGTCGAGTTCCCTGCCCCGCTCGGTGAACCCGAACGTCGCGTACTTGCTCAGGCTCGCCAGGGTCACGTTGTGCACGACGGGCAGGTCCAGCAGCAGTCCCTGGCTCTTGCGTTCCTCGGGCGCCAGCCCGATCCCGGCCTTGACCGCCGCGGACACACTGCCCGGCCGGACGGGTTCGCCGTCGACCGACACCGAACCCGTGTCCTGTTTGCGCGCGCCGAAGATCGTCTCCAGCAGCTCGCTGCGGCCCGAACCGACGAGGCCCGCGATCCCGACGACCTCCCCGGCGTGCACGGTGAAGTTCACGTTCTCGAACTCGCCGACGGTGGTCAGGTTCTCCACCTTCAGGACCTCGTTGTCCGGGTCGACGTGTTCCTGGTGGCGCGGGCCGAACACGGTTTCGACCTTGCGGCCCGCCATCAGCGCGACGAGGTCGGAGGTGGGCGTCTCCTTGGCGTCGAGTCCGGTGGAGACCGTCTTGCCGTCCTTCAGCACGGTGACGCGGTGGCCGATCCGGCGCAGTTCTTCGAGCCGGTGGGAGATGTAGACGATCGCGACACCTTCGGCGGTCAGCTCACCGACGATGCGGAACAGGTTGTCGACCTCTTCGCCCGCCAGCGCCGCGGTGGGCTCGTCCATCACCAGCAGCTTCGCGTCGTACGCGAGCGCCCGCGCCATCGAGACCAGCTGCTGACCGGCGGCGGACAACTTGCCGACCTCGGTCGACGGCGCGATCTCGGGATGCCCGAGCCGCGCCATCAGTTTCGCGGCCTTGCTCCGGGACTCGCTGATCCGCGTGAACCCGAACGTCGCGCGCTCGCGGCCGAGGAAGATGTTGTCCGCCACGGAAAGCCCGGGCACCAGGTCGAGTTCCTGGTACATGGTCGCGATGCCGATCTTCAGCGCGGCGACCGGTGAGGGCAGCGTGACCGGCTCGCCCTGCCAGAAGATCTCGCCGCCGTCGGGCCGGTGGGCTCCGGCGAGCGTCTTGATCAGCGTGGACTTGCCCGCGCCGTTCTGGCCGAGCAAGCAGTGCACCTCGCCGGGTTCGACGTCGAAGTCGACCCCGTCCAGCGCACGCACCCCGGGGAACGTCTTCACGATCCCCCGGACGGATAGCAAGGTCATGCCGGAGCCTCCTCGGCCGTGGTGGGAACTAGCGTCGGATCGGCGAAAAGCCGTTCGGTGGCGAGATGCGCGGCGCCGCGCAGCGGGGCGGTGGTGCCCAGCGGCGACGGCTCGACGCGGCAGGCGGGCTCGTGCCCGAGCGGACGCGCGGACAGTTCGCGGCGCACCGGCTCGACCAGCCACTCGCCCAGTTCGGCGAAGTAGCCGCCGAGGACGACGAGGTCCGGGTCGAGCACGTCGACCACGGTGGACACCGCGATGCCGAGCGCGACCCCGAGTTCCGAGACCGCCGCGACCGCGCGCTGGTCACCACGCTGGACGCGGTGCTTGAGCAGCCCGACCCGGCCGTCGACGCCGAGCGCGGGATCGTGCAGCGGGTCGCCCGGCGAGGCGGCGCCGCGCAGGACGGCGTTGAGCCCGGCCTTGGTCTCCAGGCAGCCGACCCGGCCGCAGGGGCACTGCTCGCCCGACGGGTCGACGGTGATATGCCCGACCTCGCCCGCGAAACCCCTGGCACCGCGCAAAATCGCGCCACCGGACACGAGCCCGCCGCCGACACCCGTGCCGCCGCTGAGGTAGAAGAGCTCCCGCACGCCTTTTCCGACCCCGGCGACGGCCTCGCCGACCGCGCCGAGGTTGGCCTCGTTGTCGACCGTGATGGCCTCGACCGGCAGGCCGAGCCGGGCGGCGAGGAGATCGGCGATCTCGGCGTCGCGCCAGCGCAGGGTCGGCGCGAACCGGAGGACGGCGGCGGCCGAATCGACCAGGCCGGGAACCGAAACGGTGACCCCGACCGGCCGGCCGTCGAGCAGCACGGTCCGGGCGAGGAAGGCGAGTTCGTCCATGCTCCGGTGAAGCCCGAGCGCGGCGACGTCGGCGGTCTCGGTGCGCTCGGAGACCACGCGGCCGTCGAGATTCGTGACGACGGCGGCGAAACGGTCGGCCTCGACGCTGAGCGCGAGCCCGCACGCGCTGGCGCCGTTCAGCTCGACCAGCTGGCTGGGCCTGCCGTTGCCGCCGCCCTGGAGTCCGGCGGAGCGGACGAGACCGCGTTCGGACAGCTCGGTGATCAACCCGGAGACGGCCGCCTTGGTGAGCCCGCAGCGTGCCGCGAGCTGGGTGCGCGAGAGCGGCCCCTCGCGCAACGCCCGCAGGAGCGCGGCGAGGTTCGCCGTACGGGGGCTGACTGGGTCGAGCCGCCCGGATTCCGTCACCGCCACACAGTCCCCACTTACGAATCGGCCGTAACAAACTTTGTTACTTAGCCAGCGAAAGTAGGGTGGCGCCCGTCACCCGTCAAGGTGACAACAGGACAGAAATGTCGACTAAAGCCCTCCGTCACCCGATTAGCCGTCTCAAACGACACAGACTTTCGTACTTTTTGAGCGAAAGTCTGTACGATCTTGACGTTACTAATCGGAATCAGGTGAGTGCCCAACGTGCCGCCGGATGCTCACCCAGCGCTCCCCCGCACCCGCCCCCGAGCGCTATGAAAGGTCCTTTCCTTGCAAATTTTGCAAGGAAAGGACCTTTCATAGCGCGTGCCCACGGAGGCGGTCAGCTACTCAGTGTGAAGGCCCGGTCCGTGGCGGACCAGGCGGCCCCGATGACCCCCGCGGTGTCCCCCAGTTCGGACAGCACGATCGGCAGGTTCCCGGTCGCGAGCGGCAGCGACCGCCGGTAGACCGAGCTGCGGATCTCGGCGAGCAGCTGATGTCCGAGCTGCGCCACGCCGCCGCCGATCACGACCATGCCGGGGTTCACGAAACTCACCAGCGACGCGACCACCTGGCCGAGCCGCCGACCGCCGTCGCGGATCAGGTTGACGGCGCCGAAGTCGCCGGATGCCGCCGCGCGGCCGACGTCCTGCGCGGTGATCGCGCCGCGGGCCGCGACGACGTCGGCGAGGTACGTCGACCGGCCGCTGCGCGCGAGCGTCAGCCCGTCGCGGGCCAACGCGGCGCCGCCGAAGTACGCCTCGAGGCAACCCGTCTCGCCGCAGGCACAGGTCGGCCCGTAGTCGTCGAGGCGGATGTGCCCGATGTCGCCCGCGGTGCCGGCGACGCCGCGGTACACCTTGCCGCCCAGCACGATCCCGCAGCCGATACCGGTACCGATCTTGACGAACACCAGGTCGTCGATGGAGCGCGCGACGCCGGCGTGCCGCTCCCCGAGCGCCATCGAGTTCACGTCGTTGTCGACCGTGACCGGGCAGCGCAGCAACCCGCCGAGATGGTCGCGCACGGAGAACCGGTCCCAGCCGGGCATTATCGGCGGCGCGACCGCCATACCCTCGGCGAAACTCACCGGCCCCGGCAAGCCGATCCCGGCCGCGATCAGCTTGCCCGGCGCCTCTTCGCGGATCTTCTCCGCCAGCGCGACGACCCGTTTGAGCACGGCGTGCGGCCCCTGCCGGACGTCGCAGTCCTCGACGGTGTGCACCAGCACCTCGCACGAAGCGTCGGTGAGCGCGACCCCGACCGACGTCGCGCCGACGTCGACCGACAGCACCCGCAGGTCTCCCGCGAGCCGCACGAGGGTGGACCGCCTGCCACCGCGGCTCGCCGACGGACCCGCGGTCTCGACGAGGCCGACCTCGGCCAGCCGCGCGACCTCGGCCCCCACCCGGGCACGCGGCAGCTCCAGCCGCTCCCCCAGTTCGACCCGGGACATCGGTCCCTCATCGCGCAACAGGGTGAGCAACTGGGTCTGGTGCCGGGTTTCGACCGTCGGATGCTCCGACGTGGGTGCCGTGCTCATTCACCTGAGCCTACGGCGTTGTCCACCCGCTGTCCCAGATGACACTGGAAACCTTCACGCCCTCCGGACGGGAACAAACCCACCGGCCCTCGTCAGTCCTTTGTGGACATTTCGGCGCGGACGAGGAGCCACGACGGGATCAGCACGATCGCCGTGATCCCGGCGATCCACCCGTGCGCGCCCGCGACGGCCGCCGCGGACCCGGGAGCGGCGGCGAGCCGCGCGGCGACGACCGCGGTCAGGACCGACGTGCCGAAGGATCCGCCGATCCGTTGCAGCATGGCGAAGAGCGGCATCGCGTGGGAAATTCGCTCTTTGGGCACCGACACCAGGCCGGTGGCGAGCGCCGGCGTCGTGGTCAGCCCGATACCGCAGCCGCGGACCACCTGGACGGCCGAGAGCCACCAGTAATCGTCGGATCCGGTGAGCAGCGCGAGCGGCACCGTCCCGATGATCGTGACGATCAGCCCGGCGAAGATCACCCGCGCCCCGCCGATCCGGTCGGTCAGCCTGCCCGCGAGCGGAAGGGCCAGCACCGTGCCGAGTGCCAGCGGCGCCGTCAGGAACCCGGTGGCGATGAGGCTTTCGTGCCGGACGTCGAGGTAGTACAGCGGCAGGACGATCATCGCACCGAACAGGGCGATCCCCATCCCGAAGATGACGGCGGCGGCCGAGGAGAACGTCCGGTCTCGGAACAGCCGCAGATCGAGCAGCGGCGCGGGCGACTTCAGCGCGGTGACCACGAAGACGGCGAGCAGGATCGCACCGGCGGCCGCCGCGATCGGGGCGGCTTCGGCGAAGCCGTAGACGAGCAACGGCAATCCGGTCACGGTGAGCGCCAAACCACGCCAATCCAGCGGACGGGTGTCGACGGGCCCTTCCCTCGGCAACCGTTTCCGGCCCAGCAGCAGGCAGAGCAGCGCGAGCGGCACGTTCACCAGGAACAGCCACGGCACGCCGAACCGCTCGGCGAGCACACTGCCGGCCAGAGTGCCGAGCACGGGAGCGAGGTAGATCGGGACGCTCAGCACGGCCATCATCCGGCCGAGCCGTTTCGGCCCCACCATCGTCGCGAACAGGATCTGTCCCGCCGGGACCAGCAGCCCGCCCGCGGCGCCTTGCAGGACACGGAAGGCGATCAGCGCCTCGCCCGAGGGCGCCGCCGCGCAGAGGGCGGAAAAGACCGCGAACAGACCGACGCACCCCAGCCACACCCGCGTCGTCCCGAAGCGACGGCAGGCCCAGCCGCTCACCGGCACCATCGCGGCGAGCGCGAGCAGATAACCGGTCGCGATCCACTGGGCGGTACCGAGCGATGCACGGAATCCGGCCGCGATCGTGCCGAGCGCGACGGTGACGACGGTCGACGTGAACATCGACAGGAATCCGCCGACGGTCAGGATCGCGGCCGTCCCCCACAACGCCGGGGTCAACCGGTCCTCATCGGGACTTCCGATCATCCTACCTGCCCTTCTTATCACTGTTAAGTTCTTAACAGTGATAAGATACTGCCGAGTTGTCAACTTCGATACGGACCGGCGAAGGTGTGCGCATGGTCGTGAGACGGGATGGCTACGTTCGAGCCGCGCTGGAACTCCTCGACGAGGTCGGGCTGGACGGACTGAGCCTGCGCAAGCTCGGGGAGAAGCTCGGCGTGCGCGGTCCCGCGCTCTACACGCATTTCAAGAGCAAGCAGGCGTTGCTCGACCAGATGGCCGAAACGATGCTGGACGACCGGCTCGCCCCGCTCGACGATCCCGCGGCGATGGACGACTGGGCCGAATGGCTGGCCAGGCGCGCTCGCACCATCCGCGCCACGCTGCTGTCCTACCGGGACGGCGCCCGCCTGCACGCAGGCTCCCGTCCGACCGGCCGGTCGGCGATGACACCGCTGATCAAACCGTTGCTGCGGGCCGGTTTCGCCGAGGAGGACGCGACGCACGCGATCCTCGCGATCAGCCGGTACACCCTCGGCTGCGCGATCGACGAACAGCAGCACGACGAGGGCGACCACGACGAGGATCCGGCCGCCTCGTTCGAGTACGGCCTCGCCCGCCTCATCGCCGGGCTCCGCGCCGACGTCGCGCGTTCAGAGGACGAAATGCGGGGAGGGGTCACGACCAGAGATAGCGGCGTTCGGGCCGTCCCGTCCCGCCGTACTTGAGCGTCACCTCGGCCTTCCCCGTCGCCACGAAATGCTCCAGGTACCGGCGCGCGCTCACCCGTGCGACACCGGTCGCCTCGGCGCATTCGCTCGCCGACATCCCGCCGGCCGCGCCCCGCAGCGCGTTCTCCACCAATCGCGCGGTCTCGGCGGTGAGTCCCTTGGGCAGCACGGGTTTCGCGCTCGGCCGCGCGCCGAAGACCTGGTCGACGTCGGCCTGCCCGGCCTCGGCGAGCCGGTCCAGCCGCCGGTGCAGCGACGCGAAATGAGTCAGCTGATCGCGCAGCGACGCGTACTCGAACGGTTTGATCAGATAGTGCAGGACTCCGCCCCGCATCGCCTGCCGCACGGTTTCCACGTCGGTCGCGGCGGTGATCAGGATGACGTCGACGTCCTCGGTCGCGCGCAGTTCCCGCAGCACCGAAAGCCCGTCGACATCGGGAAGATAGACGTCCAGCAGCACCAGATCCGGTTTCAGTTCCCGCGCCAGGCGGATCGCGTCGGCGCCGGTGTGCGCGACCCCGACCACGGCGAACCCCTCCGTGCGCGTGACGTATCCACTGTGGACCTTCGCGACCATGAAATCGTCGTCGACGACGAGCACCTTGATCATCGCGGCAACCTCGCCGTGAACACCGCGCCGCCGGAGTTGTGCACCTCGACCGAACCGCCTCGCCGCACGCACGCCTGTCGGATCAGCGCGAGCCCGAGACCGCGCTGGCCGTGCGCGGCGGCCTTCGTCGTGAACCCGTGCTCGAACACTTCCTCCGCGATCTCCGGGGCGACTCCCGGCCCGGAATCACGGACCTCCACCCGCACTTCGTCCTCCTCCTGCCACACGCCGACCTCGATCCAGCCCTGTTCCCCACCCAGCGCGTCCAAGGCGTTGTCGACGAGATTTCCCAGCACTGTCACCAAATCCGTGGAAAGGGCGTCTTCGACGCGATCCAGTTCGCTGTCCGGCGCCATCCGCAACCCGACCCCGCGTTCCGCCGCGAGCGACGCCTTCGCGATCAACAGCGCCGCCACCGCCGGGTCACCGACGCGCGAGCCGACCTCCGCGCGCCACTCCCCCTGCGCCGAGCTGATCCGGCTGACGTAACCGCGAACCTCTTCGTATTCCCCGAGTTCCAGCAGCCCGGAGATGGTGTGCAGCCGGTTGCTGAACTCGTGCGCCTGCGCCCGCAACGTGTCGGTGGCGTGCCTGCTGGCGTCGAGTTCGTCCCGCAGGGTCATCAGATCGGTGCGGTCCCGCAGGGTGACCACGGCTCCCCGCACGTCGATCGGCATCCGGTTCAGCGTGAGCACCTTCCCCTGCCGCAGCACGATCTGGTCGGCGCCGGTCGCGCGGCCGGTGAGCAGGTCGCGGATGCGTTCGTTGAGGTCGAGGTCCTCGACCGACCGGCCGACGGCGTCGTCCGGCAGCGCCAGCAGTTCGCGCGCCTGGTCGTTCACGAGGGTGATCCGGTGCTGCGGATCCAGGCCGACGACGCCCTCCTTGATGCCGTGCAGGAGGGCCTCCCGGTTCTCGACCAGCGCGGTGATCTCGTGCGGTTCCAGGCCGAGCGTCTGGTTCTTCACCCGCCGCGCCAGCAGCAGCGAACCGCTCACCCCGATCACCAGCGCGACCCCCAGCACGCGCAGGGCGTTGTCCGGCGACTCGAGCACTCCGGCGAAGAACCCGGGCGACTTCGAGCCCGCCGCGACCATGCGGACCACCTTGCCGCCCTTCTCGTCGAGCACCGGGACGTGCGCCACGATCGAGCCGTCGAGTTCGCCGACCCACGACCGTCCAGAGAGGACGGTGCTGTCGCCGAGGTCGAGCAGCGTGCGCACCTGCCCCGGATCAGGTGACGCGAGCACATAACGGTCCGCTCCCGCGATCACGACGAAATCGACCCCGGAGAGGCTTCGCGCGGTCTCCGCGGGCGCGTTCAGCTCCCACGGGCCGTTGTCGAGGTCGCCCACGATGCCCTGCGCGGCGACACTCTCCGCGACCGACAGCGCCCGGCGTCCCTCGGTCGTGCGGAAGTTGTTCCCCGCCTGGACGACGGCCAGCACGCCCACCGCGCAGAGTAGGCAGCTGACGACTACCAGTTGCCACACGAGGAGCTGGCGGGCCAAGGAACCCCGAGCACCCATCGCCACCTCCTCGTGACCACAAAGAACAAAAGAACCCTTAGGCGTCTAAGCGAGACATCTCTGTTTACACGAGTGCAACATGTCCAACCACGCGGCAGAGAGGCGGGGATCACAGTGAAGCCCAGTAGCTGGTTGGCCATCGCGGCGGCGCTCGTCGCCGTTTTGCTGGTGCCACCGTTGCTCACCCCGGGCAGCGAGGCCGACGAGGGCTCGCAGATCCGGTCGTTGCGGGTACTCGTGCCCAACGCGCCCGGCGGCGGTTACGACATCACGGCGCGGACCGCGACCAAGGCCATGGAGGACGCCGACCTGCTCGGCAACGCGGAGGTGTTCAACCTCCCCGGCGCCGGCGGCACGGTCGGTCTCGGCCGCACGGTGGCCGAACGCGGCAACGGCAAACTCGTCATGTCGATGGGGCTCGGTGTCGTCGGCAGCGTGTTCACGAACAAGTCGCCGTCTTCGCTGCTCGACACCACACCGGTGGCGAAGCTGATCGAAGAGTCGGACATCGTCGTGGTCGGCAAGGATTCGCCGTACCAGAACATCGGCCAGCTGCTCGACGCCTGGAAGCGGGACCCGGGCGCGGTCCAGGTCGGCGGCGGCTCGTCCCCCGGCGGGCCGGACCACCTGGCGCCGATGCTGATGGCGAAGGCGATCGGGCTCGCGCCGAAGACGGTCAACTACGTCCAGTACGACGGCGGCGGCGAACTGCTCGCCTCGGTACTCGGCGGCAAGGTCGCGTTCGGCGTCTCCGGTGTCGGCGAGTACCGCGACCAGATCGCGGCGGGCACGCTCCGGGTCCTGGCGGTGACGAGCGAGAAGCGGCTCCCCGGGATCGACGCGCCGACGCTGACGGAGTCCGGTGTGGACGTGAAGTTCACGAACTGGCGCGGCATCGTCGCGCCGCCGGGTATCACCGAGTCGGACCGGGCGAAGCTGGTGAGCCTGTTCGAGCGGTTGCAGAAGACGCCGCAGTGGCAGGAAGCCTTGCAGCGCAACGGATGGACCGGCGCGTTCGCGCCAGGTGAGCAGTTCGGTTCGTTTCTCAAAGAGGAGAACACTCGAGTGGCAACGGTGCTGAAAGAGCTGGGTCTGGCATGACCACGTGGCTGAAAGGGCGCTCCGAACTCGGCGTGAGCGTGGTGCTCGTGGTGCTCGGCGTGCTGGTGCTGACCGACGCGCTGAGCATTCCTACCGACTTCGCCCAGCGCGGTCCCGTCGGGCCGAAGGCGGTCCCGGTCCTGGTCGGCTCGCTGCTGCTGATCGTCGCGGTACTGCTGGCGCGCGACGTCCTGCGCGGCGGCAAGGGCGAGGCCGAGGGCGGCGAGGACATCGACCTCACCGCACCCGCCGACATGCGCACGGTTCTGTTGCTGTGCGGTGCCTTCCTCGCCAACGCGGCGCTGATCGGCCTCGTCGGGTTCCCGATCTCGGGCGCGATCCTGTTCTGGGGCGCGGCGTTCGCCCTCGGCAGCCGCAACCTGGTGCGTGATCCGCTGATCGCGGCGGGCATGTCGGTCGTGACCTTCCTGATCTTCAACAACCTGCTCGGTGTCCCGCTGCCCGGTGGCCCGTTGATGGAGGTGTTCTGATGCTGCAGCAACTCATCGACGGGTTCGGCACCGCGCTGACCCCGACGCACCTCGCGCTCGCCGCGCTCGGTGTGCTGCTGGGCACCGCGATCGGGGTGCTGCCGGGGATCGGCCCCGCGATGGCGGTGGCCCTGTTGCTGCCGGTGACCTACGGCATGGAGCCGACGGCGGCGTTCATCATGTTCGCCGGCATCTACTACGGCGGCATGTTCGGCGGCTCGACGACGTCGATCCTGCTGAACACCCCGGGTGAGAGCTTCTCCGTGGTCGCCGCGATCGACGGAAACCCCATGGCACGCAAGGGCCGCGGCGCCCAGGCGCTGGCGGCGGCCGCGATCGGGCATTTCGTCGGCGGCATCCTCGGCACGATGGCGCTGGTGCTGCTGGCGCCGATCATCGCGAAGTACGCGGTCGACATCGGCGCGCCCGACCTGTTCGCGATCATGGTGCTGGCGTTCATCGGGGTCACCTCGGTGCTCGGCAACTCGCGGATCCGCGGTGTCGCGTCGCTGCTGATCGGCCTCACCATCGGGCTCGTCGGCCTGGACGAGATGACCGGTCAGTCGCGCCTGACCTTCGGTTCGCTGCATCTGGCGGACGGGATCGACGTGGTGATCGTGGCGGTCGCGCTGTTCGCCGTCGGCGAGTCGCTGTGGGTGGCCGCGCATCTGCGGCGCAACACCTTCAAGCCGATCCCGGTCGGCAGGCCGTGGCTCTCGCGCGCCGATCTGAAGCGGACCTGGAAGCCGTGGCTGCGCGGTCCGGTGATCGGGTTCCCGTTCGGCGCCATCCCGGCCGGCGGCGCGGAGATCCCGACGTTCCTCTCGTACCTGACCGAAAAGCGGCTGTCGAAGCACAAGGACGAATTCGGCAAGGGCGCCATCGAAGGCGTCGCGGGTCCGGAAGCGGCCGCGTCGTCCTCGGCGGCGGGCACGCTGGTCTCGATGCTGACGCTGGGCCTGCCGACCACCGCGGTCGCGGCCGTGATGCTGGCGGCGTTCCAGCAGTACGGCATCCAGCCGGGTCCGCTGCTGTTCGAACGCGAGTCGAAGCTGGTGTGGGGCCTGATCGCCTCGCTGTTCGTCGGCCTGACGCTGCTGCTGGTGCTGAACCTGCCGCTGGCGCCGCTGTGGGCGAAGCTGCTGCGCATCCCGCGGCCGTACCTCTACGCGGGCATCCTGTTCTTCGCCAGTGTCGGCGCGTACGCGGTCAACGCGGACATCTTCGACCTGCTGGTGATGTTCGTGATCGGCCTGATCGGGTTCGCGATGCGCCGCTACGGATTGCCGGTGCTGCCGGCGATCATCGGCGTGATCCTCGGCCCGGCCGCCGAACAGCAGATGCGGCGCGCGCTGCAGCTCAGTGACGGCTCGCTGACCGGGCTGGTCAACACGCCGTTCGCGATCGTGGTCTACGTGATCATCCTGGTGATCCTGTTCTTCCCGGTGATCAAGCGTTTCCTTCCTGCCCGTCCCACCGCTCCCGAGGCGGAGCCCAAGGACAAGGTCGACGCCTGACCAGCGGGAACCCGGCCCGGCCTCGACTGCCCCGAGGCCGGGCCTTTCTCCCTCTCCGGAAGGAGGGAACTTGTCCGCGCGAGTGATCTTTCCGGCGCCTCACGGCGACAGGATCGGCCTCATGCAGATCCTTCATCGTCCTCCGGCCGTCAGTGACACCGAACGACCGGTTCCCCGCTGGGCGATGCGCCTGGCTTACGCGCTCCCCTGGCTCCTCCTGCCTTCGTGCCTGTGGCGGCTGCCCTTCGCCGTGCATTTCGAAATGGGCCAGATCCACGATCGCGAGATGCCGGACTACTGGCTGAGCGTCCCGTACGTCCTCACGCTCAGTGTGCTTTCCGAAGTGATCGCGCTCCTGGCCATCGGGCTGGTCCGGGGCTGGGGCGAAGTGGTGCCCCGCTGGATCCCGTTCCTCGGCGGCAAACCCGTCCGGCCCCTTGCGGCAGCCGTCCCCGCCGTGGTCGGCGGCTTGATTCTCACAGCGCTCTTCAGCTCGATCCCCCTCGGTGACGGCCATCGGCTCGGCCTGTTCGGCGTCGCCGAAAACGTCGCTTACGTCAACGCGGGCTGGGAAACGCTGGCCGCGATCTGCACCGCGCCACTCGCCCTGTGGGGACCGATCACCATCGTTCTGGGGCTCGCCTACCACCACCGCCGAAAGGTAACGAAAGCATAACGGCGAGATCGCTTTTTGAACCGCCTCTCGTTCGGGGCCGTTTCAGCCAACACGGAGTCAGTGACGCCGGCACTCCCGGCGACGCATCCCCCGGGCTCCGGGCAACGACACCGAACGAGGTGAACAAGTTCATGCCCCGTAACCAAAGATCCGCCGGCCGCCACCGCATGGCGCGCCGCACCAAGGTCGCCACGGGCGCCACCGCCTTCGCCATCGCCGTCGGCGGGATCGTCGTGGTCACCACGACCGGAACCCCCGACGCCGCCAGGGCCGACGGCGCGGACAAGTCGTTCTTCATCGACATCACGAAGGTCCCCCGCGGCAACAACGTCAACCTCGACCTCGCGAAACGAGGCGCACGAGGGACGTTCACCGTGGACTGCGGCCGCAACGAGAACGGCCACTTCAACGGCGACAACTTCATCGCGCAGCCCGGCGTCCGCAATGGAGCCGAGCATCTGCACGACTACGTCGGGAACCTTTCGACCAACGCGGATTCGAACAACAAGAGCCTGCTGCGCGCGGGCACCACCTGCAAGAACGGGGACAAGTCGGCCTACTTCTGGCCGGTGATCCGGATCAACACCGAGGAAGAGGAAGAGAACGAGGCCGCGAACGAGGAGAAACTCGCCGCCGATCGCGTCGACGCCGCCAAGGACGAGGCCGCCGCCCAGGTCGACTGCCCCGACGTCGCCAGCGAACTCAGTGAACTCAGCGAAGTCCCCGACCAGGCCGTGCCCGCGATCGACGAGAACCTCGACAAACTCGACCGGGAGTCCGAGAACGCGAACAACCAGCTGGCGCAAGGAAAACAAGCCGGCCAAGTGCTCGACGAGCTGAAGAACAAGCGGAAGCCGTCGATCAAGCAGATCGGCGACACCATGCGGCAGGCCGGCCAGCCGGTCGCGAAGAACGAAGACCAGCTCGCCGGCTGTGCCGTGAAGCAGAACGGCAAGGGCGGTCTCGACAACGGCGGCGACAACAGCAACGTCAACGCCGCCGGTGACGCCGAGAAGAAGAAGTCCGACGGCAAGGCGGCCGACCTGCCCGGCGTCAACGACAACAACGAGATCGGCAACAACGAAGGCGAGATCCAGCGCGCCGAGAAGGTCGACCTGACCTTCACCAGCGGCGGCGCCCGCCGTGTCGTCGCGATGCCGAAGTTCCTGCGCGTGCTCTACGGCGACGCCAAGCAGAGCACCAACGGCCCGGCCAACGCCCGGCCGAGCTGGACCTGCACCGGCTTCGAGGACCGGCTCACCGAGCTGTACCCGATCTGCCCGCGGGGCAGCAAGGTCACCCGCGTCCACTCGTTCCCGAACTGCTGGGACGGGAAGAACACCGACAGCGCGAACCACCGCACGCATATCGTGTTCTCCGACCGCAACGGGAAATGCCCGCGTGGCTTCAAGAACGTGCCGCAGCTGCGGATCACGCTGGTGTACAACATCCCGTCGAACATCCAGGCCGCCGGGCAGTACGCGGTCGACGCCTTTGCTCAGGAGAAGCACAACCCGCGCTCCGACCACGACGACTTCGCGAACGTCATGTCGCAGCGGCTGATGAACCAGCTGGTGAGGTGCATCAACAGCGGTAAACGCTGCCGACAGTGACTCAAACTCGTGAGTGGCGAGGACGGTTAGAACCGTCCTCGCCACTCACGAGGTCTCTGCGAGAGGGCGCGGCGGGGATGACCCGCGCCCCCACCCCCCGCGCCGGGGGTCCGGTTCCCGGCCCGGCGTAGGGGTACCGGGCCGGGAACCGGCGAGCGATACGGTTTTCCCTCCCTGGAAACCGGACCGCCCGGTCTGGGTCAGGCCGTCGTGGACAACCGGCTCACCCGGTCGAACACGAGCGGCACCGCGACGGCGGGGTTCAGTTCGGCGAGGACCGCTTCCGCGTCCAAGCCGGGCAAGTGGATCCACGCGCTGTCGGCGAAGTCCGGGGTGGTGACGCTGATCCGGGCGCAGCGGGCGGGCGGGACCAGCGCGACCCCGAACGGCTCGACCACGTTGCGCCACACGGATTGCGAGACGATCATCCCGGCGCCGAACTTGTCGCCCGTCGGATCCGAACGGCACCAGTAGCCCACGGCGTCGTTGAAGGTCGAGGCGCACAGCAGCCGGGTCAGCGTGATGTACGTGCGGTGGTAGCGGTGGTTGTCCGCCATCGGTCCCATGTGGACCGCCACCCGTGCCCGCATCGGCACCCTGGCGTAGCGGTTACGGGTCCGGAGCAGATGGTCCAGGTGGAACGCGACCTCGCAGAGCTGCCCGACGGCGTGGTCCGGATACGCGACCATCAGCCCATCCCCGGTCTCCCGGAAGTGACGCGCTTCCCCCGGGGCGAGCCCCACCGCGTTGAACGAGCGGGAAACCAGCGTTTCCATCTCGGTCTTCATCGGGTCCAGCAGGTCGTCGCTGGCCTTGGACGAACCGACGATGTCGACGGAAAGCACGGCGTGGGTGTGCGCGTTGTATCGGCCTGAGGTCAGCACCTGCATCTCTGCGACCCCTCCCCTGATCGGTGAAAACTGGCGGCAGGAAGCAGTGTTCCCACTCCTCACCGGAAGTTCTGTTCGGAACCGAACAAAACGTGACCTCGCGATGGTCAACGCCAGTGAGCTAAGTCACACCTTTTTCCGTGATCACCCGCAATGCCTCGCGGTCGATGACGGTGATCGCACGGCGCGAACTGGCCACAACTCCCGCCTTCCGGAGTTTGTCCAGCGCCTGCGCGACCATGGTCCGGCCCATCGGGATGAACTGCGCGAGTTCGTCCTGGCTCAACGGGATCCCGATGCGCCAGCCGGCGGGTGTCCGGATGCCACAGACGTCGACCAGGTAGTCCAGCCGGGTCGCGACCCTCGCCACCGCCTGCGGTTTCCACGACTGGGTCCGCTGACGCTGGGCGAGCACGAACCGCCGGGCGACGCTGACGAGCACTTCGCGCATCGCCGCCGGATGATCCAGCAGGAACCGGTTGAACTCGCTCGCCGCGATGCGCCGGACGTGCACCTCCTCGATGGCGACCACGTCGGCCATCCGGATACCGCCCGCGATCACCGCGATCTCGCCGTGCAGATCGCCGGGCACGCCGACGTCGAGGATGACCGTCGCGCCCATCCGATCCGCGCTGGTCACCTTCACGTAGCCGTACCGCAGCAACATGACGAAGTCGCCGGGCTCGCCCGCCCGCATCAGCGCCTGTCTGGCCTCGTAGGTCTGCGGGGTCCCCATCTCCAGCAACCGGGCGCGGACGGGTTCGTCCAGTCGCTCCAGGAACGGACGTTCTCTCTCTTCGGCGGCCTCTTGGCCCAAACCCACGAAACACCCTCCCAGGCAGTCGTGAACACCTATCGCGGAGAGTAACCGAGTCGGCCACCCGATCCGGCGGCGGAACCGTCGTGGGTGGTGAAGATGCCCAGCCGGACCAGTTCCGATCTGATCCACTCGGCCAACCGGTGCAACGGCCCGTCTTCGGCCTCGACGAAATAGCTGTCCACGATCTGGTGTCGCCTATCGGCGTGCTTCGCCGCATAAAGCAGCGCTGACCGTACCTCCGACACCTTCAGCGGAGCGACCTTGATCCCTGGAGCGGGCCGCACGGTGCTTTTGGCGGCCATCACCGCCAGCACGGCCTCCTCCAGGCTGAACCGGTGCTCCACCGGCACGACCACATGTTCCACGCCCTCGACAACCCGGCGCCCGATCAACGGCATGCTGTCAGATCAGCATGGCGCACGGCCGTAGTCTGTTCGGCACCGAACACTCACCCCGGTTCGACCGCCGCGAGAGCGACTTCGAGCCTTTCCTGGTACAGCCTCATCCGCTGGACGAGCACCACCCCGACCGGGGTCCCGTCCCGCACGTGCCGCTCCAGCCTGTCGGTGATCTGGCTCGTCTCGTCCCTCAGCTCGTCGACTTCCGGAGTGTTCCGGTTCTTGTGCTCTTCGAGTCGCGCCGCCGCCCGCCGGAAGGCTCCGGAAAGCTCCGTTTCGCCCGGCCGCAGCGTTTCGATGGCCGTCAGCGCCCGGCCGAGCAGGCTGAAGTGATCGTGCCGGACGGGCTGCGGCGCACGCTTCTTTTCCCGCGCCTCCCGCACCGGCTTCCGTCGTCGGCCGTTCAGCACGAAGAACGCGGTTTCGGCCGGGACCAGCACGGCCAGCGCGGCGGCCGCGCCGAAGAGCCAGGCCTGCGGATGCGGGTAGGTCACGGCGCGGCCGATCATCCCGGCGATCAGGCCCAGCACCACCGCGACGACGTGGAACGGCCGGTTGTCGTACTCGGCCATGTCAGAAGTTGCTGAAGACGTTGACGAACATCTTGTCGATGCCGTACGGGTCGACGGCCTGATAGCTGCGGGCCTTGGACTTCTGCGCGATCTCGTCGAGGACGCGGCTGTCGGCCTGCGCGCCGTAGGCCATGGTGAAGATCCGGACGGAGTTGTCCAGCCGATCGGCGTCGACGTTCTGCAGCACCTGCTCCTTCGTCCCGGCTTCGGTGTTCTCTCCGTCGGTCAGGAAGACGACGGCGTTGATCAGGTTCGGATCGAACTCCCGCCGCATCTTGTCGTTGGCCGCCATCACCGTCTGGTACAGCGCCGTGTCCCCTCTCGGGGTCAGGTTCTCGACCAGCTGGAGCATCGGGCCGCGGACGTTCTTGACCTTGCCGATCGGCATCTTCTCCTCGTACCCGTCCGAAAAGGTCCACAGCCCGACCTCGTCCTCGGGATGCAGGTACTCGAGTTGTTTCCGGATCGCGGGTTTCAGCAGGGCGATGCGGCTCTCGGAATACGGTTTGTCCTTGCGGTTCTTGTCGAACGGCTCGTTCATCGAACCGGACAGGTCCAGCACCAGCAGGATCCGGCCGCGCCGCTGCGTGTACTCCCAGCCGTCCAGCATCTTCTGGATCTGCTCGCCGGTGGGGACGCCGATCTTCGGGGGTTCCTGGGTCCCCTGGGTGCCCACGATCCCGGCCAGATCCGGCCCCGGCCTGCCATCCGGGTCGCGGAACCCGAGATCGCGGAACCGCTTCTGCTGCCCCTCTTCCCGCAGGAAGGCGTAGAAGTCATCGGCGGCGGCCTGCTGCTCCGGCGACGCGCTCGCGGTGGTCAGGAAGGGGTGGTCGATCAGCATCGTCCCTTCCTTGGGGTGCACGGCGACCAGCGGGCGCAGCGGGGCGACGGGGTTCGCGTTCAGCTGCGCCGGATCCCCGGTCGGCACGCCGCGGTTGTAGAGGTAGACCATCTGCTCCTGCATCGCCATCGCGCTGATGTAGGGCGTGGGCTTCTTGCGGTCCTCGTCGTACAGCGTCTTGAGGAAGGCCACCGAATCGTCGCTGTAGTAGGCGACCGACGCCTCGATCCCGCGGACGAACTGCACGGTCTCCGCGGTCCCGATCTTGCCGTAGTCGCCGCCGGTCGCGGCGAAGTAGGTCGCGATGGTCGCCGCGAGCCCGGACGTCGACCGCCGCGGATTGTCCTTGCCGAGCGTGAAGTTGCCCCACTTCGCGTACTCCGCGCCCTTCGAGGCCCAGCCACCGTCCCGGTTCACCTGCAGGACGTCATTCCAGCCGAGGGTCTTTTCCGGCCAGCCCATCGCCTTGGCCATCGGTTCCGGCATCGCGATCACCATCGGACTGGTCGCGAGCGACGTCTTCGGCCCGGCCTTGATCCGCTCGCCCTTCCCTCGCTGCCGCAGCAGATCGAGCCAGAGCGAGGAACTCGGCATCCAGACCTGAGGCTCGGGCTGGTGCTGGTCGATGTCGTTCCAGCCGTCGGCGATGAGGTCGAGCGTGGCGCCCGAGGTCTTCTTGTGCGGGTCGACCTTCGCGCACTTGCCGCCGTCGAACGTCCGGCCGGTCTCGTTGTACCGCGCGGCCAGTTCGGCGATCAGATCGCCCTTCTCCGTCGAGGAACTGGTGACCAGCCGGACGCAGTCGGACCTGGACGCGTTCGACGGCGCGGTGACCGTGGTCGCGAGCAGGACGATCACGAGCGTCCCGACGAGCGCGCCGAAGACGAGCGAAAGCCAGCCTGATCTCCGCATGCGCCGCCCCCTAGCCGTCGTAGCGGGCAAGTGTAGCTACAACGTGAATCCCGGTTCCGTCTCCTCGGTCACCAGATCGTAGGTTTCGAAACTGAAGCGCGCGAGCGTGCCCACCCAATTCCGATAAACCTGTAGATCATCGAAGGATTCGACGTCTAGCCGCCATTCAGGTGGAAAGGCGTCGCGCGACGATTCTTCGCCGGAAAGCGCGATGAACGTCGCACGCGCCGCCTCCGGATCGGCGACCAGCAGGGCCAGCAGGACGAGCACGGCGCGATAGGGGCCGGCGACGAACGCCTCCAGCTCCGCGTCCGGGATGCCGATGCGGACGAGCCGGTAGAGGTTGACCAGCTTCCGGATCTCGCGCGGCGTGTGCAGTTTCTTCCGCAGCACGTGGACGAAATCGCGTTCGACCTCGGTGAGCCGCAACCGATCCGGCCGCATGTTGTAGAACGTCGGCGGGGCGGTGTCCTGGACCACGACCTCCACCTGTTCACCGCGTTCGGGGGCGCTCTCGTCCTCCGGCCATTCTTCGTGCGCGGATGCCCGCGGTCCCCGTTCCTCGATCGGCATCAGGGCGTCGATGAGTTCGTCCGCCGCGCTTCCCATGGGGCGCAAGGCGAACACGATCTGGAAGATCTTGTCGAGATACTCGGTCCGGCTCGACTCCCCCGCGCCGAACAGCTCTTCGTGGTGCTGGTCGAGGCAGCGCCGCAACCATCGCGGGTCGACGGCCACCACCACGACGAACGCGGGCAGGGCCAGCAGCAGATGGACCGCGGCCAGCACCTCGATCACCTTCGACGGCGGGCAGCGGTCGAGGTCGTCGATGTAGAGCACGATCCGTTCCAGCGGCGGCTTGCCCTTCCCGCCCGCCCGCAGCCACTGTTCCCGCGCGTCGGCCAGATCGGCGCTCAGGTCCGCGAGATCCTCCCGGACCCGGGCGAAAACCCCTTGATAGTCCCCGTATCGGCCGGACTTCGCCTCTTCGATCAGATCGCCGAGCCTGCCGGCCGCGTCCAGCCGCCGAAGCCGTTCCTCGGTCTCCCGCACCTCGGTCTCGAACCGTTCCGCGCGCTTGTCGACATCGTGCCGCAGTTTGTCCAATGTGGACTTCACCGGCGCGAGCGCGGCCCTGGCGGTGGTGAGCGCCGGGGTCAGCACGGCACCGAGCGCGACGACGGCACCTGCGGCGGCGAGGATCGCGTTGTGCCACAACGCCCAGCCGGTGATCGCCATGGCGATGCCGAGCACTCCGGCCAGCGCGTAGCCCGCCACCGCGAGCCGTCGCCGCCGTCGTTCGGCGCGGTCCACCCCGGACACCAAGAGCCGCCAACGCCACGTGAGCGGAGAGTCCGCCTTGACGGCTTTCAGCCCCGCGAGCCGGGTCCGCAACGCTTCGCGTTCGGCGTGGACCTCACCGGCGTCCGCATGCGCCTCGGGTGCGCCGAGGTTGCGGAACAGATGGTCCACCAGGCCGACCCACAGATGGTCGTCGTGATACTGCCAGGCGTTGAACCGGATCTGCCGGATCTCACCGGCGAACACGCTGTTGGCGGCGTCGCCGCGGGACCGGGTGGCCAGCTCGGCCACCCGGTCCGTCACCTGCCGGACGAAACTCGATTTGCCGGAGCCCCAGGGCCCCAGCAGCGCGACGCACAGGGGCGGGCTGGTCTCACGGTCGGCGATGACCGCGGCGAGGGTGCGCACGTCGTCGTGGAAGCCGATCAGGTCGACCGGACTTTCGACGTCGGGCGTGATCCGCGGCCGCGCCCGGCCCGGTTTGGGCTCGACGAAACCGGTGCCGTCGATCTGGTTGCCGAAGCGGTCCCACACCCGGATCGTGCGGTCGTCCCCGACCGTGACGACCTTCTCGTTGCCCGCGGTGCAGGCGATCGCCCAGACGTTCCCTTGATGTCCCTCGAGGAGCGTGTACTCCCGCGGGTCGTCGATCTCGCGGACGCGGACCTCGCCGTCGGAACCGCCCGAGAGCACGAGTTTGCCGTCCACCCCGAAGGCCAGCGCCCGCACCACCCCGGTGTGCGCGGGGAAGACGAGGGCGGAATCGCCCTTGCGCCGCCACAACCGGACCGTCTCCCCGTCGGCGGACAGCACCTGCTCGCCGTCGGGCGAGATCGCGATCACGTGGATCGCGCCCACCCCGCCGAACCGGTAGTGGGAAACGACTTTCCCGTTCCACAGCCGCACGCCGCCGGCATCGTCCCCGGCGACGACGAACCCGCCGTCCGGGGTCACCGCGACCGATTCGATCTCCGGGCCGCCGGTGCGCAGACCGCGCACCGTCCCGCCGTCCAGCCGCCGGACCTCGACGGCGCTCCCCGCGCCGGACACCACGGCATCCTTGCCCACCGCGACCGCCACGGCCCGCTTCGTGGTCTGGACCTCCGGGGGATGCGCCTCGGCGCCGGTGATCCGCCAGCGCCGCACCGTCGCCCCATCGCAACCGACCACGTACTGACCCGAGATACCCACCGCCAGGACCGGCCGATCATGGCCGCTCAGCGTGAATCGCTGCTTCCCCGTCTCCAGGTCCCAGACCCGGACCGTCCGGTCCGCGCCCCCGGTGACCAGCCGGTTTCCCTTCACCGCGACCGCGAGGATCGGTTCTTCGTGTCCGGTGAAACGTGCCGTCGTCATAACGGCACAGTCTTCCGGTCGCGTCAAGATCATGGTTAACGACAGACGACTATCGGCGGGTACCCCGAGCGCTTCGACAGGTTCAGTGTCGACACTGCTCCGAAATTCCAGCACGCCTTAGACGCGAGGAGTTCAAACGTGCTTCGACGTACCTTCGCCGCGGTGCTCACCGGCGCCGCGCTCTCCATCTCGGTGCTCACGGCACCCTCCGCGGGTGCCGCCGAGATCATGGCGACCACCCTGACCTACGACGACAGCCAGGCCGCGGAGTTCAAGGACGCGGTGGCCGCCGGCGTCAACGTCTGGAACACCAACGTCACCAACGTCCGTCTCGTGAAGGCGACGCCGGGCCAGCGGGTCAACATCCGGATCATCGCCGACAACGGCTGGCCGCGCGCCACCCTCGGCCCCGTTCGCCCGAGCGGCACGGTCACCGTGTGGTACGGCAGGCAGGCCGTCCAGCAGGGCTACAACAAGACCCGCATCGCGTCGCACGAACTGGGCCACAGCCTCGGCCTGCCCGACGTGAAGCCCGGGCCGTGCTCGTCGCTGATGTCCGGCTCGACCGGCGGCGTCAGCTGCGCCAACGTGAACCCCAACGCCCAGGAGAAGGCCAGGGTCCAGCAGCTCTACGCCGGCACCGCCGTCCAGAGCGCCGACGCGGGCAAGGTTCTCGCGGAAATCGGCTGATCCCCGCGCCAGGGGGTGCCCGCCCGGCACCCCCTGGCTTGGGTGTTCTTCAGGCGTTCGCCGTGATCGCCGCGGCCGGGCACAACTGCACGGCGTCGCCGATCTCCGCCGGATCGCGGTCCAGCAACCGGACCCGGCCGTCTTCCTCGTCCTGCGCGAACACCTCCGGCGCGGTCAGCACGCACATTCCGGCGCCCACACAGCGTTCCCGGTCCACTTCGAGCCTCATCGCGATCAGCTCCAGGCCACCGGGAGCGCGTACACCCCGTAGATGTCGGAGTCCGTCCGCATCGGGATCTCGTCGGCCGGAACGGCCAGGCGCAGCTTCGGGAACCGGGCGAGCAGCCCGGTGAAAGCGACCTTCATCTGCACACGCGCGAGCTGCTGACCGAGGCACTGGTGCACCCCGTGCCCGAAAGAGGCGTGCCCGGCTGCGTTCCGCCGGATGTCGAGCCGGTCGGGTTCCGGGAACTTCAGCGGATCGCGGTTGGCGGCCTGGGCCGAAAGCGCGACCGCTTCCCCGGCTTTGACGAGCTGCCCGCCGATCTCGACGTCTTCGAGCGCGGTGCGCGCCCCGGTGTGCGTGATGGTCAGGTAGCGCAGCAGTTCCTCGATCGCGCCGTCGATGAGCTCCGGGTCCTCGCGCAGGGCCGCGAGCTGGTCAGGGTGCTGGAGAAGAGCGAAGGTGCCCAGCGCGAGCATGTTGGCCGTGGTGTCGAGTCCGGCTCCCAGCAAGAGGAATGCGATGCTGGTCAGCTCCTCGTCCGTGAGCTCCGTGGTCGTCAGCTCGCCGAGGATGTCATCGGTCGGCTCGGCCCGCTTCGCCACGATGAGCTTGTAGAGGTACTGCCCCAACGCGTCGATGGCGGCTCCCTGCTCCTCGGCCGAAGCGTCCGGCAGGTTCAGCGGCATGACGTTGCGGCGGAAGAACTCGTGGTCCTCGTAGGGAACGCCGAGCAGCTCGCAGATCATCAGCGCCGGAATGGGCTGCGCGAAGGCGGGCACCAGATCGGCCGTCGTTCCCTGGCGCTCCATCGCGTCGAGGTACTCGGTGGTCACCTGCTCGACCCGCTCGCTGAGCAGCCGCATCCGGCGGACGGTGAACTTGCCGGTGAGCAGCTTGCGGTAGTGGCCGTGTTCGGGATCGTCCATCTTGATGAACATCCCCGGCGCCGCGGGCGGCATCTCCATCATCGCGGCCGCTCCCGGCAGCGGCGAGTGCATCAGCTCCTGCCGGGCACTGAACCGGGGATCCGCGAGGACCGCCCGCGCGATCGTGTGGCCGGTCGCGAGCCAGCCTTCGTGCCCGTCGGGGAACGTCAGCCGGACGAGCGGGTGCTCGTCACGCAGCGTCCCGAGCTCGGCGGGCGGGTCGAACGGGCAGCCCTTCGGGCGTTCCAGGGGCAGCTCGGTGAGATGTGGGACCGAGGTGGTCATTTCTGTTCCTCCCAGTTTTTACCGATGCCCAAAGGCTACGTTGCATTCAGATTCTCTTCAAAGCTACGGACTGGCTTTTTTGCCGTTCTTGCTGGTAGATTTCCGTAAATCGTTGCAACGATCTTGTCGGTGAATGCAACGGCACGTTGCAATGATCTGCGGGTGAACGCACAGGAGGTGCCCATGCCGGGCGGCAGACTGACCCAGGAGGACCGTCGGCTGATCGCGACCTGGCTCAAGGACGGCCTCGGTTACGCCGAGATCGGCCGGCGGCTCGGGCGTCCGACGTCGACGATCAGCCGTGAGGTCGCGCGCAACAGCGGCCAAGCCGGCTACCGCGCCGAAGAAGCGACCAGGGTGACCGGAGAACGCGCGCGTCGCGGCAAACCCCAGCCGCGTGCTGTGCCCGTCGTCGAAAACGGCTACGGCCGCGACCCCGAAGCCGTCCGCGCCTTCGAAACCGAGTTCGCCGAGATGATCGTCGCGACCGGCCTCCCCCGCATGACCGCGCGGCTGCTCGCGTGCCTGTCCGTCAGCGACAACGGCGTACTCAGCGCCGCCGAACTCGCCCAGCGGCTCCAGGTCAGCCCGGCGTCGATCTCGAACGCCGTCGCCTACCTCGAATCCCAGGCGATGCTCCGGCGGGAACGGGACGGACGGCGCGAGCGCTACGTCATCGACGAGGAAATGCCGCAACGGGTGTGGAACGAAAGCGTCCGGTCCAATCAGGAATGGGTGCGGGTCTCACGCCGGGGCGCCGAAGTCCTCGGCACCTCGACCCCCGCGGGCGCCCGCATGGACGACCTCTCCCGATTTCACGCGCGTATCAACGAAATCATGCTCGACGACCGGGTCGCGGTGTTCGCCGGTGACGCCTTGACCGTACTCGCCGCCCTTCTGCATGCCGGCCGCGCGCTTTCCGTTTCGGCCCTCGCGGACGCGCTGGGATGGTCGCTTGATCGGGTTGCGGCGGCTTTGCTTGTGGTGGAGGAACATCCACATATCGCCGGGCCGGTGCGGGTGGATTGCCGTGGTGGGGAGTATCGGGCGGTTCCTTTGGTGGAACGGCTCACGGTGGGGCAGTTGGCGGCTTTGGGGTGTTGAGGGTTGGGGTGTTGAGCTGTTGGCGATTGCCCCGTCGCCGCTTTCCGGTGACGCTTCGGACGGTGTGAGTTGACAGCTTCAGGCGAACGTCCAATCCTCTGCGCATGACCCGCTTGTTGCCGCATTTCGGCAACGCACCGGAACAGCGGGACTTCTCAGCTCCGACTAAGGGGTCCTAACAGATTGAGTGGGCTTTGAGTCTGCGCCAGCAGATGATGGCGCAGCCGAGGGTGAGGAAGGCTTCGTGGATGTCGTCGCGGATCTCCCAGCGGATGCGTAGCCGCCGGAACCAGTGCAGCAGGGCGAAGGCGCCCTCGACGACCCAGCGGTGGACGCCGAGGCCGGAGCCGTGTTCCTGGCCTCGGCGGGCGATGAGAGGTGTGATTCCCGCGGCGCGGACAAGCTTGCGGTACTTGTCGTGGTCGTAGGCGCGGTCGGCGTAGAGCCGTTGTGGCCGCCGGCGGGGCCGTCCACGGCGGCCCCGCACGGCTGGGATCGCGTGGATCAGCGGCATCAGCTGGGTGACGTCGTGCCGGTTCCCGCCGGTCAGGGTGGCCGCCAAAGGAATACCGGTTCCGTCGGTGATCACATGGTGTTTCGACCCGACACGGGCTCGATCGACCGGGCTGGGGCCGGTTTTCGGCCCCCTTTTAACGCCCGCACATGCGATCCATCAACGGCTGCCCGTGACCAGTCCAGCTGGCCCGCCGCGTGCAGCTCCGCCAGCAGCAGCTCGTGCAACCGCTGCCACACCCCGGCCTCGGTCCAATCCCGCAACCGACGCCAGCACGTCATACCCGACCCATAACCCAGCTCTTGGGGCAGGAACTCCCACGGGATCGCGGTATAGAGCACGAACATGATCCCGCACAACGCCTTGCGGTCGTCCAACCGCTTACGCCCCGGATGCCTGAACCGACGCTCCACCTTCGGCAACAACGGCTCGATCCGTTCCCACAGACCGTCATCGACCTCCCACGGACGCCGCTGTCCCACCAGCCCACCCCTCACAGACGATCACCGAGACACGGCATCAAACCACACCCCAAGATCATTCTGTTACGACCCCTAAGTCCAGCCCCCGTCACACACAACTCGCCTGTCGCCGTATTCCAGCGACAGGCCGGAACGCCGAAGCCCCGTTGCCGTTTTCCGGCGACGGCTCAGAACGGTGGCGGCTCGTCGACTGCCGGACGGGGTTCGTGCAGGGGCGGTGGTGTGCTGTCGTAGCGCTGCCCGGTGGGTGTGGTGATCGTCAGAGTGCCGTCGGATGCGAGGTGGTAGGTCCAGCCGGGTTCGTCCTTCAACCGGTGATCTCGACGGCAGAGATCGATGAGATCAGTGTCGGCGGTATGCCCGCCGTGCTGCCACGGCACCACATGATCGATGTCGCACGCCTGCGCCGGACGATGACAGCCAGGTCTTCGGCATTCACGATCCCGCACTCGCACGAACTCGGCCAAACCCGCGCTGGGCCGGTACCTGTCCCGGCCGAGATCGAGGATCTGCCCGGACAGCGGATCGGTGATGATCCGCCGCAGCACACTGTTCCCACCCGTGGCGATCTCCCTGGCCAGCGTGGCGGGGATCGTGCCGTGCCCCGCCAGCTCCGCCGGATCGTCGTTCAGGCCGAGATAGGTGAACAAATCCATGTACAGGAACACTTCGCTACGTTCGCTCGCCCCGCCTTGACCGCCGAGCAAAAGATCGAGCGCGACATCCGCCCGTAACTGGTCGAGAGTACGAGTCTCGCCACCGGTTCTGAGAGCGCGTGCTTCGCGGTCGATCCGCTGATAAGCAGCAGCGACCTTCTCCACCGGCCCATCCTCGACCTCGATCGACGCCACCCCTGTCTCGCCCTGCCGCAACGTGAGACGACGACCTTCGCGATGCCGCTCGGCCCGTTTACCGGCGCCCTCGGGATCGATCGTGTTCGCAGCATGGTTGGCCGCCTTCCGGACCTGATCCGGGTTCTTGTCCCCGATCCGGTCTTCCAGCACGGCGTCGACCGCACGGGCATCTTCGTCGGACAGCCACGCGGTGGCCGTCGCGACCTTCATCGCACTGAACCCAGCCAGTTTTCCCTCGTCCATCAGATTGAGCGTGCGGGGCAGGCGGGTGGTCAGCGCGTCCGCGGCGGCGACCAGTGCACCCGCGTGATTGTCCGTGACAGACAATGCGAACGCGACCTCCTGCGCCACACTCCGCACGCCCTCACGATGACGGTTCAGCTGCGCCAACGCCCGGAACCTGACCGCTTCCAGGCGTGCGATCCCGGCCGACGCGGCTTGCGCCAACGCGACGGAATCCTTGTCGTCCAACAGGATCGCGGCATCGTTCACCGCGGCCAGCACCTCGGGATCGGTGAGGCTTTCCAAGAGCGCCACAGGCGCGGAATGAGTATCCACCCCACGAACATACGACCCACCACCGACAATTCCCGACCCCACGAGCGGCAGACGCATTGCCGATTTTCGGCAACGCACACGACATCAGTATCACCAGCCAATAACGTGAAACCAATTCCAGCAATGGAGAAAGACGCGTAGACGCCGTCGCCGTTTTTCGGCAACGAGCCTCCTCAGCGCGAGGACTGTCCACCATGGCAACAAAACCGGCGGCCCATCACCGTCTCCCGGCAATGGGCCGCCTCAGTCAAAACCCAAAAAGCCCTACATCACATCCCGCACAACCATCCGCTCCGAAGCCCGCTCAATAGCCGCCTCCACCGCACCCACCCGATCAGCCAGCAGCCCCACAGCACCGACAGCGCGGCTCATCGGGTCCTCATCGTCCCCGCCCAGCGCTTGCGCACGCAGGTAAGCCGCCTTCACATCCGCCCACCGCTGCGCCTGCGAGTCGCTCAGACGGCCGCGGAGTTCGGCCAGCTTCAACAGGTTGGCTTCGGCGCCCGAAGTGAGCGTCTGCGCTTCGCCGGCGTAGTGGTCGTCGATCAGCGCTTCCAGCTCCGCGTCGTTCATCGCGGGCACGATCCGGCCGGCGAGTTTGTTCATGTTGCGGTACGAGCCTTGGAGCTGGAACGGCGGTTCGACCCGGGACGCGTCCGCTTGCGCCGCGGAGGCGATGTACGCCTGGTTGTTCGTCAGGACGATCCGCTGCACCTTGATCAGTTTTCGCAGCACGGCGAGGATCTGCTCCAGTTCGGTCGCCGAGTACGCGTGTTTCAGCTGATCCGCCCGCACCGAGCCATCGCCGCGGGCTAGCCGCACCAGAACGTCCACATCGGACCGTTCCCGCGAGACCAGCGGGGCCAGCACGGTGTTGGCGGTGAGCGAGTTTTCGATGTAGCTCAGCGCGAACAGGTCTTCCTTGCCCGACAACACATCGCCGAGGTTCCACACGTCCGCGCGGTTGGCGAGCATGTCCGGGATCCGGAACCGCTTGCCCTGCTCGGTGTACGGGTTACCGGCCATGCAGACGGCGAACCGCTTGCCCCGCAGGTCATACGTCCGCGTCCGGCCCTCCCACACACCTTCCATCCGCCGCTGCGCGTCGCAGAGCGAAATGAACTTCTGCAACAGTTCCGGCGACGTGTGCTGGATGTCGTCCAGATACAGCAGCACGTTGTTGCCCTGCTCCAGCGCGAACGAGATCTTCTCGACCTCTTGCCGCGCCGTCGCGTTGGGCGCGTCCGCCGGATCCACCGACGTGACCTCGTGTCCGAGCGCCGGCCCGTTCACCTTCACGAAAACCAGCCCGAGACGGCTCGCGACGTACTCCATGAGTGTCGTCTTGCCGTAGCCGGGCGGCGAGATGAGCAGCAGCAGACCGGACTGGTCGGTCCGCCGCGCGTCGCCCGTCGCGCCGAGCTGTTTCGCGAGGTTGTCGCCGATCAGCGGCAAATAGACCTCGTCGAGGAGCCTGTTGCGCACGAAGGCGCTCATCACCTTCGGCTTGTACTCGGCCAGCCGCAGCCTGTCGCGTTCGGCCGCCACCAGGTCGTTGCGCAACCGTTGATACGCAAGGAAACCGGGGACGCGATCGCGCCGGAATCGCCGAGTCCTGGCGAGTGTCTCGTCGAGCCGCAGGGTCAGTGAACGGTTGACGATCCGCGGGTGCGAGCCGAGCAGACCGTCCACAGTGGCCGAAAGTTCGGCCGAAGAGTCGTATCGCGGCAGGTCGGCCAGTTCGATCGCGACGGCCTCCGCGAGTTCGTCACGAGAAAGACCAGTAGAGTCCACAAAGGATCGCAACCATGCCTCGGCGAGCTGATGACGATCCGCCAGATCTTCGAGCGCACGCAGATCTTCGGCGAAGCTCCGGCGGTCCAGCCGGAACTTGTCGAGCAGCGTCCGCGCGCCACCGCTGGTGACGAACCCCGGCGACGCGTCGGCCAGTTCCTCGAACAGGTACTCGCCGGCCAGTTCCAGATCCAGCGTCAGCCCCGAGGACGTCGCGAACGCGGCCATCGCGTCGGCGAGTTCCCGTGCCAGTGCGTCGATCGCCGTGGTGTGCCCGAACGCCTCCCGCACTCGCGAGAGCGACGCGGCACGCGTGGTCCAGGCGGACTTCGCCGCCTCTTCGGCGCCGAAAGCCCAGAACAGCTGGGCGGAGGCCCGGGCGGCGGGCGGATACCGCAGCAACCCGGCGGCGGACCGCAGGCGCACCAGCACCGCCAGGATGGCGGCGGCGTCGTGGTCGTGCACGCCACGCGCGTAACCCTCGTCGTACCGATCCCCCGCCGCACGCCGGACGACATCCAGCAGATCGCCGTCCTGCAAGTCCGGCTGCTCGGCCAGGATCGACGTCGCCAGGTACTCGGCGCGGTAGACCTCGGCCGACTCCGAGACCAGCAGCTGGTCCCAGTACGGCCGCGTCTCCTCGAACGCGGAATCCCGCACCGGCGAACGGTAATCGGTGCCGGTGATCGCGAACTTCATCCCGCCGTCGTGCGGCACCAGGGTGAGGTCGATGTCCTGAGTGTTGACCGCGAAGGTGTTGCGGCCCAGGCGGATCGTTTCGCCGCCCTCGCCGTAGAGGTCCAGCCTGTCACGCAGCGCGCGCCCGGCTTCCTGGCGCGCGGCCTTGACGCGGCCTTCGAGCTCTTCGGCGCGCACCTGATCGCCGAGTTCACGCAGTTCGGCGACGACGCTGCGCAGCTTCGCGACCATCGGGTCGGAGGCGAAGTAGGTGTTGATCTCGTCGACCGAGCCGAGCGTGCCGACCCGCCGGGTCACGCTCGTGAGGATCCGCTCGGCCGAATCGACCAGCCGGTCCGCGCGGCGCGCCCGCTCGTCGAGCAGTGCCTGCTTGCGCGAGGAGAACGCCTCGTAGACATCGGTGCGCTTCTCGCCGAGCGACGCCAGGAAGTCGTCGAACTCCCCGAACCGCGATTCGAGGTTTTCCAGCTGCAGCAGCAATCTGCCGAGCTGCTCGTCGCAGCGGTCCGGCGTGTCCGCGACCGCGAGACCGCCGGTGATGGCCTGCGCGAGCAGCGCGAACTCGGCGGCGAACTCGGCCCGGCCCTCGGTCTCCAGCAGTTCTTTGCGCCGCGCGTCGAGGGTCGCGCGAGCCCGGTTGACCGCGCCGATGACCTCGCCGACGCGTTCGAGGATCTTCGTCCGCACCACGGCGTCCGCGATCTCCAGCCCGCCGACGACGTCGGTGAGGACTTCGAGCCCGCCGGACTGCTCGTCCAGCCGTTCGGCGACCGGGACCGCTTCGGCGACGGTCGAGATCGCGCCCGCCGCCTCGATGAGGCCGTCGACCTCGGCGTGATAGCTCGTGAACGCGTCCTCGCCCTGCAGGAACCGGACGGCCCGCTGCGCCGCCTCGCCGAATTCCGTGTCGAGATCGGCGATCAGCTTGTCGACGCGGTCGGTGTCGACGTACCGCAGCTCCCGCACGGTGACGAGATGCCCGCGCGCACGGTGCATCTCCGCGAGCCTGCGCACCCACGCGTCGGCCGCGTTCAGCGCCTCGCCGCGGACCTTGCGCACCAGCGACGCGGTCTCGGCGGCCGCTTCTTCGACGGCTTCGGCCGCCTGCGCGGTGAGCGAGGTGACCGTCTCGAATTCGTCGAGCACCTGCTCGGCGGTGACCCGGACGTCGGACAGCGGCGACCGCAGATCGCCGAGTTCGGCCTCACCGAGCCAGTGATAGTGGTCGAAGACCCGCGCGCACGCGGCGATCAGCGCCTCGAACACCGCCGCCGACGGCGCCATCTCGCCGACCATCCGGCCGATCGAGAGACAGTCGGAGATCCCGCGGACCAGATCGGCGTTGCCGACCCGCTCCAGCGGCCCCGTCCCGGCCGGCTGCGACGCGGCGTACGTGTCCGATTGGAACGGCGTCCGCCACACCTGCATCGGGTGCACGCGGCTCGGCTCGTCGGACAGCGCGCGGAACAGCACCATCGTGCCGTCGTCGAACAGCGAATACCCGTGGCACGGGATCGGGTTCGAGACCTCTTTGCGGATCACGTTGTAGGGCAGGAGCAGCGAGCGTCCGTCGGCCCGCGCGTGGAAGACGTAGAGCACGTCCTCCCCGTTGGGCGAACGGATGACGCGCTCGAATTCGAGACCGTCCACAGTGGTGTCGAACGTCTTGCTGACACCCGTGTCGAGGTAGTAGCCGCCGGGGAAGATGATCCCGTGGTCCTCGGGCAGCCGCTGGCACGCCTGCCCGATCCCGTCGAGGCGCACCACGTTCCGGGTGCGAGTGTTGAACACCAGGTACCGGTGCTCGGTCTCCTTGTACGGCAGCATCCTCAGCAGGATCAGCGGACCGATCCTGGCGTAGGAGACCTCGGCGTCGGCCAGGCTCTGCAGTGGCTCGTCGACCGGTTCGGAGTAGACGCCTTCACCGGTCTCGGTGTTGTTCTCGACCTTGATCGTCAGGTTGCCGCCGACGGTCTCGACGAACACCTCGTCCTCGATCGAGATATGCGGATGCCGGCCGAGGACGTGCTGCTCGCGGCCGGTCTCGACCCATTCGAAGTCGTGCGACGGCGGGAAGACGTGATCGCGTTCGCCTCGGCTGTCCACATAGGACACCTTGCCGTCGGCGGCCACGCCCCAGCGCAGCACGCGGATGTCCTCGGTCCGCGGGCCGATCTGGAACACCGCGAGCAGTTTGCCCTCGACCCTCCGCAGCTGCAGCAGCTTCGCCTGCCGGTAGTACCGGTACAGCTCGGCGAAATCGCGGACGAACTGCTCGTCGCGCAACAGCTCCGGCAGCTCCTCGGCAGGCACGTCGTCGAAGCGGAACGCCTCGTCGTCATGGCTGAAACCGTGCAACGAGAAGACGTCATCGACCGTCGTCTCCGGCTTGAGGCCGATGAAGACGTTGTAGCCGAACAACATCCGCCCGCCGACCGACACGACGTCACGCGGTACGCAGTTGTTCGCGGTGCGGATCCGCTCCGTGCCGATCAGCGCGAGCTGCGCGCTGCCGAAGACGCCGAGCCGCGCGGTGTTGAGCTCGTCCGCGCGTTTCGCCAGTTCGGCGGCCTGTGCGGCGAGCCGGGCGCGGAGCACCTCGTAGGTGCCCGCGTCCAGCTGCTCCGTTCCTGCCGCCGGTTCGGTCGTCGTCACTGCTTCGCGGGGGCGAGAGCGGCGACGGACTTGTCAGCGAGGCCGAGCCGCTGCGCCATGGCCAGCAGTTCCTGCACCTTGCCGCTGTCCGGGCCGCCCGCCTGCAGCTGCTTGGCCAGGAAGGCCGACAGCGTCAGGTTCTTCACGTCCTCCGTGCTCACCGAGCCGACCAGCTTGGTCAGGTCGTCGGTGAAGCTGCCCGTCCCGTCGAGCCACGACTTCCCGAGCGTCTGGACGACGTCCGAGTGCTCGACGAAACCGTCCACGCTCTTGCCGAGGCCGATCGAGCCGATCACCTTCTCGAAGAACATGGTCTCGCCGCCGACGATGTCGATGTCGGCCTTCTCCAGCCCGATGCCCAGCACCGTGGCCTGCGCCTCGGCGACCTCGCGCTGCACGTTGAGCGCGGCGAGCCGGATCTCCTTCTCGGCCTCCAGGCGCAGGCGGTACTCCTCGTGCTGGCGGCTGGCGGAGTCGAGCGCGGCCATCGCGGCGGCCTTCTCGGTGAGACCTTCGGCCTCGCCCTTGAGCTTGTCGCGCATCGCGTCGGCGAGCACGATCGCCTTCTCGCGTTCGACGATGGCCTCGGCGCGGCCGACCTTCTCCAGCGCGTCGGCGTCGCGTTCCTTGACCTGCGCCGCGGCCAGGCCGACGGCGGCCTCCTCGGCCTGGATGCCTTCGGCCAGGCGGATCTTCGCCCTGGTCTCCAGCTCGGCGGCCTGCTGGCGCGCCTCGGCCAGCGTCAGCTCCTCGCGGGCCTTGTGCTTCGACGCGGCCTCGGCGGCTTCCGCGGCCTTGATGTCCTTGACGAGGTTCTCCTGCGCCTCCGCCTCGGCCCGGATGATGATGGCCTCGCGCTGACGCTGCGCCTCTTCGACGACGCGGAGCTTCTTGATGTTCTCTTCCTGCTCCGCCACGGTCTTCTCGACCGCGATGCGCTCGCGGATCACCTCGGCGATGGACCGCTTCTCGGTCTCGACTTCCTTGTCCTTGGCGATCCGGGACAGCTCGGTCTCGCGTTCGCGGCCGATGACCTCGAGCAGCCGGTCCTTCTCGATGCGCTCGCTCTCGATGGCGATCACGCGTTCGCGGTTCTTGCCCGCGACCTCGATCTCACGCTGCTGGTTCTGGTGCTGGATGCCGAGCTGCTCGTCCGTGCGCAGTCCGGCGGCCTGCGACTTGAGCCGCTCCTCCGCCTGCACCTTGGCGATCTCGGCCTCTTCGCGGGCACGCATGGTCTCGACCTCGCGGCGCTGCTTGATCTCCGCGTCGGCCTGCCGCCGCTCCAGTTCGAGAATCGCCTCCTTGGCGTCCACGTTCTGGCGGGTGATCTCTTTCTCCTCGCTGCGGCGGAACTCGTTGGTGCGCACGTGCTCGATCGCGGTCAGCTCGGTGATCTTGCGGATACCCTGCGCGTCGAGGATGTTCGCGGAGTCGAGCTGCGCCATCGGCGTCTGCTCGAGGTAGTCGATGGCCGCGTCCTCCAGGCTGTACCCGTTGAGGTCGGTGCCGATGACGCGGATGATCTGATCGCGGAATTCGTGGCGTTTGGTGTAGAGATCCACGAAGTCCAGCTGCTTGCCGACGGTTTTCAACGCCTCGGAGAACTTGGCGTTGAACAGCTCCTGCAGGGTCGCCTCGTGGCTCGCGCGTTCGGTGCCGATGGCCTGCGCGACCTTGATCACGTCCTCGACGGTCTTGTTGACCCGCACGAAGAACGAGATCCGGATGTCGGCGCGGATGTTGTCCCGGCAGATCAGGCCCTCACGGCCGGTCCGGGTGATCTCCATGGCCTTGACCGAGGTGTCCATGATCTCGGCCTTGTGCAGCACAGGCAGGACGATCGCGCCGGTGAACGTCACGTCGACGCGGCGGACCTTCGAGATGATCAGTGCCTTACCCTGCGGCACCTTCTTGAACAACCTGGTGATCGTGAAGAGCAAGACCAGGAGGATGACAACTACCACGGCGATCAGAACGCCGGCCCCCACGCTGATGGCACCCATAGTGTTCCTTTTCTGCTTCAGATGTCCAAAGACTCGACCCAGAAGAACTCGCGTTCGGAGTCGTAGTCATAGAGAACTACGCGGCTGCCCGCCGTCAGGTTGCCTTGACCCGCCTGCCGAACGTCCACAATGGCCGTCGACCCGTCGGCGGCGGCGACTTCGGCCTGACCGAAGTCGTGCGTGACCGACGAGGTGCGGATGACCGCCGCCCTGCCGACGAAGTCCTTCCTGCTCGGTTCCCTCGCGGGACCGAACACCCGGCGTAGTGGCACCACGATCACCCTCGTCCCGAGTGTGCCGAGGACGAGCGCGACGGCGAGCACGCCGACCCCGAACCCGATCCTCGATGGTGTCGAAAGCTCAAGGTCATCGAGAAGAACCGTCCCTGCCAGGCTGGCGAACCAGGTGAATGCGATCAGCAAAGAGAGCGAAATGGACAGTGGGACGCCGCCGAAGCCCGCCAAGAGCCCGTCGCCGCCGTCGAAGTCGTCGACATCGACCGCGCCGAGCAGTGCCAGCAGCCAGTAGCCGATCACCACGATCAGCAGGAAGCTGAAGAGCACGGCCGGGAACCCCAGAGCCGCGGTGACGAACCCGCCCATCGCCGTCGTTCCCTCCCCCATTACCCCGGGTCAGGACTATAACCAGCGCGTGACGCCGGGCGGGCCGTTTTCGGCTACGACTGGGTCACGGTGTGCGGAAGCGTGCGCGATCCCTCCCCGCATTTAGTCCTCTGAATGCGATCTGGTCTGGGAGCGGAGCGTTACGCCGACCGGCCGCCCGGAAGCCATCCGGTTGGCCCTGTCGCGCCATCGGGACGAGCCCTACTCTCCAGTATTGAGAGTGACACAGGACACACCACGGTCTTGGGAGGCTCCCTTGGGTTGGCACGTTCGCGAGACGATCGACGAGGATCAGCGCGAACGGCGGATCCGCCACGTCACCCGGTGCCTGAGTTGCACGCTCACCTGCGTCCATTGTGGACTCCCCGCCAGATTCTCCGTGCCCGCCGGACATCCCGGTCTCGGCGTCGTCGAACACCTCCCCGGCGTGACCTCCCCCGGTCTGCCCGATCTCGCGCTGCTGCACCGATTCTGCCGGGACAACCTCGCCGCGGAGCCGGGGATCGCGCTCAGGCGTGCCTATCTCGGCCTGGCGACCGAACTCTTCGAAACGGGACGGCGGATCCGCCGTCACCGCAGGCTCGGCGTGCATCCGCCACGACCGGGCCATCTGGAGGCCTACCGAAAACGGTGGCGAGTGGCCAAAATGCGGTACGCCTGCAAGGCGTGCCGGTACTACACCGGCTCTCACTGAGCCGATTCTCCCCCGGAGGACTCGTGCTCGTTCGTCTCATCCTCGGTCTGCTCATCACCGTCGCCGGCCTCGCCTTCGCCGCCCGTCGCGCCGCCTGGCTCGCCAAACTGATCCGTTCCGGCCAGCCGGACGAGAAACGCTCCGACGTCATGGCCGTCCGCGCGAAAACGCATCTGGCCGAGGTCTTCGGACAGCGCAAACTGCTCAAATGGTCCGTCCCCGGGCTCGCGCATCTGTTCACGTTCTGGGGTTTCGTGATCCTCGGTTCGGTCTACGTCGAGGCGTACGGCGCCCTGTTCGACCACGACTTCCACATCCCGCTCATCGGGCACTGGGCGGTCCTGGGTTTCCTGCAGGATTTCATCGCGGTCGCGGTACTCGTCTCGCTCGCGGTCTTCGCGGTCATCCGGATCCGCCAAGCACCCGAACGGAAGGAGCGCGCGTCGCGGTTCTTCGGCTCGCACACCGGCGGCGCCTGGCTGATCCTGTTCATGATCTTCAACGTGATCTGGACGATGTTCCTCTTCCGCGGCGCTTCGGCGGCGGTCGGCGTCTTCCCGTACGAGTCGGGCGCGTGGGTCTCCCTCGGCGTCGGCGAACTCCTGGAGCCGCTGGGGACGTCGGTCACCGAACCACTGGAGACCGTCGGGCTGCTGCTGCACATCGGCGTGATGCTGGCGTTCCTGTCGATCGTGCTCTACTCCAAGCACCTGCACATCTTCCTGGCGCCGGTCAACGTCACCGCGAAACGGCTCCCGGACGCGCTCGGCCCGCTGCTGCCGATGGAATCCGGCGGCAAACCGATCGACTTCGAGGATCCGGGCGAGGACGACACGTTCGGCCGCGGCAAGATCGAGGACTTCACCTGGAAGGGCATGCTCGATTTCGCCACCTGCACCGAATGCGGCCGCTGCCAGTCGCAGTGCCCGGCGTGGAACACCGGCAAACCGTTGTCCCCCAAGCTGTTGATCATGGACCTGCGGGACCATCTCTTCGAAAAGGCGCCGTACATCCTGGACGGGAAGGAAGCCCCCGAAGAGCGTCCGCTGGTCGGCACCAAGGAGGACTTCGGCGTCATCGACCCGGACGTCCTCTGGTCATGCACCACTTGCGGCGCGTGCGTCGAGCAGTGCCCGGTCGACATCGAGCACGTGGACCACGTCGTGGACATGCGCCGCTACCAGGTGATGATCGAGTCGGCCTTCCCGAGCGAGCTCGGGGTGCTGTTCAAGAACCTCGAGACCAAGGGGAATCCCTGGGGCCAGAACAACTCCGACCGCCTCGCCTGGACGAAGGACCTCGGCTTCGAGGTGCCGATCTTCGACGGTGAGCTCGCCGACGACGTCGAGTACGTCTACTGGGTCGGGTGCGCGGGCGCGTTCGACGACAACGCCCGCAAGACCGTCCGCGCCACGGCGGAACTCCTGCATCTCGCCGGGGTGAAGTACACGATCCTCGGCACCGACGAATCGTGCACCGGCGACCCGGCGCGCCGCTCCGGCAACGAATTCCTCTTCCAGATGCTCGCGCAGCAGACCGTCGAGACGCTGAACGCGGTGTTCGAGGGCCGCGAACCGGGGACGCGCAAGATCGTCACCACCTGCCCGCATTGCCTGAACACCCTCGGCCGCGAGTACCCGCAACTGGACGGGCACTACGAGGTCCTGCACCACACGCAACTGCTGAACCGCCTCGTCCGCGCGGGCAAGCTGACGCCGGTCAAACCGGTCGACGCCGGCCCGGTGACCTACCACGACCCGTGCTACCTCGGCCGCCACAACAAGGTCTACGAGCCACCGCGCGAACTCGTCGGCGCGACCGGCGCGACGCTCAGCGAGATGCCCCGGCACGCGGACCGCTCGCTGTGTTGCGGCGCCGGGGGCGCGCGGATGTGGATGGAGGAGCAGATCGGCAAGCGCATCAACCTCGAACGCGTCGACGAAGCGCTCGGCACCGACGCCGAAACGATCGTCACCGGCTGCCCGTTCTGCCGCGTGATGCTGAACGACGGTCTCGTGCAGCGGCAGAGCGAAAAGCGTGGCGAGAACGTCACTGTGCGCGACGTTTCCCAGCTACTGCTGGAGTCCGTACGGGAACGGGACCGGACCGCCACCGAGATTTAAGGCACACGTGAGTTGGAAGTTCGGCATACCGAACTCTAGACTCACGGGATGGCGAATCTGCGCAAGACCGTGTGCGCGCTGGCGGCGTCCGCACTCGTCCTGTCCGCATGCGGCGGACCCGCCGGCGGCACGGACGACAAGCGGCCGGTCGTGCTGACCACGTTCACGGTCCTGGCGGACATCGCCTCGAACGTCGCGGGCGACAAGCTCCGCGTCGAGTCGATCACCAAACCCGGCGCGGAGATCCACGGCTACGAGCCCACGCCTGACGACATCAAGAAGGCCGCGAAGGCCGACTTGATCCTCGACAACGGACTGAACCTGGAGGCGTGGTTCGCCCGGTTCGTCAAGGAGAGCGACGCGCCGCACAAGGTGGTCAGCGAAGGTGTCCAGCCCATCGCCATCGGCGAGGACGCCTATCAGGGCAAGCCGAACCCGCACGCGTGGATGTCCCCGAAAAATGTGGGTATCTACGTGGACAACATGGTGAAGGCGTTCAGCGAGCTCTCCTCCGGCGACGCTGCCGTGTTCAAGGCCAACGGCGACGCCTACAAGGCGAAACTGCAGGGGGTGCAGGACGAGATGACGAACGCGCTGAGCGCCCTGCCGAAGAACGAGCGCGCGCTGGTCACCTGCGAAGGCGCCTTTTCCTATCTGGCGCGCGACACCGGGCTCACCGAGCGGTACATCTGGGCGGTCAACGCCGAACAGCAGGCGACCCCGCAGCAGATCACCCGCGCGATCGGGTTCGTCAAGGAGAACAAGGTCCCCGCGGTGTTCTGTGAGTCGACCGTCTCCGACGCCCCGATGCGGCAGGTCGTCTCGGCGACCGGTGCCGCGTTCGGCGGCGTGCTCTTCGTCGATTCGCTGTCCGGGCCGGAAGGTCCCGTGCCGACGTACCTCGACCTCATCCGCCACGACTCGAAGACGATCGTCGCCGCGCTCACCGGGGCGAAGCCGTGACGGCCGCGATCCGCGTCGAAGGCGTCACCGTCCACTACGGAGACGTCCTCGCGCTCGACGGTGTCGACGTCACGCTCGATCACGGCCGCGTGTGCGGACTGGTCGGGATGAACGGCTCCGGCAAGTCGACGCTGTTCAAGACGATCATGGGCATGGTCCGGCCGGACACCGGCACGGTGTCGATCGACGGCGGCACCCCCGCCCGCGCCCGCAAGACCGGCGTGATCGGGTACGTGCCGCAGAGCGAGGACGTCGACTGGTCGTTCCCGCTGTCCGTGCGGGACGTCGTGATGACCGGCCGCTACGGGCGGCTCGGCTTCACGCGCCGCCCGCGCCGCGCCGACCACGAAGCCGTCGACCACGCGCTGGAACGGGTCGAGCTGACCGAACTCGCCGGACGCCAGATCGGTCAGTTGTCCGGCGGGCAGCGCAAACGCGCGTTCGTCGCGCGCGGGATCGCCCAGGGCGCCCGTGTCCTACTGCTGGACGAGCCGTTCGCCGGGGTGGACAAGCGCTCCGAGGCCACGATCACCCGGCTGCTCAAGGAACTCGCGGCCGACGGCGCCGCGGTCCTGATCTCCACCCACGATCTGCACGCGCTGCCCGGCCTGGCCGACGAGGCGATCCTGCTGATGCGCAAGGTGCTCGCGCACGGCTCCCCCGGCGAGGTGCTCCGGCCCGAGAATCTCGCGCTCGCCTTCGGGCTCGATGTCCTGCAACGGGAAGAAGAACCCGCGTGAGCCTCTACGACCTGTTCCTCGAACCGCTCAGCTACGACTTCATGGTGCGGGCGCTGGCGTCCACGGTGATCGCGTCCGCGGTCTGCGCGGTGCTCTCCTGCTGGCTGGTGCTGATCGGCTGGTCGCTGATGGGCGACGCGGTCTCGCACGCGGTGCTGCCCGGTGTCGTGCTCGCCTATGTCCTCGGCGCGCCCTTCGCGCTGGGCGCCGTCGTGTTCGGCTTCCTCGCCGTGGCGTTGATCGGCGTCGTCCGGGACACCAGCCGGGTCAAGGAGGACGCCGCGATCGGCATCGTGTTCACCACGTTGTTCGCGCTCGGCCTCGTGCTGATCTCGGTGACGCCGAGCCAGACCGACCTGAACCACATCATCTTCGGCAACCTGCTCGGCGTCGACACCTCGGATCTGATCCAGATCGGCGTCCTCGGCGCGATCACGCTCACCCTGCTCGTGCTCAAACGCCGCGATTTCACCTTGTACGCCTTCGATCCCACGCACGCGCACGCGATCGGGCTCAACCCGCGGGTGCTCGGCGCCGCGCTGCTCGGCCTGCTCGCGCTGACCGCGGTGGTGGCGCTGCAGGTGGTCGGCGTGATCCTGGTGGTGGCGATGCTGATCATCCCCGGCGCGACGGCGTACCTGCTGACCGACCGGTTCGGCCGCATGCTCGTGATCGCGCCGTCGTTCTCGGTGCTCGCGGCGGTGGCCGGGCTGTACCTGAGCTACCACCTCGACACCGCGTCCGGCGGGATGATCGTGCTGGTGCAGGGCGCCGGGTTCACGCTGGTGTACCTGTTCGGGCCGCGGCACGGGATCGTCGGGAAGCGGCTGGCCAAGCGGCGGCGGGAAACGGCACGGGCAGCGTAACCGGACAATCACCCCGCGCTCTGTGTCTCTCGTGACATGGGTCCGAGCCTCGCCTTAGGTTAGGCTCCCCTCATGTCTACGGAAGACGCGCTGCTCACCGGCCATGACCTGGTGCTCGCGCACCAAGAGCGGGCCGTGGTGGACGGGGTGTCCCTGTCCCTGCGCGCCGGTACGGTGACCGCGCTGGTCGGGCCGAACGGCTCCGGCAAGTCGACGCTCCTGCGTTCGCTGGCGCGGCTGCACAAGCCCCGCGAGGGCGACGTCCGGCTCGGAGAGCGCGCCGTCTGGGGCGGCAACGCGTTGTCCGGCAAGGAATTCGCCCGCCAGGTCACGCTGCTGACCCAGCACCGGCCCACCCCGAGCGGGGTCTCCGTGCGCGACGTCGTCTCCTACGGCCGGTATCCGTACCGCTCCGGCTGGCGCGGGGTCGACATCGACGGCGCCGCCGCGGTCCGCCGCGCGATGGAACTCACCGGCGTGACGGCGATGGCCGAACGCGGGGTCGACGAGCTCTCCGGCGGCGAACTCCAGCGCGTCTGGCTCGCCTCCTGTCTCGCCCAGCAGACCTCCGTGCTGCTGCTCGACGAGCCCACCAACCATCTCGACCTGCGCTATCAGGTCGAGATCCTCGACGTCGTCCGCGATCTGGCAGGAGAAGGCGTCGCGGTCGGCGTGGTGCTGCACGACCTCGACCACGCGGCGATCATCGCCGACGAGGTCGTCCTGCTGAGCGAAGGAACCATCGTGGCCACGGGTGACATCGGGCAGGTGCTCACCTCCGAACACCTCTCCAAGGCCTACGGCGTCACCGTCCACGTCGCGAACGACCCGGTGACGGGCGCGATCCACTGCAGGCCACTCGGGCGGTATTCGCCCAGGCCCGCCTGAGAAATCCAGGAAGAACCATGCGTTTGCCGATCCCCGCCGCCCTCGTCGCGGCGACCGCCCTGCTGCTTTCCGCCTGCGGCACCACGGAGAACACCGCGGCCGCGCCGAGCGAATCCGCCGCCGCGAGCGGACCGGTCACCGTGACCGACGCGCGCGGCAAGGCCGTCACCCTCAAGGCCCCGGCGAAGCGCGTCGTCGCGCTGGAGTGGGGCGAGGCCGAGATGGTCGCGTCGCTCGGTGTCATGCCGGTCGGCGCCGCGGACGTCGCGGGCTACAACGTCTGGGACAAGGCCGCTCCCCTGTCCGCCGAGGTCAAGGACGTCGGCAAGCGCAACGAGCCCAGCGTCGACGCGATCGTCGGGCTGAACCCCGACGTCGTCATCATCGCCGACGAGCGCGACTCGACCCTGGTCCCGCAGATCGAGAAATACGTGCCGGTCGTGGTGACCAAGTCCAGCGACGCGAGCCGGAACTTCGACCGCCTGCGCGAGGACTTCAAGCTGATCGCGAAGACGGTCGGCAAGGAGGCCGACGCGGACAAGCAACTGTCCGAAATGGACGCCAAACTCGCCGAGGGCAAGAAGACCGTCGAGGCCAAGGGCGCCGCGGGCACCCCGTTCCTGATGGCCGACGGCTACCTCGAAGGCAGCACCGTCAGCATCCGCCCGTTCGGCAAGGGTTCGCTGGTCTCCGACACCGCCGAGGCCGTCGGCCTGAAGAACGCCTGGACCGGCAAGGTCGACCCGCAGTGGGGTCTCGGCCAGACCGACGTCGAGGGCCTGACCGCGATCACCGACCCGAAGACCGTGCTGTTCTACAGCGCGTCCGAAGAGGACGTCTTCACCACCGGGCTCGCGCAGAACGCCGTCTACCAGCGGCTGCCGTTCGTCGTGTCGAAGAAGATCCACAAACTCGAGTCGGGCACGTGGACCTTCGGCGGACCGAAGTCGATCATCATGACCGCCGACCAGATCGTGAAGGCAGTCACGGCCTGATGCGTGCCCGCACCATCGCGGTGTCGGCGGGGCTGGTGGTGCTCATCGCCGTCCTCGCCGGCATCCACCTGACGCAGGGCACTTCGACGTCCGGTCCGCTGGACGTGGTGAAGGCGATCTTCGGCCAGGGCGACGCGCAGACCCTCGCGGTACTGGAGGGCGCGCGCGTCCCCCGGCTGCTCGCCGCGTTGCTGCTCGGGATCGCTCTCGGTGTCGCGGGCGCGGGAATGCAGTCCGTGGCAAGGAATCCGCTCGCCTCGCCGGACACGCTCGCGGTCAACGCGGGCGCGCATTTCGCCGTGGTCGCCATCTCCGCGTTCGGTCTCTCGCTGCCGCTCGTGCCGGTGGGCGGGGCGGCGTTCATGGGCGGGCTCGCCGCGGCCGTCGTCGTACTCGGTCTCGCGGGCGGCGGTGCCGCGAGCCCACGGCTGGTGCTCGTCGGTTCGGCGATGCTGCTGGCGCTCCAGTCGGTGACCGTCCTGCTGCTGCTCCTGTTCGAGGAGGAGACGAGCGGGCTGTTCGCTTGGGGCAGCGGTTCGCTGACGGTGGCCGATCTGCGTGCGACCGGTCAGATGACGCCGATCGTGGTGATCGCCGTGGTGGCGCTCGTCGCGATGGGCGGCAAACTCGACATCCTCGCCCTCGGCGACGACAACGCGACCGTGCTCGGCCTGCGCGTCCGCCGGACCCGGGTCACCGCGATCGTGCTGACCGTCGCGCTGACCGCGGCGGCGGTGACCGTCGCCGGGCCGGTCGGGTTCGTCGGACTGAGCGCGCCGGTGATCACGCGGCTGCTGCTGCCGATCGCCAAACATCGTGCCCTGCTGCCGGTTTCCGGGCTGGTCGGCGTCGTCACGGTGCTCGGCGCCGACGTCGTCCTGCGGGCGATCATGGGCTCGGCCGCCGCCGTACGGGTGCCGACCGGGGTGGTGACCACGATCGTCGGCGCCGTCGTGATGGTGTGGCTGGCGCGGCGCGGCCGGGGAAGCGGCTCGCGCCGTCCGGCTCCGGCCGGGCGGGTCGGGGTCGCCGGATCGACCCGGCGGCTCGTGCTCATTTCCGTCGTCCTGGTGGCTCTCCTCGCCGTCGTCCCGGTAGCAGGCCTGATGCTGGGCGACCGCATGGTGCTGCTCGGCGATCTCGCGAACTGGGTCACCGGCAACACCGGGACCGCGCTCACCTTCGTGCTGGACCAACGGCTTCCGCGGGTGCTGGCCGCGCTGCTCGCCGGTGCCGCGCTGGCCGTGTCCGGCTGCGGGATCCAGTCGGTCAGCCGCAACCCGCTCGCCGAACCCGGGTTGCTCGGCATCACCGCGGGCGCCGGGCTCGGCGCGATCACGCTGATCACCATCGTCCCCGCGGTCGGCGCCTGGTCGATCGCCGGTGCGGCCGGTGCCGGCGCGACCGTGGTGTTCCTGCTGGTCTACGGGCTGGCGTGGCGGTCGGGGCTGGATTCGGACCGGCTGGTGATCATCGGCATCGCGGTCTGGTCGGCCGGGATGGCGCTGATCACGCTGCTGATCGTGGTCTCCGACCCGTGGAACTCGGCCAAGGCGCTGACCTGGCTTTCCGGGTCGACCTACGGCCGCACGCTGGACCAGGTCGTGCCGGTGGCGCTCGCGCTCGTCGCGCTGACGCCGTTGCTGTGGATCAAGCACCGGGAACTCGACCTGCACGCCCTCGACGAGGACACCCCGCGCGTGCTCGGGATGCGCATCGAACGGTCACGGCTGGTGGTGCTGGCGGCGTCCGGGATCCTGGCGGCCACCGCGGTGTCCGCCATCGGTGTGGTCGTCTTCGTCGGCCTGGTCGCACCGCATCTGGCGCGCTCGCTGGTGGGTGGACGGCACGGCCGGATCGTCCCGGTGGCCGCGGCGCTCGGGGCGCTGCTGGTGAGCGTCGCGGACACCCTGGGGCGGACGGTCATCGCGCCCGCCCAGATCCCGGCGGGCCTGGTCATCGCGATGGTCGGGACGCCGTACTTCGTGCTGGTGCTCTGGAAGACCCGGCCCTGAAGTACGTGAAGGCCCCCTTCCTGTACCTAGGCGCAAGGAAGGGGGCCTTCATGTACTTGGCCACCGATGTGAGCGGCCTGGCCGCTTCGAACTACAGGGTCTTCTGCAGGTGCGTGGCGAGCAGCTTGGTAAAGCGCGCCGGGTCGGCCAGTTCGCCGCCTTCGGCGAGCAAAGCCATGCCGTACAACAGTTCCGCGGTCTCCGCGAGCCCTTCGGACTCGCCCTTCTCGGTGAACGAGGACCGCAGCCCGGACACCAGCGGGTGCCCCGGGTTCAGTTCCAGGATCCGCTTGATCTGCGGCAGTTCCTGGCCCATCGCGCGGTACATCTTCTCCAGCGTCGGGGTGACGTCGTTCGTGTCGCCGACGATGCAGGCGGGTGACGTCGTCAGCCGCGACGACAGCCGGACCTCCTTGACCTGATCCGACAGCGTCGTCGTCAGCCAGGTCAGCAGCCCGGAGAACTCTTCCTTCTGCTCGTCGGTGGTGTCGGAGTCGAGTTCGACCTCGCCCTTCGCGACCGACTGGAACTGCTTCTCCTCGTAGCCCGAGACGGCGTCGACCCACATCTCGTCGATCGGGTCGGTGAGCACGAGCACCTCGTAACCCTTGGCCTGGAAGGCTTCCAGATGCGGGGAGTTCTCGATGCTCTGCCGCGATTCGCCGGTCAGGTAGTAGATGTGCTCCTGGCCGTCCTTCATCCGCTCGACGTACTCACGCAGCGACGTGAGCTTCTCCGGGTCGTTCGTCGAGGCGAACGAGCAGATGTCGAGGATCGCGGTGCGGTTCTCGTGGTCGTCCAGCAGGCCTTCCTTGACGGCCCGGCCGAACTCCTTCCAGAAGGTGTCGTACTTGTAGCGGTTCTCGTCGGCCATCAGGGTCTTGACCGTCGACAGAACCTTCTTGACCAGGCGACGGCGGATCAGCTGGATCTGCCGGTCCTGCTGCAGGATCTCGCGCGAGACGTTGAGCGAGAGGTCCTGCGCGTCGACGACGCCCTTCACGAAGCGCAGGTACTCCGGCATCAGCGCTTCGCAGTCGTCCATGATGAAGACGCGCTTCACGTACAGCTGGACACCGCGTTTGCGCTCCCGCATGAACAGGTCGAGCGGCGCGTGGCCGGGCAGGAACAGCAGCGCCTGGTACTCGAAGGTGCCCTCGGCCTGGAGCCGGATCGTCTCCAGCGGGTCGTTCCAGTCGTGCGCGACGTGCTTGTAGAACTCGTTGTACTCGTCCTCGGTGACGTCGGACGACGGACGGGCCCACAGCGCCTTCATCGAGTTGACCGTGACGACCTCTTCGCCTTCGGTCATCCGGATGGGCCAGGTGATGAAGTCCGAGTACTTCTTGACGATCTGCTTGATCTTCGTGGCCGAGGTGTAGTCGAAGAGCTGGTCTTCGGCGTCCTCGGGCTTGAGGTGCAGGACGACCGACGTGCCCTGCGGCAGGTCCGGGACCGTCTCGATGGTGTACGTGCCTTCGCCCTCGGATTCCCAGCGGACGCCCTCGTCCGATCCGGCGCGGCGGGTCAGCAGCGTGACCTTGTCGGCCACCATGAAGCTGGCGTAGAAGCCGATGCCGAATTGGCCGATCAGATCCTGCGAGGCCGCGGAATCCTTGGTCTCCTTCAGTTTCTTCAGGAATTCGGCGGTGCCGGATTTCGCGATCGTGCCGATCAGCGCCACGACGTCGTCCCGGCTCATCCCGATTCCGTTGTCCCGCACGGTGAGGGTGCGGTTTTCGGGGTCGGTCGCGATCTCGATGTGGAGATCGTCGGTGTCCGCCTGGAGTTCCTTGTCACGGAACGCTTCGAGGCGGAGTTTGTCCAGTGCGTCGGAGGCGTTGGACACCAGCTCCCGCAGGAAGGTGTCCTTGTTCGAGTAGATCGAGTGGATCATCAGCTGAAGCAGCTGACGTGCCTCCGACTGGAACTCGAGTGTTTCGGCAGAGGTTGTCACGGGCCGATATTACCCAGCGCCTATTCGGCCCGGGTAAGCCTCTGTCGGGCCACTTCGACCAGTCCGTCGCCGGTCGCCTGCTCGATCGTCGTGACGCACGCCCGGCCCTCGGTCTCGACCGTGGCGATGACGTTGCCGAAATGCGGTCCGGACACCTTGGTCCAGGTCAGCGGGTCGGGCGCGACGCCACCCCGGCCGGCCCAGCGGCGCGCGAGGGACGCCGGCGCGGCCGACCACGTGCCGGCGAAAGCCCATCGGAGGAAACGCGGCATGGCGTTGTGGACCGGGGAGCAGGTGAGCTGGAAGACGGTCGAAGTCACCGGCTCGGGGTAGTGCGCCTCGGCGATGTAGGCGTGGTGGACGTCGCCCGAAAGCACCGCGATGGTGGCGGGCGGATCGTCCCGCCGTCCCTCGCGGGCGATCATCGCGGACAACCGCTCGAACGACGCCCGGAACGCGGCCCAGTGTTCGAGGTCGGCGGCCTGGCGGATCTTCTCCGCGAGCCTGCCGCGCCATCCGGGACGGTCGCAGGCACGTTCGTTCAGCGACTGCAGGTGGGAGATGACCGGCGGCAGCAGCCAGGGCAGCGACGAGCCGATCAGCAGGTGGTCGCACGGCGCGGCGGCGTTCTCCTCGATCCAGTCGAATTCGTCGTCGTCGACCATGGACCGCGCGCCGCCCGCCAGGATCCGCCCCGCCCGGCTGTCGATGACCAGCAACCGCACGCCGCCGAAGTCCCGGCGATAGCTCCACCGCGCGCCTTTGGTGCCGTCGCGCTCGTTGTCGGCTTCATCGGCGAACGCGGAGAGCAGATCGGCGTTGTCACCGCCGGAACCGATCGCCTTCTGGAAGGTGCCGTCTTCGGCGAGCTCCGCGGGGCCGAGGTTCCCCAGGTGCTGGTAGACCCAATACGACATGATCGCGCCGCGCAGCCGTTCCCGCCACCACGGCTGCGCGCGCATCCGCCGCTGCCAGGCGAGGGAGGTGTTCCAATCGTCGCGGACGTCGTGGTCGTCGAAGATCATCGACGTCGGCACGGTGGACAGCAGCCAGCGGATCGCCGGCTCGCCCCAGGCCTCGAAGTACAGATGGGTGTATTCCTCGAAGTCCATCACCTCGGTACCCGGCGGCCGGGAGGTGTCCCGGCGGCGTTTCAACCATTCCTGCGTCTCGTCGGTGGTCTCGTCGGCGTAGACCTGATCACCCAGCATCAGCAACGCCTGCGGCCACTCGGTTTCCTCGCCCGCGGCCATCCGGCGGGCGTACGCGGCCAGCGCGTCCGGGCCGAAGGCGTCGCCGTCGTGCGGTTTGCGGCACGAGCCGAAGACGAGCCGGACCCTCGACTCCTCCTCGGGCAACGTCCGGATCCGGCTCGGCGGGAACTCGGAACCGGCCGGAGGCCACACCTTTTCGCCGTCGACGCGCACTTCGTACTCGACGCACGAGCCGGGTTCGAGACCGGTCAGCACCAGCAGGGCGTAGTGATGGCCCTTGATCTCGAACGTCCTCGCGGTGGTGCCGAGCACTTCGACCTCACCGGCGGTGCCGGTCTCGACCCACACCGTCGCCGACGTCTCGTCGACATGCCGCAGCAAGGGCCCCAGACGCAGACTCATTCCTGAAACGGTGCCACAGCGGAGCCAAGATCGTGCGCTGAGCGGCGCGGGTCACCGGCCGGCGGGCCCCGCCCAGCCCTCGGGAACGTGGCCGATCCGGATCCGCTGCGGGTGGTCGCCGACCGGAATGGACTTCACCTTCGCGCCGGTCGCGAAGTCGATCGCGGTCACCTGGTCCGATCCGCTTTCCGAGATGACGCAATGCCTTCCGTCACCGCTCACGGTCGCCCAGTACGGCTTCGCCGCCGTCACGAGCTGAGCCTCCCGCAGGCTCGCGCGGTCCACAATGGTCGCGTAGTCGTCCATCGTCCCGGCGACGCAGAGCTTGTCCCCCGCCGGGCTCATCGAAAGCCCGTGGTGCCGCGAGTCGTTGACCCAGGTGGTGCGGTCCTCACTCGTGTCCGGGTTCTTCGGCAGCGTCTTCGACCGCGTGATCCGGTCGGTGGCGACGTCGTATTCGAGAAGGCCGTTGAAGAACGACACCTGGAAGTACAGCTTCGACTCGTCGGGGGTGAAGGCCACCGGCCGGACGGCGTCGGAGAGATCGCCACGCCCGAAGGCGTCCAAGCGCTCGCGCATGTCGATCACCTTCACCTGCTTGAAGGTGGTCGCGTCGACGACGGTGAGCCGCCGGTCGCCCTTGGTGAAGTCCTGCCACGGCGCGTCGAGCGCGGTGTTGACCTCGCCGATCGAGCTGTTCCAGAGGTACCGGCCGCCGTCGGTGTAGGTGTTCTCGTGCGGTTTGTCGCCGGTCTTGAACGAGCCGAGCTGCCGTCCGGTCTCGATGTCGAGCACGTGGACGGTGTTCGACGTCGAGGCCGACACCGCGATGCTGCGGCCGTCCGGCGACACGGCCATGTGGTCGGAGCGGAAACCCGACACCGGGAACCGCCAGTTGACGCGGCCGGTGGCGAGGTCGATCGACACGACGTCGGCGAAACTCGGGCGGGACGCGACCACCGCGCGGCCGTCCGGGGTGGTGTAGAGATCGTCGACGAGCTGGTCGTGTCCCTCGCCGACACCGTTGCGGATGCCGAGGAAGAAGGCGAGTTTGATCGGGTTCAGGTAGATCTCGGTGAGCCGTTCGTCCTTGTCCGGCACCATGTTCACGCGCGCGATCTTGGCGTAGTCGCCGGAAGGCGCGATGACGTCCGCGGTCCCCTCCCAGTTGTTGCCCACGAACAGCACCTGCCGCAGGCCGTCTTCCGCCGCGGCGGCGGGCGCCGAGCCCAGTGCCGCGGCGAGGCAGGTCACGAGGACGGTATTCAGCAACCGGCGTTTCCGCATCACGCGCACCTTTCGGCGAGGTCCTGTTACCTTTCGGTAGCTCACAGGAAACCAACCGGCCGGACACCCTCGGTAGGGGACGGCCGCCAAGGACCGCCGGCTTCGTTGTGCACCGGGCACAATCCGCGCGGGAAGGCGGTGGCGATGGCGCACCGGTCGCTCCACGAGGTGCTGGCCGCGATGGCCGCCGACGCCGACGTCGTCGACGAAGTGGTCCGTGCCGCCCGCACGGAGTCGCCGGAGGTCGCGATCCTGCCGGTGGGCGAGAACCGGCGGCACGTCGCGATCGTGCTCGCCGCCGGGCTCGCCTCGTTCGACCGGCCGGGCGGGGCCGGGGAGCAGGACTACGCCGCGGCCGCCGTCCTCGGCGCGGACCGGGCCACGCAGGGGGTCCCGCTCGCCGCGCTGCTGCGCGGGGTGCAGGCCGGCCGCAGCCGCGCGGTCGAGATCGCCGTCGAACGCGGCAAGGCGGCCGGGGTGCCGGACGACGTCATGCTGGCGGCACTGGTCGACTTCGACCGGAACACGCGCGCGCTCGAACGGCAGGTCATCGCCGGATATCACGAGGCCGAACTCGAACTCTCCCGCACGGTGCACGACAGCCGGGCCCGGTTGCTGCGGCGGTTGCTGGGCGGCGACACGGCCGCGCCCTCGGCCGAGGAGGTCGCGAACGTCGGGCTGAACCCGGGCGGGCGCTATCACTGCCTGCTCTCCGACGTCGGCGATCCGTACCAGGCGCGGGTCGTCGAGCGACGGCTCGGCGCGACGGGTGGCGTCTTCGGCCTGGTCGACGGGCGGCTGACCGGGCTGGCGCCGCGGCTTCCCACCTCGTCTGCGCTCGGGGACGACGTCCTCATGGTGGTCTCCCCCGCCGTCCCGCTCGCGGAGGTCCGCGGGATGCACGCGCTGTGCGTGATGGCCTTGCCGACGGCCGCGCGGTCCCGCGGTCTGCACGCGGTGGCCGATCTGGCCGTCGAGACCGCGCTCGCCGCCCAGCCGGGGCTCGCCGCGCTCCTCGGCGACACCCTGCTGAGCGCGCTGACGCCGGGCGACGACTTCCACGAGCAACTCGTCTCGACCGCGCTGGCCTACCTCGACCACGGGCGGCGGCTCGACCAGACCGCCGCGGCGTTGCACGTCCACGCGAACACCGTGCGGTACCGGCTCGCCCGGCTCGGCGAGATCACCGGGGCGTCGCTCGATCCGCCGGAAGACGACGGCGGTACCCATGTGCGGCACACCGTCGGCTGGTGGTGGGCGCTGCGCACCTGGCGATCGGGCTGAACCGCCGGGGTCCGTCGTCCGTGTAACCCGGTGAAGGCTTCTCCGCCCGGAAGGAACCCGCCTTGTCGGTTTTCACGCGCCCCGCCCTCGTGGGCCTGCCCGGCGACCGGACGGCCGCCCGTGAGATCGCGTCCAGCGCGGTGACCACCCTGTCCGCCGTTCTCGTGCTGTTCGCGCTGCTCGCGCCGAACGACCTCGACGCGCTGACACCCGAGGCGTTCGTGCGGTTGCCGGTGGAGGCGCTGCTCGGGGTGGCGGTGGTGCTCATGCTGCGCGACGGCGCCCGGCGGATCGTCGCGGTGTCCGTCGGCGCGATCCTCGGGCTGCTGACCGTGTTCAAGGCCATCGACATCGGTTTCGGGCTCGCGCTGAACCGGCGGTTCAACCCGGTTTTCGACTGGGGTGTGCTCGGCAACGGCGTCGACCTGCTCGGCACGTCGATCGGCCGGACGGGCGCGATCGCCTCGTTCATGGGGCTGACGCTGCTCGCGGTAATGGTGATCGTGCTGATGGCGCTGGCCGTGCTGCGGCTGAGCCGGGTGGTCGCCGGAAGGCGCACGGCGGCGACCAGGGTGACGGCCGTGCTCAGCGTGGTCTGGATGGTGTGCGCGGTCTCCGGCGCTCAGCTCGCTCCGGGACAACCCTTCGCTTCGCGCAGCGCGGTCGCCTTCGCCTACGACGATCTCCGCCAGGTCCGGGCCGGAATCCGGGACAGGCAGGCCTTCGCCGAAGAAGTCGCCGTTGACGCCTTCCGTGACACGCCGTCTTCCGGGCTGCTGAACGCGTTGCGCGGCAAGGACGTGCTGTTCACCTTCATCGAAAGCTACGGCCGGGTGGCCGTCCAGGACTCGGACATCGCTCCCAAGGTCGACGCGGTCCTCGACGCCGGGACCGCGCGGCTGAAGAACGCGGGCTACGGCTCGCGCAGCGCGTTCCTGACGTCGCCGACGACGAGCGCGGGCAGCTGGCTGGCGCACTCGACGTTCCAATCCGGGGTGTGGGTCGACAGCCAGCACCGCTACGACGACTTCGTGAGGACCGACCGGTTCACCCTCGGCGGCGCGTTCAAACGCGCGGGCTGGGAGACCGTCGGCGTCGTCCCGGCGCATACCGAAGATTGGCCGGAGGGCAAGGTCTACGGCTACGACCGCTACTACGACTCACGAAGCATCGGGTATCACGGCCCGCAGTTCTCCTACGCCACGATGCCGGACCAGTTCACGCTTTCGGCGTTCCAGCGGGCCGAACGCGGGAAGCCGGACCGCCCGCCGATGATGGCGGAGATCGACCTCGTCACCAGTCACTGGCCGTGGACACCGCTGCCCCGCATGGTCGACTGGGCCGCCGTCGGCGACGGATCGATCTACGATCCCATGCCCTCGCAAGGGAAAACGCCCGAAGAGGTGTTCACCGATCCCGCCAAGGTGCGCGGCGCGTACGGCGACTCGATCGCGTATTCGCTGAACTCGCTCATCTCGTACGTGGAGACGTACGGCGACGACGACCTCGTGCTCGTGTTCCTGGGCGACCACCAGCCGAACCCGATTGTCGCCGGCGCGGGCGCGGATCACGACGTCCCGATCACCGTGGTCACGCGGGACAAGGCCGTGCTCGACAAGGTCGCGGCGTGGAACTGGCAGGACGGCCTGCACCCGGACCGGAACGCGCCGGTGTGGCGAATGGACACGTTCCGGGACCGGTTCCTGACCACCTTCGCCCGCTGAAAACCCGCATTCAGAGGACTAAATGCGGATGGCGTCGCGATATCGATCGGCCAGCTCGCGCAAGTAGTCGACTAACTGCGGGGGTTCGGTGACGTGGAATGGGGCGTTGAGGAGTCCTAAGTGGACGGCCATTGTCTCGATGCTGTCCGCGCCGGTGTGCAGGACGCAGGTGTTCGCGTCGACGGCCTCCACCGTCCCGACGGCCGGGTTGATCCGCGCGGTCACCTCTTCGGCGGACGCGTGCACGGTGACGTCCGCCTGGTAGCGCCAAGCGGCGGACGACACCCCACGCCGCACGCGATCCGTGACGTCCTCGGGCAGCTCGCGCGCGGTGAACCGCGGGCCGGTGGGGATACGCGGGGTCAGCCTGTCGACGCGGAAGGTGCGCCAGTCGCCGCGGTCGAGGTCCCAGGCGACGAGATACCAGCGACGTCCCCAGTTCACCAGGCGATACGGCTCGACCTTGCGGACGCTTTCCGAACCGTCGTGCGTCCGGTAGCCGAATCGCAGCACTTCGTGATCCCGGCAGCAGGCCGTCAGCACGGTGAGCGTCTCGGCGGTGACGCGCGGGCCGGGCTCGTCCCTCGGCACCGGGACCGTGTACGCCTGCAAGGCGTTCACGCGGCGGCGCAACCGGGACGGCAGTACCTGCTCCAGCTTGGCGAGCGCGCGCAACGACGTCTCCTCCACACCCGCGATGGTGCCGCCGGCCGCGGTGCGCAGGCCGATCGCGACCGCGACGGCCTCCTCGTCGTCCAGCAGCAGCGGCGGCAGATCGGCGCCCGCGCCGAGCCGGTAGCCGCCGACGGAACCGCGGGTCGCGTTCACCGGGTACCCGAGCGCGCGGAGGCGCTCGACGTCGTTGCGGATCGTGCGGGCGCTGACCTCCAGGCGTTCCGCCAGTTCGGTGCCGGTCCAGTCACGGGGAGTCTGCAGCAGGGAGAGCAAACGGAGCAATCTTGCCGAGGTTTCCAACATTTCTTCAGGCTGCTCCTCCATTAGGAACGGGATGTTCCTAATGGCACTCTACCTTGGTCTCATGAGCGAAAACACCGAGATCAAGCCCTTCCGCGTCGAGATCCCGCAGGCCGAGCTGGACGACCTCGCCGACCGCCTGGCCCGCGTCCGCTGGGCGAACGAACTGCCCACCGACCAGGTGACCGACGGGGTGCAGCGCGGACCGGTCACGCCGGGCTGGGAGTACGGCGTGCCGCTGGAGTACGTGCGACGGCTGGTCTCGTACTGGCGCGACGGCTACGACTGGCGGAAGTGGGAGGCGAAGCTCAACGAGTACCCGCAGTTCACCACGGAGATCGACGGGCAGAACATCCACTTCCTGCACGTCCGCTCGCCGGAGCCGGACGCGACGCCGCTGATCCTCACGCACGGCTGGCCGAACTCGGTCTTCGAATACCTCGATCTGATCGACCAGCTGACGGACCCGCGTTCTCACGGGGGCGAGGCGGCGGACGCGTTCCACGTGGTCATCCCTTCGCTGCCCGGGTTCGGCTTCTCCGGCCCGACGCGCGAGAAGGGCTGGAACCGGTACCGCACGGCTCAGGCGTGGGCCGAGCTGATGCGCCGCCTCGGCTACGAGCGCTACGGCACGCACGGGAACGACGCCGGTTCGTTCGTCGCCCCCGAGGTCGGCCGGATCGACGCCGAGCACGTGCTCGGTGTGCACGTGACGCAGCTGTTCTCGTTCCCCAGCGGCGATCCGGCGGAGTTCGAGGGCATGACCGAGAAGGAACTGGAGTACATGCAGTTCCTCCAGTCCTTCAACGACGACATGTCCGGCTACGCGAAACTCCAGGAAAGCGCGCCGCAGAACCTCGCGCACGCGTTGGCCGACTCGCCGACCGGGCAGCTGGCTTGGAGCGCGCAGCTGCTGTCGGCCACGAGCGACGACCACGTGCTCACCAACGCCACGCTGTACTGGCTCACCAACACCGCGGCTTCGGCGGCGCGGTTCTATTACGAGGACAAGCACAGCGAGCACCCGGCCGAGCCGACGACCGCGCCGACCGGGCTGGCCAGCTTCGCCTACGACTTCCGGCCGCTGCGGCGCTTCGCCGAGCGGGACCACGCGAACATCGTTTCGTGGCAGGAGTTCGACCGGGGCAGCCACTGGGCGACGCAGGACGCGCCGGACCTTTTGGTGGGGGACCTCCGGGCGTTCTTCCGCAAGCTTTCCTGACGGGGGCTGATGGGAGCTTTCACCGCATGTCATGCGGTGAAAGCTCCCATCGCCGGGTCTCATGCGGTGAAAGTCCCCTTCAGCTACCGGCGCCGTCCAGCAGCGCCATGGCCTCCGCGCCCAGCTCCAGCGTGAAGGCCGGCCGGATCGCCTCGTAGTGTTCCCAGGTCCGCGGGCCGATCAGCGGCAGCACCCGCGGCGACGTCTGGCGCAGCAGCCACGCCAGCGCGACCTGGTTCCCGGTCGCCCCCACCTCCCGCGCCACCGTTTCGACGGCGGCCATCCGCGCCTCGCCGTCCGCGCCGGCGTAGGTCTGCCAGACGGGATGCGCCAGCCGCCGCGCGGAGTCGTCGTAGATCCCGCGCAGGATCGACGAGTACGCGGCGAGGGCGATGTCTTCGTTGTCCCGCAGGAAGTCGAGCATGTCCCCGGTGGCCAGCGACGCCGAATCGGCCACCGGCCGCAGGTACGAATGCTGCAACTGGACGGCCACCGGCGAGGCCCAGCCGTGCCGCTCCGCGAGCGCGCGGATCCGTTCCAGCCGCCAGGTCCGGACGTTGCTCCAGCCGATCTGCCGCACCTTCCCCGCGCGGACGATCTCGTCGAGCGCGGCCAGCGTCTCCTCCAGCGGGGTCGCCCGGTCGTCGACGTGGACGTAGTACAGGTCGATGTGGTCGGTGCCGAGCCGCCGCAGGCTTTCGTCGACGCCGCGCCGGATCACGTCGCCGCCCGCGCCCTCGAAATGCCGTCCGATGTAATCCCAGTCCGCGGTGCCGTCGTCGTGATACCCCTTGCGCGCGCTGTCGGCGTCGGCGACCGCGGCCGACACCTTCGTCGCCAGGAAGACCTTGTCCCGCCTGCCTTTCAGCAGTTTCCCGAGCAGTTCCTCGCTCTCCCCGCCCGACGCGCCGGGCACCCACCACGAGTAGCAGTTCGCGGTGTCGAGGAAGTCGCCGCCGTCGTCGAGGTACGCGTCCAGGATCCGCGCCGAGGTCCGCTCGTCGGTGGCGGTGCCCATCGTCATGCACCCGAGCGAGACCTGGCTGACCTTCCGGCCGGTCCGGCCGAGTTCCACCTTTTCCATGGTCTGGACCTTATGCGCGATCGGTCCGGTACTACAGTCCGTTCCCATGACCGGATCCCGGACCAATCTGGCTTGGGACGTGCTTCTCGACCTCTCCGGGCCGGGCCCCAGGCACGAGCGGCTCACCAGGGCGCTGCGCACCGTGATCCGCGAAGGCACGCTCGGCTCCGGCGCCGCGTTGCCGCCCAGTCGCACCCTCGCCGCGGATCTGGGGTGCTCCCGCTGGGTGATCACGCAGGCGTACGAGCAACTGATCGCGGAGGGCTACCTCGCCGCGCGCACCGGATCGGGCACCGTCGTGCGCTGGTCCGCGTCGAGCGCCGAGCCCGCGAAACCCGCCGTACGCAAGGTTTCGCCGCCCGAGATCGACCTCGCGCCCGGCCTGCCCGATCTGCGGCACTTCCCTCGGACGCGCTGGGCGGAGGCGGTCCGCGAAGTACTCGTGAACGCGCCCCACGGCGAGTTCGGCTACCCCGTCCCCGGCGGGCATCCGCGGCTCCGCGCCGTGCTCGCCGACCACCTCCGCCGCTGCCGAGGTGCGGTCGTCGACGACGTCCGGATCGCGTCCGGCGTCACCGACGCGTTCGGCCGCCTGTGCCGGGCGCTGCTCGCGGCCGGGATCACCCGCGTCGCGGCAGAAGACCCCGGCTGGCACACCCTGCGCCGCGTCGCGACACGCGCCGGGCTCGACGTCGTCGGCGTCCCGGTCGACGAAGACGGGCTCCGCGTCGACGAGATCCCTCCCGGCGTCCGGGCCGTTCTCGTGACCCCGGCGCACCAGTTCCCCACCGGCACCGTCTTGTCACCCGCCCGCCGCGCCGGGCTGCTGGCCTGGGCGCGCGAAGCCGACGGCCTGATCATCGAGGACGATTACGACGCCGAGTTCCGCTACGACCGGCGTCCGGTCGGGACGGTGCAGGGCATGGATCCGGCCAGGGTCGCGCTGCTCGGGTCGGTCAGCAAGACCCTCAGTCCCGCGCTCGGCCTCGGCTGGTACACCGTCCCTCCACAGTGGACGGACAGAGTGGAGCCCTCGCCCACTCCGCCGGCATTGGACCAGCTGGCGTTCGCGGCCTTCCTCGAACGCGGCTCATACGACCGGCATCTGCGCGCGGCCCGGCGCCGCTACCGCGCTCGGCGCGACGCGCTGGTCGACGCGCTCGGCCCGGCGCGCCTGTCCGGCGTCGCCGCCGGCCTGCATCTCGTACTGGAGCTGCCCGGCGGATCCGCCGCCGCGGTGGTGGAACGAGCGGCGGCCAAAGGCCTGCGCGTGGCCGATCTCGGCGACTACCGCGTGGCACCCGGCGAACCCGGGCTGGTCCTCGGTTACGGCAACCTCGCGGACGGCTCCGTCGGCACCGCGGCCCGCCTGTTGCGGGAAGCCATCGCGCGATGACGAGTCACTCGGCCATGCGGTGCAACAGGAAGATCCCGTTCAGCAAAGGCCGGTCGAGCCGCTGCCCGTCGGTCGCCATGTACTCGTCGAGGATGTCGAGGATGCGGTTGTCGAGTTCGGTCGCCTCTTCCGGCGAGAGATGCAGCGCGAACCGCTCGGCCACCCGCACCGAACCGGGCCCGGCCTCGCGGAGTTCGTCCTGGAAGGCCTCGATCGGCCCGAACCTGGTGTCCTCGTCCTCGCCGTTCAACGGCCCGTCCAGCCACCAGGTCTTGCCCGCGTTGCGATAGGGCTTTTCGAGCGCGCCGCTCGCCCCGGTGCGCACCGGGGCCTGCTCCAGGAGACCGGCCTCGACGAGTTGGCGCACGTGGTAGAGCACCGTGCCGGGGTCTTTGCCGAGCCGGTCGGCGAGCTCCTTGTTGGTCAGCTCCCGCTCGCCGCAGAGCCGAAGGATGCGCAGCCGCAAGGGATGACCGAGCGCCTTGGCCTCACGCGCGGTCGCTTCGCGCCGTCTGTCCGCGACCCTCGCGGCGACCTGATCGTCCATGAGCGCAGCGTAGCCGACCGATGGAGAAGAGAGACATCGATGGAGTTTTCTCAATCGATGTGCGATCCTCGATCGGTGATCTCACTGGGGACCGCCTACCGGCGGTTGTGGAGTTCGTCGGGGCTGTCGAATCTGGCCGACGGGATCGTCAAGGTCGCGCTCGGCCTGGTGGCCGTCCAGTTCACCCGGTCGCCATCGCTGGTCGCGGGGCTGGCGGCCGTGTCTTCCTTGCCGTGGCTGGTGTTCGCTTTGCACGCCGGCGTGCTCGCCGATCGCGTCGACCGCCGCCGCGCGATGCTCGTCGCGAATCTGGTCCGCGCGGCGCTCGTCGCCGTGCTCGCGGTGGCGATCGCACTGGGGTCCGGGTCGATCTGGCTGCTCTACGTCGTCGCGCTGGGACTCGGGATCGCCGAAACGGTCCAGGACACGGCAGCGCAGGCGATCCTCCCGCAGATCGTCGGCCGCGACCGGCTGACGCGGGCCAACAGCCGTCTCTACGCCGCCGAACTCACCGCCAACGAATTCGCCGGACCACCGCTCGGCGGTTTCCTCGTCGCCGCAGGCACTTTCGCCGCGTTCGCGGCACCCTCGGCGCTCTGGATCATCGCGCTCGTCGCGCTCTTTTTCGTCCCCGGTTCGTTCCGCGTCGAACGGCCGCGGGCCACGAGCGTGCGCGAAGATCTCGTCGAAGGTCTGCGTTTCCTTTGGGAGAACCGGATTCTCCGGATCCTGGCGATCATGGTCGGTGGGTTCAACCTCGCCACGAGCGCCGTGATCACGCTCTTCGTGCTGTACGCGGTGGGCCCGTCGTCGGCGATGGGACTGTCCGAGCAGGCCTACGGATTCCTGCTGGCCGTCATCGCCCTCGGCGGTTTCGCGGGGTCGTTCGCGGCCGAGCGGATCGAACTCGCGCTCGGCCGCTCCCGCGCACTGGTGCTCAGTCTGCTCACCGGCGCCGCACTCGCCGGGATTCCCGCGGCGACCACGAACCCGTACGTGATCGGCGTGGTGTTCTTCCTCGGCGGGGCCGGCGTCGTGCTGTGGAACGTGATCGTCGTTTCGCTGCGGCAGCGGATCATCCCGGACCACCTGCTGGGCCGGGCCACCAGCGGCCACCGGCTCGTCGCCTGGGGCACCAAACCACTGGGCGCGGCGGCCGCCGGGCTGTTCGCGGAGGTCTTCGGGCTGCGGCCGGTGTTCGCGGGCGCGGCGGCAGTGATCCTGGCGCTGGCGCTGCTCACCCCTCGTACCTGAGGTGTGAAGGCCTCCTTGAGGGACCCAGAGTCCCTCAAGGAGGCCTTCACGGACCGGACCTGGTACCTACCACGCACGAGGCGGTCAGTCCGGAAGTACCGACTGAACGGCCTCCGGGGTCCGCCCGACCACGGTCGTGCCGTCGTCGGCGGTGATGATCGGCCGCTGGATCAGCTTCGGATGCGTCGCCAGCGCCTCGATCCAGCGGTCGCGGTCGGCGGGGGTGCGCCCCCAGGTCTTGAGTTCCAGTTCCTTCGCGATCGGCTCGGCGGTGCGGGTGATGTCCCACGGCTCGAGCCCGAGCCGCTTGAGGACGGCCTTCAGTTCCTTCGCCGTCGGCGGCTCCTCGAGGTACTTCCGCACGGTGTACTCGGCCCCCGCCTCGTCCAGCATCGACACCGCGGACCGGCATTTGGAACACGCCGGGTTCACCCAGATCTCCATCCGGGGCCACCTCCCTTCGAAAAGTGCTCACTCGATGAGCACTTTGCTTCCGATGATGGTCATAGACGTTACGACGAAAGGAACCCGGCCATGGACGAGACCATCTTCAGCGCCGCCTCCCCCTCCGACTGGCGCGCCTGGCTGGCCGAGAACGCCGGGACCGAAAAGGAGGTCTGGCTGGTCATCCCGCACAAGGACAGCGGCGTCGCCGGCGTCCGGATCGAAGAGGCGATGGAGCAGGCCCTGTGCTTCGGCTGGATCGACGGGCTGCACCGCAAGAACGACGCCACCAGCTCGCGGCTGCGGTTCACCCCGCGCAACCCCCGGAGCACGTGGAGCCGGGTCAACCGCGAGCGGGCCGCCCGCCTGATCGCCGAAGGACAGATGACCGAACGCGGTCAGGCGATGATCGACCTGGCCAAGGCGAAGGGCCGCTGGCAGGTCGTGCCGGACGGCGGCGGTGTCCCGGAGGACCTGCGTGCCCGGCTCGACGCCGACGAGGCCGCCCGCACTCACTTCGAGAAGTTCCCGCCGTCGTCGAAAAGGCTGATCCTCGAATGGATCCTGACGGCGAAGAAGCCGGAGACCCGGGAACGGCGGATCACCAGGACCGTCGAGCTCGCGGCCGTGAACGTCCGCGCGAATCACCCGGTCCGGTGAGTCAGTTCGGTTCGCACCGGGCGACGAGGAGGGCGATGTCGTCCTGTGCCGGGGTGTTGCCGACGAGCGCGGCCATCACGCGTGCGCAGACCACTCCGGGCTGCTCCGCGGAGACCACGCCCGCGAGCCGCTGCAGACCGACGTCGATCAGCTGATCCCGGCGCTCGACGAGACCGTCGGTGTAGAAGGCGAGCACGGCACCGGGCGGCAGTTCGACGACGGTTCTTCGGCGCCGCGGCCCGGTGACCCCGATGGGCGGATCGACCGGCGCGTCGACGAACACCGACGGACCACCGGGCGGCGCGAGCACCGGCGGCAGATGCCCGGCCAGCGAGATCGCCATGCTGTTGCGCGAAGCCGTCAGCAATCCGTACACGACGGTGGCCAGCGAGCCCGGCTCGAAATGCTGCACCTTCCGGTCCAGTTTGGACAGTACTTCCGCCGGATCGTCCGATTCGAGCGCGTAGGCGCGCAGCGCGCTGCGCAGCCGTCCCATGATCACGGCGGCGTTGAGGCCGTGCCCGGCGACGTCGCCCATCACGATGCCGAGCCGGTCGCCCGGCAGTGAGAACAGGTCGTACCAGTCGCCGCCGACCCCGGGTTCGGTACCCGGCACGTACCGCGCGGAGAACTGGATGCCCGGAACAGCGGGCAACCGCGCGGGCACCAGGCTGCGTTGCAGCGCGGCGGCGGCCGCACGATCGGTCGACGAGAGTTCGATCTGCGCCGCCAGCGCGAGCCGCGCGGCCACCAGCTGAAGCAGGTCGATGTCGGTCTCGGAGAACTCCCTCGGCGTCAGCGACCCGACGTGCAGGACCCCGATCAGCTCGTCGCCCGCGAGCATCGGCACGCCGAGCAGCGTGCGCAGCCCCCGTTCCCACAGGAGCGCGTTCACCACCGTGGTCTCGTCGACGTGGTCGATGATCACCGGACGGCGTTGCGCGGCCACCCGGCCCGCGAAGCCGGCACCGACGGGCACCCGGACGTCCTGGTAGACCTCTTCCTCGATCCCGGAAGCGGCGATCGCCAGCAGTTGCTGGGCCGAGGGATCGTGCCGCAGCACCGTGGCGGTGTCGACACCGAGAACCTCGCGCACGCGCGCCAGGATCGTGGCCATCACCTTGTCCTGACCGAGTTTCCCCAAGGCCGTGTCGGTGATGGCTTCGAGCACCTGGAGCCGATCGTCGGCTGTCGGGGTCTCGGGCATGCGCTGAGCCTAACCAGTCCGATCGGCGGCCACCTCCCAGCCCGCCGCCAGTTCGTCGAGGTCGTCCGCCAATGCTGCACTCGGCGGAATGGCGTCCCTCGGGACGCGGCAGGCGAGCGCCGTGCCGAGCCCGGCCATCCGGATGACGGTGTCGATCAGCGCCTCCGGCTCTTCCGGCCAGTCGAACCCCGGCTGGGCGATCAGCAGGCTCACGCAGCCGTGCATCGCCGACCAGAGGCCCATCGCGAGGACCTCCGGTTCGCCGCGCAGGATCCCGGCCCGCACGCAGGCGGCGGTCGCGTCGGCGAGGTACCGGAAACAGGCGACCGCGCCGGGCGACGAACCGCCGGAGGGACGCATCAGGAGCACGCGGTACTGCACCGGATGGTCGAGGGCGAACCGGGCGTACACCCGTGCGCGGCGGCTGAGGGCACGCATCGGATCGGCGACCTCGACGGCATGCTCGTGCATACGGCGCGCGAGTTCGTCCCACACCCGCAGGCAGACCGCCTCCAGCAACGCGTCCCGGCTGGGGAAATGCGCGTAGACCGACGGCGTGGAGACGCCCGTGCGGCGCGCGACGGCTCGCAGCGTCAGCGCCTCGTCGGTACCCGCCTCACCGAGCAGGGCGTCGGCGGCGGACAAGATCTCACCGCGCAGCTTGTCCCCTTCGCCCGGCCGCGCCTTCGTCCGCTTCGCGCCCATGCCGTGATGCTGCCAGCATTGACTTGACACCGTCAACTTGACGATGTCAGCTTGAGGCATGGCGCACTTCCGGACCGCGACCGCCCTCCGCCGCCGAGGCGACGGCCAGGTCTTCGACACCGAGCTCGATCCACAGTGGACGATCGGGACGAAGCTGCACGGCGGCTACCTTCTCGCCGTGCTCGCCAAGGCGGCCGCCGAGGTCTCCTCCCATCCGCATCTGACCGCGATCAGCGGCTCGTTCTCGGTGGCGCCCGAGCCCGGCCCCGCGGTCGTCGAGGTCGAGGTGCTGCGCGAGGGCCGCGGCCTCACCCAGCTGCGCGCGCGGCTGAGCCAGGGCGGCGCGCCCTGCACCGAGGCGCTGATCACCCAAGGCGTCCTGACCGACGGCGACGCGTGGTGGTCCGGAGTGGACCCGGTCGAGATCCCGCCGGAGCAGGACTGCCTGCCCGTGCCCGCCGACGGCGGTGGCGGATTCCGCATCGGCCTGATGGACGTCGTCGAGCAGCGTCTCGACCCGGCCGCGGCCGGTTTCGCGGTGGGACAGCCGTCCCGGAAAGGCGTCATCTCGTCCTGGCTGCGGCTCGCCGACGGCAGCGACTGGGATCCGGTGAGCCTGCTCGTCGCGCTCGATCCGGTGCCGCCGATCTCCTACGACCTGGGCATCGCGGGCTGGGCGCCGACCGTCCAGTTCACCGCGTACCTGCGCGGTCTTCCGGCGCCGGGTCCGGTGCGGGTGCGGATGCGCGCGGGTGAACTCGGCGGCGACCGGATGGACGAGGTCGCGGAGCTTTGGGACGAAAAGAACCGGCTGATCGGGCAGGCGACCCAGATCGCCGCCGTACGTCTCCCCTGAACCACCCGAAAGCGGGTTCATGACGCGGCGCCGGGAGTTAAGATCCGGCGTCGACGTCATTGTTCTGGGGGCAGGACCATGGAAGCGGAACCACGCCGCGCGGGCGAGAACGATTCCGCCGGCGCCGAGATCACCCGGCTCTGCCGGACCCTGGTGCCACTGGCCGCCGCCGGCAAGTACGCCGAGGCCGCGTCGACCTATCGCTGGGTGAGCAGGGCTTCGTCCGGCGACCCGATCCGGTACGGCGATCACGCGTCGCGGCTGGAATTCTGCGCCCTCACCGGCAACGAGCACACCGGTCTCGAACTTCTGTCGCTTTTGGACGGTGTCGGCGACCATTCGGACGCCGTCGGCAGGCTCGAGTTCTTCGCCTCGGCGGCGCTGCTCACCCGTCGGTTGACGGAAACCGGATACGGCGAGATCCCGTTCGTTCTCAACGGCCCGTACGACGGCGTCTCCCTGAGCAGGCTGCACGAGCGGATGCGGGCGGCGGCCCTCGTCGAAGCCGAGGAACTCGACGGACGCGAGCACTCCGGATACTTCACCGTCTACGCCGAACGGAAGATGGCCGCGAAACCGGTCGCGGAATTCGTCCCGCTCCTGCCGTCGGCGCTCCCCCGGGTCCCGATCCTGCCGCCGCCGGGGTTGTCCGCGGAGGAACTCGTCATCCGGGCGGAGATCCACAATCACCGGTGCGAACCGGAGGAGGCGCGAGCCTGCCTCGAAGCGATCGGCGATGTCCCGGATGAAATCGCGCCGCGGCTGAGCGAACTGCGCGCGATCTTCTTCCAGGGCGAGGACACCGAGGAGCGGCTGCGCCACGCGGCCGCCGGATTCCGGGGCCAGGGCGACGAAATCCGCTTCCTGCTCAACCAATGCTGGCTCGGCCTGTGGCTCGTCTTCGACGATCAGGTCGAGACCGGGGTCGCGCTGACGACGGTGGCCGCGGCCCGCTTGCGCGCCGGGACGGACGAACGCGCCGCCTGCTGGGGCGAATACTGGCTGGCGCACGTGCTTTCCGGGCAAGGCCGCACTTCCGAGGCGTACGAAGCCTTGCGACGGGGTGCCGAGCGGGCCGGTGAGGCGGGCGATCCCTTGCTCCTCGGGACACTTCTGTGTCTCGAAGCGTCGTTGCGGAACGGCGACGGCGAGGATCCGGTGACCACACTGGAACTCGCGCGGTCGGCGACGGACGCCTTCATCGTCGGGAACGTCGGCGAGAAGGCCGTCGAGGCGGTCGAGCAGGTCCGGATCGCTTACGAGCGCACGGGATCGCTCGACGAATTGGACGTCTTCGTGGAGCATCTGCTGGCGACGTTGCCCGTGGGCGGCCCGGAACGGTTGCGCGGACATCTCCGCCATCTTCGGGCGCTGTCGCTGATCGGCACCGGCAGGTTCGCCGAGGCCGTCGACGACGCCTACGCGTCTCTCGGTGTCTCCGCGTCGAAAGGCAAGGACACCGCGGAACATTGGTACGTCCTCGTCACCGCGCTGCACGGCGCCGGCCGCTACGACGAGGTGCTCGACGTCGCGCCCCGCACCATCGCCCTGCTCGCCACGTCACCGGACTGGGGCCACCGCTGCCGGTGGATGTACGCCGACAGCTACCGCGCGCTCGGCGAATCTTCGCGCGCCTTCAACGAATACGCCGTCCTCGCCGAAATACTCCACGCCTCGGGCGACACCGGGCATTCCTACATCTCGGTGAGCATGGCCGCCGCCGAACAGCTCGATCTGCTCGGCTACGGCGCGAACGCCGCGGACTTCTACGCGCGGGCCGCCGACGCGGCCTTGGCGATCGGCGGCGGCTACGTGGCCGCCACTTGCCGTAACGCGGCGACGCTGTCCCGGCTGCGGTCCGGCGACGTCGACGCGGCACTGAGCGCGCTCGACGCCGCGGAAACCGCCGTGCACGCGGTGGAAACCGAAACCGTGCCCGTCAGGGAACATCTCGTCGCGCAGCTCGACCACGTCGCCGCCCACGTGCTCAGCGCCGCCGGCCGCGTCCGCGAGGCGGCCCGCCGCGCGCTCCGTGCCGCCGAAACGTTCCACCGGATAGGCGAAGCCGAGTCCGCCCGCGACGTCGACCTGCTGCTCGAACAGATACTCCTCGGCGACCAGACGTGACGTGTGTCCCGTTTTCGGCCGGGCTGAAGGCTCCCTTCACCGCATCAGACGCGGCGAAGGAAGCCTTCAGCCCATGTACCTCGCCGCCGCCTTGCCAGCCCCGCTCAGCAGGAGAAGGATCCCCGGCATGACCGGAGGAGCCAGCGGTACCCGAAGCCTGCCCATCGGCTCGATCCTGCTGTGGGTCGTGCGCGTGGCGCTCGCCGCCGAGTTCCTCTACAGCGGCTACCTGCTGTTCTCCGGCGGCCACACCGAACAGGTCTTCGCCGAGATCGGGCTCGGGCAGTGGCTGCGGTACGTCACCGGCGTACTCGAGGTCGCCGGCGCGATCGGCCTGCTGATCCCCCGTCTCGGCGGGCCGTCGGCGCTGCTGCTGGCGGGCGTCATGGTGGGCGCGAGCGCCACGGAACTGTTCATCCTCGCCAACGGCGGCCCGGTCCTCCCGCTGATCCTGCTGATCGTCTGCGCGACGCTGGCGTGGTTCCTCCAGGATCAGACGCGCGCGCTGCTCGGGATCAAGCCTCCCGAAGACGACGAGGACGACCTCTAGGCGAACGCGCGCCACCCTTACACCGAACGGCGCAAAGATCACCCGCCGAATGCACCGATCACCGGGACGGACAAAGAAAAACCGCATGTCAGCCCGCCTCGCGAGGCGCTGACGAGCGCGCCGAAAACTGATCATCAGCGTGATCGAACGCTCACTCAAGGTGAAAGATTGCGGCTCGTTTACAACGAACCGGCCACCCGCTTGACAGTCGGAGTGGTACGTACCACGCTGCCCGCATTGGTCTACACCATTTTGTGGGAGCTCGGCATGGTGGCCGGGCATCGAAAGGACGGCACGAGTGAAGCGCTGGCTCAAGATGGCTGCGGGCGCCGCCGCCATCACCCTCGCGACGGCGGGCTGCGCCGGTTCCGGCAGTGGCGACAGCACGAATTCGAGCGCTGCGGCCTCGAACGGCTCGCTCACGGTCTGGCTCATGACGGGGACCGCCCCCGAAGCATTGACGAACTCGCTCCACAAGGAATTCGAAGACGCGCACCCCGGCGTCAAGGTCAAGTACGAGATCCAGCAGTGGAACGGCATCCAGCAGAAGCTGACCACCGCGCTGGCCAGTGACAACCCGCCGGACGTGATCGAGCTGGGCAACACCCAGACGCCCGCGTTCGCGAACCAGGGCGTGCTCGCCGACCTCACCTCCAGCGTGAACGACTTCAACGGCGCGCAGTGGCTGCAGGGCCTCAAGGCGTCGGGCGAGTTCGACGGCAAGACCTACGGCGTCCCGTTCTACGCGGCCAACCGCGAGGTCATCTACCGCAAGGACATGTTCGAGCAGGCGGGCATCACCGCGACGCCGAAGACGCGCACGGAGTGGCTCGACGCGATCACCAAGCTCAAGGCCAAGTTCGGCAGCGACCCCGAGTTCCAGGCCCTCTACCACCCCGGCCAGAACTGGTACGAGCTGCTGTCCTACATCTGGGACGAGGGCGGCGATATCGCCCAGGCCAACGGCAAGTCCTTCAAGTCGACCCTGGACTCCGCGCAGGCGAAGGCCGGGCTGGAGTTCTACAAGCAGCTCACCGACGCTTCGGGCACCAAGGCCCCGAAGGACGCCGACGAGGCCACGCCGCAGCAGGCGGGCATCTACGGCGCCGGCAAGGTCGCGATGATGATCGGTGTCCCGGGTGAGGTCGACACCGCGGCGAAGACCGACCCGAAGATCAAGGAGAAGTCGGGCGCCTTCGCGATCCCGGGCAAGACCGCCGACAAGTCGGCCCCGGTCTTCCTGGGCGGCTCGAACCTGGTCATCCCGGCCAACAGCAAGAACGCGGCCGCGGCGAAGGACTACGTCAAGCTGTTCTCCACCCCGAAGTACCAGACCGAGCTGGCCAAGGCCGGTTACGTCCCCGGTACCTCGACCGACGTGTCCGCGCTCGACGCGAACCCGCTCACCAAGGTGATGGCCGAGGCTTCCAAGAACGGCCGCGCCGTGCCGACCAGCCCCAAGTGGGGTGACGTCGAGTCCGGTCAGAACCCGATCAAGGACATGCTGACCGCCTACCTGACCGGAACGAAGACGCTCGACCAGGCGACCGCCGACGCCAACGCAGCGCTCGACAAGCTCATCGGCGGATGACCACGACGAAAGATGTGACGATGCCGGCGGGGGCCACCCCGCCGGCATCGCCGCGCATCAAACCCCCGAAATCCAACCGGCGCCTCCGCCTCGGCGAGCGGACGGCGCCGTACCTGCTGATCCTTCCCGCTCTGGTCGCGATCCTGGTCCTGCTGGGCTGGCCGACGCTGCAGCTGATCGGGATCAGTCTCCGCAAGCTCGATCTCCGTGAGCTGGTCTCCGGGGAGATGGTCTGGGTCGGATTCGAGAACTTCTCCGAGATCCTGTCCGATTCGGAGTTCTGGGAGATCACCGTCCGGACGCTGGTGTTCACCGCGTCGGTCGTGATCCTCACCCTGCTGCTCGCGCTGCTCATGGCGGTGCTGATGCGGCATCTCAACCCGGTGGTCCGGGTGATCGTGCAGGTCGCGCTGATCCTCGCGTGGGCGACGCCGGTGGTCGCGACGACCACGGTGTTCCAGTGGATCTTCGACCAGCAGTACGGCATCTTGAACAAGACGCTCGCGAAGCTCGGTTTCGAGAGCTTCATCGGGCATTCGTGGTTCTCCACCGGCCCGAGCACGCTCACCGTCATCGGGATCCTGGTGGTCTGGCAGGCGGTGCCGTTCGTGGCGTTCACGCTCTACGCGGGGCTCCTCGGCGTCCCGAAGGAGCAGTACGAGGCCGCGGGCATCGACGGCGCCAACGCCTGGCAGGCGTTCTGGGCGGTCAGCTGGCCGGCGATCCGGCCGATCCTGACCATGGTCACGTTCCTGTCGGTGCTGTGGGACTTCAAGTTGTTCGCCCAGGTGTGGGCGATCCGTCAAGGTGGGCCGGACGGCGCCAGCACGACGCTGCCGGTCTACATGTACCTCAAGGGCCTCGCGGGCAACCACTTCGGTCTGGCGGCCACCGCCGCCCTGCTGATGATGCTCGTGCTGATCCTGCTCACCGCCCGGTACGTCCAGCTGCTGGTGCGCACGAAGGAGGCCGACCTGTCATGAGGAAGTCCCTGACCCAGCGGATCGGCCTCGGCACGCTCGGCGTGGTGGTGGCGCTGCTGTTCGTCTTCCCGACGTACTGGATGTTCACCTCCTCGCTGAAGACACCGGGCCAGGTCCTGTCCCCGGACTACGACCTCGTCCCGCTTTCGGTGACGTTCGACAACTTCGTCTCGGCGCTGACGAAACCCGGTTTCACCACGTACCTCGCCAACAGCCTGATCGTCACGCTCGGCGCGGTGCTGTGTTCGCTCGTCGCGGGTGTGCTGGCCGCGGTTCCCTTGTCCCGTATGCGTTTCCGCGGGCGTAAGGGATTCCTGCTGCTGGTGCTCGTCGCCCAGCTGGCGCCGTTCGAAGCGCTGCTGATCCCGATGTACCTGCTGATGCGCGACGCCGGGCTGCTCAACCAGCTGCCTTCGCTGCTGCTGGTGTACTTCGCGGCGACGCTGCCCTTCACGTGCTGGATGCTCTACGGCTTCGTCAACGGCATCCCGTACGACCTCGAAGAGGCCGCGATGATCGACGGTTGCAGCCGGGCGGGTGCCTTCCGCCGGGTGACGCTGCCGCTGCTCGCGCCGGGACTGGTGACCACCTCGGTGTTCAGCTTCATCACCGCGTGGAACGAGTTCCTGTTCGCGTTCGTGTTCATGCGCGACCAGAACAAGCAGACGCTGCCGGTGTGGCTGTCGTCGTTCCGGACGGCGTTCTCCGTGGACTGGGGCGGCATCATGGCGGCGTCGGTCATCTACGCCGTGCCCGCGCTGGTGTTCTTCATCATCGTCCAGCGCAAGCTCGTGTCCAACCTGACCGCAGGCGCAGTGAAGGGGTAATCCTTGTCTTCACCGGAAAAGCTCGCCGCATCCGTTCTCGTATCGGGCTTCGACGGCACCACCGCGCCGGATTGGCTGCGCCGCAAGGTGGCGGACGGCCTCGGCGGCGCGATCCTGTTCGGCCGCAACGTGGTCGACGACGAGCAGGTGGCCGCGCTGAGCGCACAGCTGCGGGCGGAACGGCCCGACGTGCTCGTCGGCATCGACGAGGAGGGCGGTGACGTCACCCGGCTCGACGTCGCCACCGGCTCGTTCGTGCCGGGACCACTCGCACTCGGCGCCGCGGACGACGTCGAGCTGACGACCTCGGTCGCGGCCGCGCTCGGCGAGCGGCTGGCCGCGTGCGGGGTGACGATCAGTTTCGCCCCGTGCGCGGATCTCACGCTGGCGGCGGAGGATCCCTCGATCGGGGTCCGGGCGTTCGGTTCGGATCCGGTGAAGGCGTCGCCGCATGTGGCGGCGTTCATCACCGGGCTGCAGAAGTACGGCGTGGCCGCGTCGGCCAAGCATTTCCCCGGGCACGGGGCGGCGACGGACGATTCGCACCACGCGCTGCCGGTGCTGCCCCGGACCGAGGCGGAACTGCACGAGATCGAACTGGTCCCGTTCAAAGCGGCGATCGCGGCCGGGGTGCGCGCGGTGATGACCGGGCACCTCGTCGTGCCCGCGTGGGGTGAACTACCCGCGACGCTCAACCCGAAGGCGCTCACCGACGTGCTGCGCGGCGAGCTCGGCTTCACCGGCGCGGTCATCACCGACGCGCTGGACATGGGCGCCGTCGCGGGCGAACTCGGCAAGACCGAGGGCGTCGGACGGGCGTCGGTGCGGGCGCTGATCGCCGGTGCCGACGCGCTCTGCCTCGGTGGGGTGTCGTTCGAAGAGGACGAGCTGAACCGGATCGCGGCGGTCATCGCGGCCGCCGTCGAATCCGGTGAGCTGCCGATGGAGCGGCTGGTGGAGGCGTCGGAGCGGGTCGCCGCGCTCGGCACTCCCCCGGTTTCGACGCCGATCTCTCCGGTGGATCACCGCCTCGGACTGGAAGCGGCGCGCAAGGCGTTGCGGATCCAGGGTTCGCCGAAGCTGGGCGGCCCGCCGCTGGTGATCGACATCGAGACCGAGCCCATCATCGCGGCGGGCCCGATGCCGTGGGGGCTCGGCTCGCATCTGACCGAACTCGTGCCCGGCACCCGGGCGCTCAAGGTCGGCGCGGACGGGATCGCGACCGCGATCGAGGCCGTCCACGGCGCGCGCGACCTCGTGGTGGTGACGCGCGAGGCGCACCGGCACCCCGAGGTCCGCGAGTTCCTCAGCTGGCTGCGCGAGTCCACTGTGGACTACATCCGGGTCGAGACCGGCGTTCCCGGCCCGGAGACCGAGGGGCCGCGGATCGACACGTTCAGCGGGTCCTACGTCAGCCTCCGTGCCGCCGCGGAGTACCTGGCCTGACCTGCCCCTCTCGCATTTCGTCCTCTGGATGCGGTACTTGCACACGCAACTACCGCATTCAGAGGACGAATTGCGTTATTCGGTTGCGGGGCCGGAGCCGGGGTGTTGTAGTCGGGAAGATCGGTTCCCGGCCTAGGAGATGATCGTCTTGCGAGTGACCACGTCCTTCCATCAGGTAATTTCCGCCTACCTCGAGGACGAGACCACTCGTGAAGACCCTCAATCTGGGGATTCTGGCGCATGTTGACGCCGGGAAGACGAGCCTGACCGAGCGCCTGTTGCACACCGCCGGGATCATCGGCGAACTGGGCAGCGTCGACGACGGCAGCACACAGACCGACACGCTGGCGCTCGAACGCGCCCGCGGTATCACCATCAAGGCGGCCGTGGTGTCGTTCGCCCTCGGCGACGTCACCGTCAACCTGATCGACACCCCCGGCCACCCCGATTTCATCGCCGAGGTCGAACGCGCGCTCGGCGTGCTCGACGGCGCCGTCCTGGTGCTGTCGGCGGTCGAAGGCGTCCAAGCCCAGACCCGTGTCCTCATGCGGACCTTGCGGCGGCTGGGCATCCCGGTGCTGCTGTTCGTGAACAAACTGGACCGCCGCGGCGCCGATCCGGAGCGCGTGTTCCAGGAGATCACCGGGAAACTCACGCCAACGGCCGTCACGATGGCTCCCGATCGGGTGATCGATCTGCTGGCGACGCTCGACGAGGACTTCCTCACCGGATACCTCACCGCCCCGGACGCGTTCACGCCGTCACGGCTCCGCGCCGAACTCACCGCGAAAGTCGCCGAAGGTCGCGCTCATCCGGTCTACTTCGGGTCCGCGATCACCGGCGCCGGGATCGACGCGCTCCGCGACGGCATCGAGAACCTGTTGCCCGCCAAGGAAGCCGACGTCCACGCGCCGCTGTCCGGCACGGTGTTCAAGGTCGAGCGCGCGCCGGGCGGCGAGAAGATCGCGTACGTGCGGCTGTTCTCCGGCAGCGTCGCCGTGCGCGACAAGGTCCCGCTCGGCGATGGCGAAGGCAAGGTCACCGCGATCAGCGTTTTCGACAACGGCTCGGCCGTGCCGTCGGCGTCGGCCGAAGCCGGGCGGATCGCGAAGCTTTCGGGGCTCGACGTCCGGATCGGAGACGTGCTCGGGGCCCGGCCGCGGACGCGGGAAGCGCGGTTCTCGCCGCCGACGCTGGAAACCGTCGTCTCGCCGCTGCGGCCGGCCGATCGCGGGCCGCTGCACCAGGCGCTCACCCGGCTGACCGAACAGGATCCGCTGATCGGCCTGCGGCACGACGAGGTCCGCCAGGAGACTTCCGTTTCGCTGTACGGAGAAGTGCAGAAGGAGGTCATACAGGCGACGCTCGCGGACGAGTACGGCATCGACGTCACGTTCAGCGAGACGACCACGATCTGCGTCGAACGCGTCGACGGCACCGGATCGGCCGTCGAACTCATCGGCACGGCGTCGAATCCCTTTCTGGCCACGGTCGGACTGCGCGTCGAACCCGGGAGCGGGACTTCGTTCCGGCTGGAGGTCGAACTCGGCTCGATGCCGTACTCCTTCATCAAAGCCGTGGAGGACGCGGTGAAGGAGACGCTGCGCGAAGGCATCCACGGCTGGGAAGTGCGCGACTGCGCGGTGACGATGACGCATTCCGGCTACTACGCCAGGCAAAGCCACGCCCACGGCACGTTCGACAAGAGCATGTCCAGCACCGCGGGCGATTTCCGCGATCTGACGCCGTTGGTGCTGATGGAGGCGCTGCGCGAAGCCGGGACGACCGTGCACGAACCCCTGCACCGGTTCACCCTCCAGACGCCGGCCGACACGCTCGGCCCGGTGACCGCGCTGCTGGCGCGAGCGCGCGCCGTGCCGCGGACGACGCTCACGAAGGACGGGACGGCCGAGCTGGAAGGCGAGATCCCGGCGGCGAAAACCCATGAGGTGCACCAGCTCCTGCCCTCGGCGACCCGCGGAGAAGGCGCGATGGAGACGTCCTTCCACGGCTACCGGCCCGTCCGGGGGCCGGTGCCTTCACGATCTAGAACCGATCACAACCCGTTGGAACGCAAGGAATACCTGCTACGCGTGCTGCGGCGCGTCTGAGTGAACGGAGAACGTCATGGTTTCACGGCTCGGGGTCAGGATCCCGCGCGAGCTGCCCGCCGCCCGGCTGACCGGCCTCGCCCGGCGCGCGGAACGGGAGGGTTTGGACGAGGTCTGGATCGTCGAGGACTGCTTCTACGCGGGCGGGATCGCGACGGCGTCGGCGGTGCTGGCGGCGACCGAGAAGATCACGCTCGGCATCGGCATCATGCCCGCCGTGGCGAGGAACCCGGCCATCGCGGCGATGGAGATCGCGGCGCTGGCGGAGCTGTACCCGGGACGGCTGATCGCCGGGTTCGGGCACGGGGTGCCGAGCTGGATGCGGCAGATCGACGCGTGGCCGAAGTCGGCGCTCGCCGCGTTCGAGGAGACGCTGACGGTCATCCGGCGGCTCCTGGCGGGTGAGCGCGTTTCCTTCGAGGGCAAGCATGTCCGGCTCGACGAGGTCGAACTGGAGTTCCCGCCCGCGCTGCCGCCGAAGCTCGTCGCAGGCGTCCGCGGCCCGAAATCGCTCGCGGCGGCGGGCCGGGTCGCCGACGGGACGCTCCTGGCCGAACCGGCGACCCCGGAGTACGTCCGCGCGACACGGGACCTGATCGGTGTCGAAGGCCATTCGATCGCGACCTACAACTGGCTGGCCCTCGACGCCGATCCCGAGCGGGCCCGCGAACGCGCCCGGTCGGACGTCGCGTCCGCGATCGGGCCGAACTCCGGTCCGGCGCTGGAGCCGCTGGACTTCGGCGCCGAACTGCTTGCCGAGGTCAAGGCAGCCACCGACGGTAAAGACCTGGCCCGGCGATTGCGGCCCGAATGGATCGACAGGCTGAGCATCAGCGGCCCGCTCGACCGATGCGTCGAGCAGATCCGCGCGCTGTACGCGGCCGGGACCGAGTCCGTCATCCTGCTGCCGCTGCTCGGTGAGCCGGAGGAGGAGTCCTTCGCCGCGGCGGGCCGGATCGCCTCGGCCCTGCGTGGCTGACCCCCCTTCCGCATTTCGTCCTCTAAATGCGGTCAGGGGGCGGCAGCGCCCGAGGTGAAGGGGACTTTCCCCACATCCGATGCGGCGAAAGCTCCCTTCCCCACATCCGAGCGACCAAGGGCCGCGTCGGCGTCGTCGTGAAGGCCTCCTTGGGGACGTTAGATGTCTCAAGGGTGGCCTTCAGGACATCGCTACCCGACCACGCCGGGTCCCTGCCCCAAAGCACCGCATTTAGAGGACTAAATGCGGTCCTTGCACACGCAACGACCGCGTTCAGTCCTCTGGATGCGGGTGGGTGTCGAGCGCCTTGACGACGGCGACCATGTCCTCCTCACCGAGACCGAGCCGCGCGGTCTCGGCGTAGAGGGCACGGGACGCCTCGATCAGCGGCAGCTTCAAGCCCGCGTCCCCGGCCGCCGCCGCGATCAGCTCGACGTTCGCCAGGACGTTCGCGATCGAGGCCTGCGGCGCGAAATCCTCTTCGACCAGTTTCGGCGCCTTGACCCGCAGGATCGGGCTAGCGAGTTGCCCCGCGCCGAGCACGTCGGCGAGCCGGCCGAGATCAAGCCCGTGCGCCCGGGCGAAATGCACCGTCTCGGCCAGCGAAGTCACGACCGACGTCAGGTGCACGTTGACCGCCAGCTTCATCAGGAGCCCGTTGGGAACCGGCCCGCAGTACACGGTTTCCCGGCACATCGGCCCGAACAGCTCCCGGACGTCCTCGACCGCGCCGGGGTCGCCCGCGAGCATCGCGACCAGCTCCCCCGCCTCCGCCGGGACACGCGAACCCGAAACCGGCGCCTCCACGTACGTCGCCCCCGCCGCGACGAGGTCCGCCTCCAGCGCGCGGGAATGACCTGGTGCCGTCGTTCCCATGTGGACGATCGTGCGGCCCGCCACCCGCCCGGCGAACTCGGGCCCGCCGCGGCCGAGCACGGCGTCGACGGCGGCCGCGTCCTTGAGCATCAGGATCACGACGTCGCACCGCGCGAAGAGTTCGGCGACGTCGGCCACCTGGCCGGCCTTGCCCGGCGTGCGGTTCCAGCGGAGCACCGGGATCCCGGCCCGCACCAGGTTCCGTGCCATCGGCTCGCCCATACTGCCCAGCCCGGCGAAACCGACTCGTTCGAGGTCCATGGCTCCACTCTGCGGTACCGGAGAACGGCACCGGGCCCGATGCGACGATTGCGGCGGAAATCGCGAGGAACGCCCCGCGACACGATGACGAGGAGTGAGCACGATGGCCTGGCCGGAGAAGGACACCCATCGGGTCTCGCTGCGCAACGGCCAGTCGTTCCTCTGGCATCTCGACGCCGACTGGGAACGCACGACGCGCGCGATCCGCGTCAAGGAAGACGGCACCGACGGTCAGATTCTCGTCCTGGACCCCTACCACCACGCCTTCCTGCCGACACAGACGCAGGTCCGCCGCGCCATTCGCGACGCCTTCCGCGCCGGCTGGCGGCCCGACAGCCGGCTCCCGCCACTCGAAATGGTCTTCGACGGCGAGCGCTTCCGCCGCCGCGAAGACTGAGCCGATCAGAACGGGTGCTCCATCCACACGTTCGCCTCCACGTACACCCCGCAGTCCCGCTCGACGTTCGCGTGCACCGGCGCGATCCCGCCGGGGATCACGTTGTCGCCGTCGACGAGGTCGACGCCGCTCCACTCCTTCCAGTCCGCGATCGAGCCCGAAATGGTCACCGCGAACGGGCACACCTTGATCATCCGCGCGCCGAGCCGTTCGTGGGTGCGCAGCCAGCGGTCGGCGAACAGCCCGTCCTCGCGCCGCCGGAGGGCGTAGTCCTCCATGAGAACGTCGGGTTCGTCCTCCTTGCCGATCGGGCGCACGGAGACGATCAGCCGCTTCAACCCCGTCTCGGCCGCGCGCGCCTTCAGCGCCTTGAGCATCGGCGTGGACAGGCCCGTCCCGCGCATTCGCGGCGCCACAACGACTTCGAGCGCACACAGGGTGTCCGGCGCGCGGCCGTCCATGAGATCTTGCGCGGCCCACTGGATCGCCTCGTCCCACCCGTGCGAAGGCAGCTCGTGGCGGTCTTCGGCCGGATAGGTCAGCGGGACCGACAGCGCCCGCGCGATCGGCTCGCCGCCGTCGTCCAGTGCGATCAGGAAATACCGCGACCAGTGGCGCAGGAACCGGTCAGGGGTGATCATCTTGCCGCTGAACCCGGCGTAGATGAACTCACCGCCGACGTCGCCGAGATTCAGCGCGGCATCGAGGAGATCGGGACGGGACACAAGATCGACGATTCGCATGCCGCCCAGTCAACCGAGCCGGTGATCTCCCCCGATAGCTGCTTCCGGGCGATGATCAAACCGGCTGGCGCGGCGCCGCCTGCAACCGGGAGAGCACATCGGTGAGCCTGCCCGCTGCGACGTCCCATTCCTCGAGGACGCTGCTGCGCGCGAGCGCCGACGTCCGCAGGGAATGGCGGAGTTCGGCGTCGAGCGACCAGCGCAGCAACGCCGCCGCGAGTGCCGACGGGTTGTTCGGCGGCACCAGCATGCCGGGCACGCCGCCGCCGGGCGCGGTGCCGAGCGCGTCGTGCGCGCCGGCGGTTTCCGTGGCCACCACGGGGATCCCGCGCGCCAGCGCCTCGGCGACGACCAGTCCGGACGTGCCGCCGCGGGCGGGCAGGACGAGCAGATCCGCGCCGTCGTAGACCAGGTCGAGGTCGTCCGGCGGCTGGATGAGGCTGATCCGGGAGCCGAGCCCGAGCCGTTCGACCGTCCAGCGCAGTTCGTCGACGTACGCGGGATCGTGGTGTGTCGCGCCGGCGAACACGCATTTGAACGCCAGTTCGTCGACCAGGGACAGCGCCCGGATGAGCACGTCCTGGCCGTGGCGCGGGGTCATGGGCGCGAGACACAGCAGCCGCGAAACGCCGTCGGCCCCGGCGGCGAGCGGCGCCGCGTCCGTCCCCGGTGTCGCCACGTAGACGCGGGTCGGGTCGAGGTCGTGCCGGTCGATCAGCTGCCGCGCGAGCCACGGCCCGGTGGCGACGATCATCCCCGTCAGCCGCAGGGTCTCCCGTTCGCAGGCGTCGAGTTCGGCGGCCTGCGCCGGATCGAGCGCGGGATCGTCGGCGAGCGGCCGGTGGACCAGGACGGCCAGCCGGAGCCGCCGCGCGTGCGGGACCACGATCTCCGGGACCCCGCAGGCGACCGTGCCGTCGATCAGGACGACGGTGTCGTCGGGCAGCGCGGCGAGCGAACGGGCCAGTCTCGACCGCGACAGCGGCCCCGGCATCGGCCATTCCCCGGCGATCGGCAGTTCCAGCAGCGGGAGGCCGGTGGCCGGGAGGTTCTGGCACATCCGGCGGTCGTATTCACCGCTGACGTCCTCGGTTTCGCCCGGCAGGACGAAGACGACCGGTTCGGTCACGCGGACATTCGAGGTGAACACGGTTACCTCCAGATGCGGGCGCCTTATCAGGAGACACGGATGAGGCGCCCGTCCGGTTCATTTCCCGGGTGACAAAGTTCAGCCCGCCACGCGCGCGATCGACGCGACGATCTCGTCACGCAGTCCGGCGCCGACCGCGATCGTGGCCGCCGACCGCACCGTGTGCTCGCCGCCGTCGAGGTCGACGACCGCTCCCCCGGCCTCGCGCACCAGCAGGACACCCGCCATCGTGTCCCACGGTTTGTTGGCGAGGATGACGCTCGCGTCGAGTTTGCCGTCCGCGACCCACGCCAGGTCGATCGCCGCGGAACCGAGGAACCGGACCCGCTGCACGCGGCCGCCGAGTTCCGCCAGCAACGCCATCCGGACGCGGTTCTTGACCTCCGCGCCCTCGCCGACCGCGAAGTCGCCGATACTCACGATCGCGTCGGACAGCTTCGTCGCTTTCGACGCCGTGAGACGCTCTTCGCCCGCGTACGCGCCCTGGCCCGCCACAGCGGTGTAGGTGACGTCGAGGAACGGCAGGGAGATCGCCGCGACCGTGCTGTTCAGACCGTCGACGAGACCGAGCGAAACACCGCACAGCGGAATCCCGCGCGCGAAGTTCGCCGTGCCGTCGACGGGGTCGAGCGCCCACCACAGGTCCTCGTTCCCCTCATGCCCGCGCTCCTCGCCGAGGATGCCGATCTCCGGCGTCTCGCGTGCCAGGAACTCGCGGACGGCGTCCTCGACGGCGAGGTCGACGTCGGTCACCATGTCGCGATCACCTTTGGCCGCAACGGAAAACGACGTCATCGAGCGGATGATCCCGGTCGCCTTGGCGACGGCCTCGCGGGCCACGGACAACAATGCGGCGTGGTCGGTCATATGGGTACCGTAGCCCGCGTGAACCTGTTCCCGACGGCCACGACGGCCGACGAAAGCGCCCGCGGCGCCGAGGTCGCGGTGCTGCCCGTCGGCAGTTTCGAACAGCACGGCGCGCACCTCCCGCTCGCCACCGACGCGGTGATCGCGACGACGATCGCCGACGCCATCGCCGCGGCGTATCCGGTGCTGCGGCTCCCGCCGATCACGATCGGCTGCTCCCACGAACACGCGGAGTGGGCGGGCACGGTCAGCATCTCCGCCGCGACGCTCTACGCCGTGGTGAACGACGTCGCCGCGTCACTGCGCCGGTCCGGTGTCCCGAAACTGGTGCTGGTGAACGCGCACGGCGGCAACTACGTCCTGTCCAACGTGGTCCAGGAGTCGACGTCGCCGATGGCGCTCTTCCCCGGTGTCGAAGGCTGGCAGGCGGCGCACGACGCGGCCGGGCTGGAGACGTCGCTGGACAGCGACATGCACGCCGGCGAGCTGGAGACCTCCCTGTTGCTGCACGCGCACCCTTCGCTGGTCCGGCCCGGTTTCACCGAGGCGGATCACCTCGCCGACGACAGGCGGCACCTGCTGACGGTGGGCCTGCGCCCGTACGCGGAATCCGGTGTGGTCGGGCGGCCTTCGCTGGCGACTGCGGAGAAAGGACGGCTGGTGCTGGCGTCACTGGTGGAGAGCTTCGGGGACACCTTGGCCGCGCTCGGCTGACTCGATCAGGTCCAGATGCGGCAGGAAATGGTGCATCCGTTCCTGTTTGGTCCGCAGGTACCGCAGGTTCTCGTCGTTCGGCGTGACCAGCAGCGGCACCCGCTCGCTGATCCGCACGCCGTGCCGTTCCAGCTGGTCGACCTTCGCCGGGTTGTTGGACAGCAGCCGCACCGACCGCACGCCGAGATCGTTCAGGATCTCCGCCGCGGCGCGGTAGTCGCGGGCGTCCACGGGCAGCCCGAGCGCGATGTTCGCCTCGACGGTGTCGAGCCCTTCGTCCTGCAGCCGCATCGCTTTCAGCTTCGCGAGCAGGCCGATGCCGCGTCCTTCGTGGCCCTGGGCGTACACGAGGATTCCGGCGCCCTCGTCGACGATCGCCCGCAGCGCGGCGTCCAGCTGGTCGCCGCATTCGCAGTGCATCGAGCTGAACACGTCGCCGGTGAGGCATTCCGAATGGACCCGCGCCAGCGTGCGGGAGGTCGCGACGTCGCCGTGCACCAGCGCCATCTGTTCGGTGCCGTCGGCGTCCAAGTACCCATACGCGCGGAAAACGCCGTACCGGGTGGGCAGTCTGGTCTCAACGACCCTCTCGACGGTCATCGGGCTTCTCCTGTCTGTTCGGTGACTCCTGACAGAACGCGCGAGCAGGACGCCCGCACCGGGAAGGCTGGAGACGAGCGCGAGCACGCCGTAGACGACGGCCACGGTGACGCCCTGCGCCGAACCGAGGCCGGCGGCGCCGAACAGCAGCGCGCAAACGCCTTCGCGAGGGCCCCAGCCGCCGATGTTCAGCGGCAGCCCCATCGCGAGCAGGGCGAGGATCATCAACGGCAGCAGGTCGCCGACCGGCGCGGTGACGCCCGCCGCGCGCGCGGCGACGACGAACAGGGCGAGGTGCCCGGCGAGGGTGGCGACCGAGAGCAGGCCCACCCCTGGCCAGGTTTCCTTGGTCAGCAGGCCGAGCCGGACGTCGGCGAGGGACACGGCGAACCCGCGGCGCCATTTCGATCCACTGTGGATCCATCGCCGCCCGGCCGTCATCCCGGTGACGACGGCCGCGAGCGCCAGCACGACCACGACGATCCCGGCAACCGTCACCACGCGGTCGATCGGCGGCGGCACCACGGAAGGCACGCTGAGCACGACGACGACCGAAGCGCCGATCACCACGATCTGCCCGGCCGTGCGCTCCAGCACCACCGCGCGGACGCCGCGCGGCACGTCACCGGCTTCGCGCCCGTGCTGCACGGCGCGGTTCACATCGCCGAGGACGCCCGCCGGCAGCACGCCGTTGAGGAACAACGCGCGGTAGTACTCGCCGACGGCACTTCCGAACGAGAGCTCGAGACTGAGCCGCCGAGCGACCAGGCGCCAGCGCCAGGCGCTGAAAACCGTGGTGGCGAAACCGATCCCGAGCGCGGCGGCGATCCCGCCCGCGTCGACCTCGCGCAGACCTTCGAGGAACACGCCGGTGCCCAGCTGCCAGACGAGCGCGCCGAGGATGGCGAGCGCGCCGACGATCCGAAGCCAGGGCCAGAGCCGTTTCACGCGGGCACCACCAGGAGATCTTCGTGCTGGATCACCGCGTTCAGCTCGCCGGCCGCGCACTGCGCGAGCCGCCATCGCAGGTAGGAGTCGCCGTCCGCCGCGAGTTCCGGCCGCTGTTCGCAAGCGGCGCCGACCCAGCCGGTGAGCCATTCCGCGGTCAGCGCGGCCTGATCCGCCCCGAGCCGCCAGGGGCTCGGCGCACGCCGCGCGGTGGCGCCGAGGCGTTCGAAAACCCCGAAGGCGACGTCCACCGCGTCCGGCCCGAGCAGCCACCGGCCGCCGGTCACCCGGCGCTGATGCGCGTTGAAGGCGTCGGAGATCTCGACGTCGAACCTGTCCTTGGGTGAAAGCACGACCCGGCCCGAAACGCTCAGCGTGAACAGGACCGCGCAGCGCGCCTCGACGCACGCTTCCGCCAGCCGGGACATCTCCTCGGCGGTGAGCAGGTCGAGCAGCGCCGACGCCGCCACGAGCGAGGTCCCGGCGAGATCCTCCGCGCGTAACTCGGTGATGTCACGCTGCTCGGTGACGACGGTGACTTCGCTTCCGTCCAAAGCGTGATCCGGACGGCTGGTGCGGGCCTGCGCGTGGGTGAGCAGGTCCGGATCGCGGTCGTGCAGGATCCAGCGCTGGCGGCCGGGCAGCCGCCTGGCCAGCCAGCGGCCGAGCGAACCGGTGCCGCAGCCGAGATCCCGGACGACGACCTCGTCCTGTTCGTTCAAGAAGGACCGCACCGGCTCGATCAGCTCGGCCGCCCGAGCGGCGGCGTCGGCGTCTTCACGCAGCTGGAGCCAGCTGGGGGCGTATTTGGTCATGCCGCCGTCCGTTCGCTCAGCAGCACGGCGGCGACGCCGCGGGCCGTCTCGTCCCAGCCGGTCAACGTCTCGCGGCGCAGGCGTGCGGAGGCGCGAAGGCGGTCACGCAGGTCGGGTTCGGTGAGCCAGCGGCGCAGGGCCGCGGCCAGCGCGTTGACGTCCTCACCGGGGACGAGCAGCCCGGGCACACTGCCGTCGGGCGCCCGGCCGAGCGTGTCCGGCAGAGCGTCGACGGCGGTCGTCAGCACGGGGACGCCGTGCGCGAGAGCCTCGGTGACGACCATGCCGTAGGTCTCCGCGCGCGAAGGCAGCACGAGAAGGTCTGCGGCCGCGTACGTCGCTTCGAGCGCCTCGCCGGATCGCGGGCCGGTGAGAGTGAACCGACCGCCGAGCGCGTGCCGCCGCAGGCGTTCGACGTAGCGGGTCTCTCGGGGAATGGCACCAACGCACTCACAAATCCACGGTAGATCTTTGAGCGACTTCAACGCGTCCGCGAGCGTGCCCTGTCCCTTGCGCGGGGTGACGTTGGCGACGCAGACCAACCGCGTCCCGTCCAGGCTCCCGGAGGCGACTTCGGCCTTGTCGACGCCGGGCGGCACCACGTGCACGCGATGCGCGGCGAGGTCGTGGTGCCCGATCAGCCGTCGAGCCGCCCAGTCGCTGGTCACGACCACGGCGTCGACCGCGCCCAGCGTCTCGCGTTCCAGCCGGTCCAGTTCGGCGGCGAGCGAAGGCGAAAGTCCCGTCTCGTCGGCCAGCGGCAGATGCACCAGCACCGCGATCGACAGCCGCCGCGCCGCCGGGGCGATCACCTCGGGCACTCCGCAGGCGACCAGTCCGTCGAGCAGCACCGCGGCTCCGTCGGGCAGTTCGGCCAGCTTGCGCGCCAGGACCTTGCGCGCTTCGGTGTCGGGCCGCGGCCAGTTCCCGCGCACGGGGATCTCGTGGACCTCCACCGCCTCGCCGGCGAGGCCGTCGCACAACCGCCGGTCGTAGACGTTGCCGCCGCTGGGCGCGCTCACGTCGTCGATGTCGTTGGGCAGGACCACGTGGAGACGGTTCACAGCGCACGCTCGTAGCTCGCCCACGCGACGTGGGATTCGTGCAGCGAAACGGTGAGTCCTTCGAGGCCGCGCGCGCCCTCACCGAGCGCTCCCGCGTGGACGCGGCCGGCCAGCCGGTCCGCGATGACCTTGGCGAGGAACTCGGTCGAGGTGTTGATCCCGGCGAACTCGGGCACGTCGTCGAGGTTGCGGTAGTTCAGGTCGGCGAGCACCGCTTTGAGCTCTTCGGTCGCCTTGCCGATGTCGACGACGATGTTGTCGGCGTCCAGTTCGGAGCGGCGGAACGTCGCGTCCACCAGGAAGGTCGCGCCGTGCAGTCGCTGTGCTGGGCCGAAGACCTCGCCGCGGAAGCTGTGGGCAACCATGACGTGGTCGCGGACGGTGATACTGAACAACGGACCTCCCGGGTCGAACCCTTAACGCGTGTCCTCCATCTGATAGGTGACACGGAGGCAGAGCGTTCCTGGTTCATTCGCGGCCAGACGCGGCAAGACGTCCGGCAGTTCACGGAACTGACATTCCCCGCTGACCAGCACTTCGAATCCTGGATCGGCGAGAAGACGCAAAGCGAGCGCCAAGCGGTCGGCGTAGGTCCGGTTCAGGCGGCGGGACGGCGAGACCATGCCGACCTGGCTGCTGCGGATAGCCAGCCGTCGGGAGTGGAAGTTCTCGCCGAGCGGGACGCTGATCCGCCGGTCGCCGTACCAGCTCAGCTCGATGACCTCGCCTTCCGGCGCGAGCAGCTCCAGCGACCGGGCGAGCCCCGCTTCGCTCGCGCTGGCGTGCACGACGAGGTCGCATTCGCCCAGCGCGTCCTCGGGTGTCGAGAAGTCGACACCGAGCGCTTCGGCGATCTTCGCGCGCTCCGGGTCGACGTCGATCAGCTGCACCCTGGCCCCGGGGAAACCGGCCAGCAGTTTCGCGACGCCGCCGCCGACCATCCCGGCGCCGACCACGGCGATCCGGTCGCCGATTTTCGGCGACGCGTCCCAGACGGCGTTGACCGCGGTCTCGATCGTGCCCGCGAGGATCGCGCGTTCCGGCGGGACCTCGCTCGGCACCGGCGTGACGGCCGACGCCGGGACGACAAAGCGCGTCTGATGTGGATAGAGGCAGAAGACGACCTGCCCGACGAGGTCCTCGGGACCGCGTTCGACCACGCCGACATTGAGGTATCCGTACTTGACGGGACCGGGGAAATCGCCTTCCTGGAACGGCGCGCGCATGGCCGCACGTTGACTCGGCGGGACCTCGCCGCGGAAGACGAGCGTCTCGGTGCCGCGGCTCACGCCCGTGTACAGGGTGCGGACCAGCACGTCGTCATCGCCGACCGGAGGGAGCGTGACGGGCCTGAGCTCACCGTCGCCGGAACCACTGAACCAGAAGGCGCGTTCCATCGTGTCCTCTCATGTCGGACCCTGGAAGCGGGGTCACCGCCACCATAACGAGGAGGCCTCGTGATCAACCCCGGTATTTTCCTGGGGGTCCTCGTCCAGCTGGCGCTGCTGGGGACGCTGGACGCCGTCACCGGGCTGGGCCCGCTGGGCTGGCTCGCCGGAGCGGCCTACGGCCTCGCCGTGGGCGGATTCCTGACCTACGGCCTGAACCGGAGCACCGCGCGCTCCCTGGGCCCCGCCGACGCCGTGACGCTCGCTCGCTCCGGGCTGGTCGGCTGCGTGACCGCGCTCGTCGTCGACACCGCGGGCCGGGAGATCGTCGCGATGGTCGTCATCGCGTCGGTCGCGCTCGCCCTGGACGCCGTCGACGGCCAGGTCGCGCGCCGCACCGGGACGGCGTCGCCGCTGGGCGCGCGGTTCGACATGGAGGTCGACGCGTATCTGATCCTGATCCTGAGCGTGGTCGTGGCGCAGTCGCTGGGCCCGTGGGTGCTCACGATCGGCGCGATGCGCTACGTCTTCGTCGTGGCGGGCAGGCTGTGGCCGTGGCTGAACACGCCGCTTCCGCCGAGCATGGCGCGCAAGACCGTCGCGGCGGTCCAGGGCATCGTGCTGGTCGTGGTGGCCTCGACGGTCCTGCCGCTCTGGGCCGGCTTCGTGGTCACGCTGGGCGCGCTGGCGCTGCTGACCTGGTCGTTCGGACGGGACACGTGGTGGCTGCTGGAGCAGCACGCCTTCACCGCCGCGCCCGCGTGATCACGCGTACTGCGCTTCGCCGTTCCCGATCGACCAGTCGACGGGATTGTTCTCGGTGATCGTGACGAGCACGTTCCGCGGCTCGGTCCCCGCGTACTCCTCGGCGAGCTCCGCGATCCGCCGGTACAGCGATTTCTTCTGCACGTCGGTGCGGCCCTGCCGCATGGTGATCGTGACGTACACGACCCCCTCGTCGCGGCGGATCCCCAGGTAGTCGTCGTATTTCAGGATGCTCTGGCCGTTGAGGACCTGGAAGCGGTCGTCGGCCGGGATGCCGAGCGTCTCGACCATCGCGTCGTGGACGGCGTTGCCGAGGGCTTCGAGCTTCTCGGTCCCGATGGTGTCGATACGGACGAAGGGCATGTCAGTTCTCCTTGGTGGTCAGCAGGCCGAGGGCGCCGTCGACGGCTTTCGCGAACACGTCCGGGGAGTCTGCGGCGCGGGCGAGGATGTAGCCGCCCTGCAGCACCGCGACCAGCGCGGTCGCCGTGGTGAGCGGGTCGAGTGCCTGGTCGAGCTCACCGGCCGCGCGCCCCTCTTCGAGCAACTCGGCGAGGCGCCCGGTGAGCCAGCCGAAGTACTCCTCGACCGGCCTTCGCAGCTCCGCGTCGGCCATCACGTCGGGGTCCTGGGCGAGCCTGCCGACCGGGCAACCCTTGAGCACGGTGCGCTCGCGGCGCAGGTAGACGGTGATGCGCTCGACGACCGAACCGGGCCCGGAGAACTCGGCCTCCGCCTTGGCGCGCAGGTCGTCGGCGCTGCGGCCGATCGCGGCGAGCGCGAGTTCGGACTTGCCCTGGAAGTGGTGGTACATGCTGCCCTGGCCGGCGCCGGAGCGCTCCTGGATCGCCTTCGGGCTGGTGCCGACGTACCCGCGCTCCCACAGAAGCTCGCGAGTGCTCTCGATGAGCCGTTCCCTCTTGTCCACTTCTTGACCGTACATACTAGTAGGTACAGAGACAAGCCACGCGCGTGGGAGCAAGGGACCTTTGCTACCACTTTGACGCTTCCCCGCAGGTCAGCGCCCACTTTCCGCATTTAGAGGACTAAACGCGCGGGCTCACGCGCTCCGCGATGGCCGCCGGTCCGTGAAGGCCTCCTTCACTACCCTCAAAGTAGGGAAGGAGGCCTTCACGGACCGCCAAATCACCACATACGCCACAGAACCCTCAGGCCTCACAGCCAGCGCGCGTGAAGGCCCCTTCCCTCGGCTCAGCCGAGGAAACTCGACCTTCACACCTTCCCCAAGTACATGAAGGCCTCCTTGAGGGACCCTGGGTCCCTCAAGGAGGCCTTCACGGACCGCAGGCATTCAGAGGACTAAACGCCCAGGCCTCAAGAACGCGAGTCCTGCCCGAACCGCTCCCACTCCCGGTCCCAAGCCGCCCACCGCGCCCGGTTCAGCAGGTGCCGCGCGAGCAGATACCCCGCCGCCAGCAGCGTCACCGCGCCCAGCCACACCCCCACCCCGACACCGATCCCCGTGCTGGCCGCGTCCAGCGGCGTCACCGGCGGCTCGACGACGGCACCGGAATCGTCGAGCCACACGATCACCGGGTCCCCCGCCGAAGCGCCGAGGTCCGAAGCGACACGCGCCTCCTGAAACCGACCATCCGGCAACGCCCACCGCGCCGCGACCGGAGCCGTCTCCACGGAGGGCGTCCCATCGACACCGACGCGCGCCGGCGGAGCGTCTTCGAGGAGGAACGCGGTCGTCGAGTGACGCGAAGCCGTCTCAAGAGCCGAGCGCGCCATCATGGTCGCGTAGGCCTCCGAGCCCGCCGCCGCGGCCAGCGGCACACCGAGCAGCGCGATCAGGACGCAGGCGATCAAGATCGCCGCCTCGACCCGGTCCCAGCCGCGGCCGAGGTGGATCCGGCGCCACAGGTACACAAGCGACACGACGGACCTCCTTCACCGGTAAGCCTGCGCCGGGAAGAGCCGTCACGACAGGAGGCTTTGGTCCCGCATCAAAGGACCACGCACGCGGCGAGCGTCCGGTTCACCGCACAACGTGTTCGTACGCGGGTTTCAGGTCTTCGACCCGGCCCGGCGGAGCCACCAGAGGCCCCTTCGCCCAATCGCAACCGAGTTCGTGCAGCACCTCGAGTTGCCGCGCGGTCTCGACGCCTTCCGCGACGACCATCAGGTCGACGGCGTGCGCCATCGCCATGATCCCGGCGACGATCGGTTCGGCGTCGCTCGATCGCCCGAGGTCGGCCACGAACGACCGGTCGATCTCGATCACGCTCAGATCGAGCCTGCACAGCTGCGCGAGCGAGGAGTACCCGGCGCCGAACCGTTCCGCGGTCACCCGCACCCCGGTCTTCCGCAGCGCGTCGACGGCGTCGGCCGCGTCCTTCAGCGCCGTCTCGTCGACGTCGAGACTCAGGTCCTGCGGCCCAAGACCTGCACTCTCCAGTGTTGTCTGAACCACTTGCAGCAACGTGGGATCGCCCAGTTGGCGGACCGAAAGGCTCACATTCACATTACAGTGCACACCATGATCGGCACGCCATCGAGAGATCTCGCAGGCGGCCTTGGCGAGAACCTCCGCCCCGATGACCGTCAAAAGATCGCCGTCGTCGGCGAGCTCGGCCAATTCCGCCGGATCGATCGGCCCGCGAACGGGATGGTCCCAACAGGACTTCGCCTTCACCGCGACCATCTCACCGGTCCGCAAATCGACGACGGGCTGATAAACGGTCTCGACCAGCCCTTCCGCGACGGCGTTCCGCAGATCCTGTTCCAGCGCGAAACGGTCCCGCACTCGTTTCCGCATGATCGGCGCATAGAACGCGTAACGACCGGGGCCGAAAGTTTTCGCCTGATACATCGCCAAATCGGCGTCTTCCAGCAATTCGTCGGCGGTGCGTCGATCGCCCGGTTCGGCGATCACTATTCCAATGCTCGTATTGATATGCAGTTCTCGGCCGTGCACCGTGAGCGATTCGGCGAGCCGCCGCTGGAGATGATCGGCCAGCGCCCGCACCTCGGCGGCTTCGGTATAACCGGTGGTGATGACCAGGAACTCGTCCCCGCCGAGCCGTCCGACCAGGTCCGAAGGCCCGGCGGCGGCCCGCAGCCGGTCGCCGATGATGCGCAGCACCTGGTCGCCGACGGTATGACCGAGCGAATCGTTGATGATCTTGAACTTGTCGAGGTCGATGAACATCACGGTGGTCGTGGCCGCCGGGTCGGCGATCGTCCGGCGCAGGTGGTTCAGCGCGTACGTGCGGTTCGCGAGCCTGGTCAGCGGGTCGTGGGTGGCCTCGTAGGCCAGCCGTTCGCTGATCGCCCGCCGTTCGGTGATGTCGGCGAAGGACGTCAGCACCGAGGGCACGCTCTGGCCGGGCGCCATCAGCGGGCCGGAGGTCAGCGAAAGCCATCGGTGCGCGCCGTCGCGCCGCCGCACCTGCACGACCCGCCCGGTCTCGACCTTCCCGGACCGGCGCACCCGCGCGGACGGCAGATCGTCGACGGGCACCGGAACGCCCTGTTCGTCGTGCAGCCGCAGCGTCCGGCTCTCCAGGCCGACCAGGGATCCCGACGGCACGCCGGCGATCCGGTGCGCCGCGGAGTTCGCCAGCTCGATCCGTCCGCCGGGGCCGACCAGCAGCACCCCCTCGTCGAGCGTCTCGACGACGGTGGCGAATTCGGCCTCGGCCCGGCGCTGCGCGGTCTCGTCGGCGCACAGCAGCACGTAACCGTCGAACATCTCGGCCGCGGAGACACGCACCGCCAGCGCCGTGCCGTCGGCGCTGTAATGCGTCGCCTGCACGACACCACCCGCCGCGACGACCTCCCGCGGGCTCATCGGCGCGCCGACGACCTCGGCCACCGGCACCCCGATGACCTGGTCGAGGTCGTGCCCGTAGACGGCCTCGGCCGCCGGGTTCCAGCTCGTGACCAGCCCGTCGGGCGACGTCGCGATGATCGCGTCGCTCGCGTGGCCGACCAGCGCCGCCTGGAACCGCAGGCCCGACTCGGCCGCCTTCTGCGTGGTCAGATCGCGCATGATCACCTGGTACGCGGGCTTGCCCTCCCAGGTGGTGAGCACCGCCTGGGATTCGACGGCGACGCTACGGCCTTGAAGGGTCCGCAAGGTCATCTCGGTCGGTTCGCTGAACGAGCCGGGCGAGGCCAGCGAACCGATCCGCGCCAGCAGCGCGTCCTGCGAACCCGCGTCGACCAGATCCGTGATGTGCATCCCGATGATCTCGGTCGACACCTTCGCGCCGACGAAGCGCATGGTGGCCGAGTTCACGAACACGACTTTGCCCCGCTGATGGACACAGATCCCGTACGGGCTCGCCTCCACCATCGTGAGATATTGCGTCCCCAAAGTCCCGCTGTCGGAATTTTGCTCCAAAAGGCGGTACCCCTGGCCGAGAAAAGCGAGCGCGGGTTCGCCGCGCCGATCCCTCTCGGCGGACAACTCGGTCAGCAGACGGACGAGCGACGCGTGCCGGTCGGTTTTTCCCACCGTGCGGGTCGCGGTGCCGTTCGCTGGCGAGGAATCCTGATCCGAGGGCCGGTGGGTGTCGGGAGTCCCACCGTCGAGATCGTCAGGATCCATCTGATCCAAACCCCCTACTCGACTGATGTAGCTTCCGATTAGATCACTAAATCGACGTAGCCGTCCTCCCCGGACAGCTGATCGGTGCGGCTATTCCACCCCAGCGTTGACTGAATGTAGTTGAAGGGAAACACGTGCGGAGCAAAACAGACATCTGCGGCATCGGCGCCGTAACCGCCTACGGCTGGGGGCGCGAATCACTCTGGGAGGGCCTGGCGAGCGGCGTCCCCTGCGCCCAATTCACCGACGGCTTCGGGGAGACCCCGGATCTGCCCGGTTGGGTCGCGCATATCGCCGAGGGCGGCAAGGCGAGGGACGGCAGCCTGCACGCGCGCGCCCTGCTCGCCGCGGCACGGGAGGCGATCGAAGACGCCGGCTCGCGAGGCTGGACGCCGGGACGCCGGGTCGGGGTGATCTCCGGCGGCGTCCGTGAGGACCTGCGCACCTGGGACAGGCTCACCGAACTCGGCGAGCAGCTCATGTACCGGCGCGAGTTCATCGGCATGATGCCCTCGACCCCGATCGCCACGCTGATGTCGGAGTTCGGCTTCCACGGCCCCTCCATGGCCACGTCCGCGATGTGCGCGACCGGCAGCGCCGCCGTGCTCACCGCGAAGATGTGGCTGGACGCGGACATGGCCGACGACGTCGTCGTGGTCACCACCGATCTGTCCGCCACCAGGCCGATGGTGCGCAACTTCGTGCACTGCGGGGTGGCGATCACCGACGTGCCCCCGCTCGAGGCCTGCCGCCCTTTCCAAGAGGGCACAAAGGGTTTCACCTTCTCCGAGGCCGCGGTCGCGGTCGTGCTGACCCAGCGGAAGACCGATTCGTACGCGACGCTGCGAGGCGGCGCGATGACGCACGAAGCGCACAACGCGATGGCGCTCGACCCTGATTCGACGAGCGCGATCGAGGCGGTGACCGGCGCGCTGGAGAACGCGGCCGCCGCACCGTCGGACGTCCGCTACCTGAACGCGCACGGCACCGGCACGAAACTCTGCCACCGCACGGAATCCCAGATCCTCGAAGCGGTCTTCCCCCACGAGACCGGGATCTACTCGATCAAACCGCTGACCGGGCACAGCCAGTCGGGCAGCGCGCTGACCGAGATCGCGGCGATCTGCCTCGCGGCCGAGCGGGATCTGGTGCCGGCACCGAAACCGGTGGCGGACGGGCATCCACAGCTGCTGGACGGACCGTCCCGCCCGGAAAGCGGGCTCACCGTCAAGACGTCGATCGGGATGGGCGGGTACGTCGCGGCTGTCGTACTGGAAACCCCCTAGCGAGCAATTCGATAACACACGGTCTCAACGTCGTCACGAGCTGTCATTATCTAGCGACAAGCTCTGAGCACGGAGGCGACCATGAGCCCGCGAACGGCATCCGACAATCTCGTCCACAACTACCTGTTCTTGCGGCGCGCCATAGGTTTCCTCGGGATCGGGCTGCCCTTCGTACTGGTCTTCGGGAAGCTGGTCGTCGACGGTGGCGGCCTGCTCAATTCGATCAGCGGCTACTACTACTCGGGAATGCGTGACGTCTGGGTCGGCGTCATGTGCGCCATCGGCGTCTTCCTGTTGTCCTACCGGGGTTACGGCCGGGTCGACGACATCGCCGGGAACATCGCGGCGGTGGCCGCCGTCGGGGTGGCGCTCTTCCCCACGACACCGGCGAACGGCGACCGCTCGGACGAGATCATCGGGCTGCTGCACCTCGGCTTCGCCGCGGTCTTCTTCCTCACCTTGGCGTTCTTCTGCATCGTGCTGTTCACCAAGTCGGACAAGGAGATCCCCGGCGCCCGCAAACCCGAACGGAACCGGCTGTACGTCGCGTCGGGCGTGATCATGCTGGTGTGCCTGGCGTTGATCGTGCTCTGCGGGCTGGTGTTCGACGACCTGACGAAGGACCTCTACCCGGCGCTGTGGCTGGAGTCGGTGGCGATCCTCGCGTTCGGTGTCGCCTGGCTCACCAAGGGCGGGACGCTGCTGCCGGACAAGACCGCGCTCCCGGGAACGCGCGTGACGGCCTGACCTGTGCCGATCAAGGTAAAGGAACCTTTATCCTCGGCCGGGTCGTTGAGGCCGTATGACCGATCGCATCGCACTCCGGCTCGGCCGTCGCGACCTGCTGGTGGTGGCGGGGATCCCCGGGGCGGGCAAGACCACCCTGCTGTCCCGGGCGGCGACCGGCGCGCTACCGGTACTCGATTCCGACCAGGTCCGCGCGCGGCTGCGTGAACGGCTGCCGCCCGCGCTGCCGTACCGGATCTACCGGCCGCTGGTCCACGTCTGGCATCGCGCGCGGGTCGTCCGCTCCGCGCTGGCGGACGGCGGCCCGCTCGTCGTGCACGAACCGTCGACCAGGGCCACGACTCGCGGCCTGCTGGCCCTGCTCGGCCTGCTGAGCCGACGTCCGGTCCGGTTGCTGTGGCTCGACGTGGCCCCGGAAGACGCCCGCGCGGGCCAAGTCGCGCGCGGGCGGGTCATCCGGCGGCATTCGTTCGCCCGCCACGTCAAAAGGGCCGAGAAGGTCCGCCGCGCCCTGCGTGAAGGCTGGGTCCCGGCGGGCTGGCACAGCGCGCGGATGGTGACCCGCGAGGTCACCGGCGCGCTGCGCTTCGTCACCGAGGAGGAGCCGGGGAGACACCGCTCAGGCGACGTCCGGCTCCTCCGCGTCGAGCGCCCCGCCGCACACACAGTCCGCGCGGGCTAGCGGTTCCGGCTCGGGTTCGTCCGCGGGGCCGGGACAGTTCGGGTGCGGGTTCGGCGGCGTCCAGCGGATGCGTACCGGCATCGTCGTTCGTCCTTTCACTCCGCGAAATCCTCTTTCCCCGGAATACGGACGCGACGGACGTCCGGTTCAGATACCCACGTAGTTTTCGGCGAAGAAGTCTTGGTGCGCACGGGAAACCCGCAGGCTCTCCAGCCGTGCGTCCCGCAGTGCCCGCTGGAAGACGGCCTCGTCGTCGTATCCCGCCGGGCCGTGCAGCAGATTGATCATCCAGAGCGAGAACTCCTGCGCACGCCAGATCCGCGGCAGGCAGTCGGCGGAATAGCGATCGAGCGCCGTCGTGTCGCTCTCGGTATGGGCTTCGATCAACGCGTGCGCGAGGATCTCGGCCTCCATCAGCGCGAGATTCGCGCCCTTCGCGGCGGCGGGACTGATGAGGCTCGCCGCGTCCCCCGCGAGGAACAGGTTCCCCCGCTGGATCGTGTCCATCACGCGCGAGGCCATGTCCACGATCCGGCGCTCGATGATGGCGCCGCGTTTGAGCTCGCCGTAGCGATCGGAGCGCATCCGCACGTGCAGTTCGTCCCAGATCCGTTCGTCTCCCCACTCGTCCGGATCCTCGCCGCGCGGGACTTCGAGGTAATAGCGCGTCACCGTCGGCGTCCTCGCCATATGCCCGGCGAATCCCCGTTCGTGGATCGCGTACCCGATCGCGGACATGCTCGGCGGCGCCTCGGCGAGGATCGCGAGCCACGAGATGTCGTGATCCCGCCGGAAGACCCGCGCGGGGACGGATTTCAGCGAAACACCGCGCCTGCCGTCGCAGCCGGCGATGTACTTGGCACGCAACAGAAGATCATCGGCGATGACCGTCGCGTCCATGCCCGACACCGACGAGACCTCGGTGCCGAACCTGATCTCCCCGCCGCGAGCGAGGAACTCGGCGATCAGGTCGGTGACCAGGAACTGTTGCGGGTAAACGGTGTGCACCTCGCCGTTCCCCAGTTCGCCGTACTTCAGCTCGAATTCGGCCTGATCATTGCGGAACGCGCAGGTGTCGTGCCTCGCGCCCTTCTCGATCAGCCCGGCGGCGAGCCCGTTCTCGGTGAGCACGCGGACACTGTTCGCGGCGAGAAATCCCGCCCTCGCCCGGTTTTCGACGTGCTCACGGCTTTGCCGCTCGAGGATCAAGCAGTCGATCCCGGCCGCCCGCAGCAGGTTCCCCAGCGTGAGCCCGGCCGGACCGGCCCCCACGATCACCACGTCGGCATCGATCTTTCCCACGAAAGCCCCCAGTACCTTCGCCCGCCCCCAGCGCGGTCCAAGGTACACAAAACACCGTGACGCCGTGGGCGTTCAGTCCTTCCGCTCGCGCGCCCTCGCCCGGCGTTTCCCCTCGTGCATCGCCACGACCCGCGCGATCGGGATCGTGTGCCCCTGTTCGACGAGGTCGGCGGGCAAGGTCTGCGGTTCCGGCATCGACTCGGCCCACGGATCCTTGCCGCCGAGGAGATCGAGCGCCGTGTGCACGGTGAAATCGGCGGGAACCACGTTTTCGAGGTCGTCCCAGGCCACCGGGAACGACACCGGCAGCCCCGGCCGCAGGCGCGGGCTGTACGCCGCCGCGACCGTGTTGCTACCCGCCCGCGTCGAATCGAGGTACACCTTGCCCTCGCGGTCTTCCACGATGTACGCGGTCGTCGCGACCGACGGATCGAGCCGCTCCGCGCGGGCGGCGAGCGCGCGGGTCGCGGCGAAGACGTCTTCGCCGCCTTGTCCCGGCACCAGCGGGACGAAGATGTGCACTCCCTTGGAACCGCTGGTCTTCACCGTCCCGACGAGGCCGGATTCGGCGAGCGCCTGGCGCACCAGCACGGCGGCCTTCACGACATGCGCGAAATCGTCACCGGCGGGCGGGTCCAGATCCAGCACGAGATGAGTGGGCCCCGCGTCGACGTCCGTGGTCATCAACGTCGGGTGATATTCGACGGCGCGCTGGTTCGCGAACCACAGCAGCGTGCGGCGGTCGTCGCAGAGCGCGTACGACACCTGCCGCTTCGACGTCTCCGCCCACATCCCGTACCGCTTCACCCAGTCGGGCGTGTACTTGGGCAGGTTCTTCTGCATGAACGGGTCCTGGCCGCGCAGGATCCGGATCACCGAAAGCGGCCTGTTCGCCAGCACCGGGACGAGGCGGTCCGCGACGGCGTCCAGATAGTCCACCAGGTCGCGTTTGGTCGCGCCCTCGAACAAGGGCTGGTCGAGATTGGTCAGCTTGACGCCGTCCCGTTCGCACATGGGACGAGCCTGACACAAAAGCCTCGTGAGTGGTAATGACGGTGGGAACCGTCATTACCACTCACGAGCGCCACTACTTAGCTGATGTTGGCGTCGATGCAGGCGTAGAACGCGTTCGCCGTGTCGTACACGTTCCAGCGGGCGAGGATCTTGTGCCGCCCGCTCTGCTGCAGGTTCACGCTGTGGGTGACCGTGGCACCCGGCTGCGCGCCACCGTCGTTGAAGCTGGCGACCTTGGCGCCGTCGACGAAGTACTCCCAAGTGCTGGTGCGGTGGCGAGCCGTCAGCGTCCACCGGAACGTGGTGGTACGGCCGAGGGAATGCACCTTCCAGCCCTTGCTGTCATCGTTGAGGTCCGCGAAACGGCCGACACCGCCGTTGCAGCTCATGAGACCCTTGGGGCCTTCGACACTTTGCGGTTCCCATTTGATGGAGCCACAGGAAACGGTGTTCTGGGCGCATTGCGCCTGCCTGCTCGCGGGCGAGGAAACGTAGCCGTGCGCGCTGGCGGTGCCCGCCGGGATCGCGACCAGGGCCGCCGGCACCATCGCCGCACCGGCCGCCAGGGTCAAAAGCCGTCGTTTGAAGCTCATGCCTACCCCTTTCCCAATCTCTACACCCACCGCGGACTCGAGATTCCTGGGTCACAGCGAGCGAAATACCAATGAAGGTGGGGACACATCCGCCGAAGCGCCGAGCCGGCGAATGTGGTCTAGACCATAATTGGTTCAGACGACTCGGTCAAGAGTAACCAACCGGGCACTTGGAGTCGTGAAGATCGAACAGGGGTTGTCAAGCCGGAGGATCAGCCCGCACCCAAACAGACGAACGGTCGCCGGAACGGATCAACGGCGATGGTGTCCGCCAGCGCGGTCGCCGGTCCGGCCCCTCCCGCGAGACCGCGGTGGTAATCGTCCATCGCGGCCGCCGCGGCCTCGTCACCGACTCGGCTCAACGGCGCGATCACCGTCCGCGAACCGCTCGCGAGCAACGCGCTGGCGAAACCGAGGACCTCGTCGCCGGGCCGGATCCGGTTCAGCGCCAATTCGCACGCCGCGAAGACGACCTGTGTCGGCGGCTGCGCCAACCCGGCCATCTCGTGCGCGAAGAGCGCGCCGTCGGCCAATTCCAGCCGGGAGAACAAGGCGTTCTCGGGCTCGTGCGCACCGTGTGCGGCGATGTGCGCGAGCTTCGCCCCGTCCAGCGCGCGCAAGACGGAGGACACGGTCGCCTCGGCACCGGCCAGCGTCCGCGCGGTCCGGTAATGCACGGCGAGTTTGTCCAGCTCACCACGCGTCCCGACAAGTCCGGGGCCCCGGACGAGAACGACCTTCCGCGCACGGGAGACGGTCGACCGCGCCGCCCCCAGCCAGGCCGTCGCCGACGGCGCGACGACGATCGGCCGCGACCGCAACGCCGGCAGCACTCCCCACGGGACGGCGAACAACGGACCGGTCGGCACGACGATCAGGCCGCGATCCCCGAGCAGCGCTTCGAGCGGCCGGATCAGCTGGGTGTCCAGCCGGTCGGCCTGTTTCCGCGCCGAACCGAGCACCGACTGGACCAACGGCGCCGGCAGGCGATCCGGCGCGAGGGCGTCGAGATCGACGTTCAGCATCCGCGCAGACTCCGCCGCCCGCTCGGCCGAACCGAGCCGCATCAGCTCGCACCGCCCGTCGACGACGACCATCGCCACCAGGTCGTCCCCCGACGACGCGAAACTCACCAACGCGCGTTCGCCCAGCTCCTCGGCGACCTCCGCGAGCCGCGCGACCGGCCGGGGCCTCCCCCAGCGACCCGTATGCCAGCCGAGCCGATGCGCCTCGCGCAACCGCTCGGCGTGCTTCGTCCGCAAGGCCGCCGTCGGATGCCCCTCGTGCTGCGCCTGATGGATCGCCTGATCGAGCCCTCGGACCTCGCCGACGCGCTCGGCGAGCTCCGGATCGGTCGCGACAACCGGTTCGTACCGGTAACTTTGCGCCCGGGTCCGCTCCGTCCAGCCGAACAACCGGGCCGCATCGGCCCGCTCCAGCACGATCTTGACGGCCAGATCCGCCAGCTCCCTGCCGTGCAGCGCCGTACCGGAAACCAGCTCGATACCGCCCATCCGGTCGCGGACGCGGTCGAGTTCGGTGAGCCCGGCCCGGATCTCCGCCAGCGCCTTGGTCTTGTCCCCCTCGGCCACCGCGAGTTCCGCACGGCAAAGCCTGCGCAGCATCCGGTAATCGACGGAAGTCAACCGCCCCGGCTGCGGAATCCGCGCGAGCAGCTCGGCGGCGCGTTTGCGTTTCCCCTTCCGCAGCTCGACCCGAACCGCCAGCATCCGCGCCAGCGCGGCCTGATCGGCGAGCCGCGGCATCGGCATCCCGTTCGCCGCCCGCAGCGCGCGCGAGGTCAGAGTGGGCGGGATTTCGTTGGTGCGCAAGGCTTCCTGCACGTCGGCGCGGAGGCCGACGATGGTCGCGTTGGCGACACAGGTCTGGCAGCCCCAGCGAAGCATCCTGCGACGGGCGGACGCGGCGTGGGAACGGGCGAGTTCGAGATCGTCACTCATCAAGGCCGCCGAGGCACGGAGCAGCTCCGCCCCGGCCAAATCCCTGGCGACGCTTCGTTGCTCCAGCATCCACGGAATTATTTCGTCGAGATGACCGCCGGCCTCGTCCGCGAGCCCAGCGGTGAGCAGGGCCCTGGCCTGTTCCTGCTTGAGCAACGGAGGCGTCATGGTCCCTAACTGCTGATAGATGCGCTCACTTTCCTCGTGGACGCGCAGCGCGGCCGGAACGTTCCCGACGCGCTGTTCGAGGATCCCGAGGTGCCGTCTCACCTCGGCGGCCTGTACTCGCAAGCCGTTCGAGTCCGCGATCTCGATTCCCTCGGAAAGGTCTGCCCGGGCCCGGCCGACTTCACCCAGCCGGGTATAGGCGAGCCCACGGGTGGCCAGCGTGTTCAGGAAGCCGTCGAGCAGCGGCAGCCGGTCGGTCGCCACTGCCAATCCGGCCCTCTTGTGTTCGAGCGAAGCGTCGAAAAAGACGATGCTTTCTTCGTTGCGCCCCGCCGACATGAGCAGAAGGGCGTAGTTGTGGTCGACGCGGCCGCTGAGGTCCGTCTTCAGCCATGGATCCGAGACTTCGTCGAGAAGTGGGCGGATCGCGTCGAGACCGGCAAGCCCCGCCGAGACCGCGCCACTGGTCTCCGAACCGACCGTCGCGATGGTCGACGCCAGCCGAATCCGGGCGACCAGCCACTCGTCACCGTGTTCCGCCGCCACGGGATGGATCGATTCGAGCAACGCCATCCCTCGGCGAAGCAGCCGGATCCCCTCGCGCTGACGTGCGGAACAAGCCGCTTCGAGCCCGGCTTGATGCAGGCCACGCGCTTTACGAATGACCTCGAGTTGATCGAGCATGGTGACAGCCACTGATCTATGAGAACACAGTCCGTAGCCGAATGAATCCCGCCCGCCGGGAAACACCCGGCGGGCGGGAAAAAGCCTTCAGCACAATCCGCGCCTCAGGGCACAGGCGGCGGAGTCTGGGCGCACCCACCAGTGCATTCCAGCAGCTTGTCGCGGTAGTGCTCGCAGTCCGGGCTGTGCTCGTGCTGCGGCAGTTCGGGCTTGGGCTGAGCCGGGTCGACCGGCTCCTCCTCGCCGATGGGGTCCTTGACGTCCGTAGGCGTCGACATTTGACGATCTCCTCCCCTGATGATCTTTTCTGTCGTACCAGGCAGCCCCATTACGGCGGCCCCCTCCGTTCGCAGGCCCTCTTCCTGCGAACGGGGCAATAGTGCCACAACGGAGCAGTGATCGGGAGTTTTTACCTACACTGAGTCATCGGCGGCACCCAATAGGGGGACGCTTGATTAGCGAGCCTCACGACCTCCTCCGCATGGCCGCACAGACGTCCGCGAAGTGGCCCAAGAGAGATCATTTCGCTGGGCCATCCGGCCTAAGATCCAAAACTTCTTGCGGCACAAGGGTTTCCGGCCGAGAAGGCGGGGAACTCACCGCCTGTCGGGGGATGACCGGCGAATATCCGGAGGAGAGATAACGATGCCCACGTGGTTGGTCATCATCATCGTCATCGCCGCGATCCTGGTGGTGGGAGCGGCCGCTTGGTTCGTCATCGAAGGACAACGCAGGCGGCGATTGCGAGAGACGTTCGGGCCCGAATACGACCGGGCCGTCAAGGAGCACGAAAGCCCGCGAGAAGCCGAACGTGAGCTTTCGTCGCGGGTGAAACGACATTCGGATCTCGACATCCGGCCGTTGCCCGAGACCACAAAGGACCGGTACGCGCAGGAATGGGCGCTGATCCAGGAACAGTTCGTCGACCGCCCGTCCGGCGCCGTCGTCGAGGCGGACCGGGTACTGGTCTCGTTGATGGCCGAGCGCGGCTACCCGACCGAGGGGTACGACCAGCAGCTCGCGGATCTGTCCGTCCGGCACGCGAACGCGTTGCGGCACTACCGCGCCGGGCACGACACGCTGGTGCGCCACCGGGAATCCGAAATGTCCACAGAGGACATGCGGGAAGCGATGAAGCACTACCGCGAAGTGTTCGAAGATCTGTTGACCGATGCCGGCGAAGGAGCGGAAAGCCATGGAAAGCAGGCCACTGGAAACCGAGGGAACGGAACGCGTCGCGGGGACGACGGAACGGCCCGACGAGGATCGGACCGCTGACGGCGACGCCGGCCGTCCCCTGGGCACCGAGGACCTGGTGGCCACCGATTCCCGGCGCACCACCGAAGACGACGCGCAGACGTTGTTCGAAAACGTCGACGTCGAGAGGTTCCGCGACAGCTGGCAAGGCATCCAGACGGCCTTTGTGGACGATCCGCGTCGAGCGGTCAAGGAGGCCGACGAACTCGTCGCGGTGGTGATCCAGAACCTGGCCACGACCTTCGCGGACCACAAGAAGGAACTGGAATCCGCGTGGAGCCAGGGCGAACCGGCCACCGAAGACCTCCGGATCGCGCTTCGCCGCTACCGGTCGTTCTTCAATCAGTTGCTGAGCGCCTGACCAAGAGCCTCGTGAGTGGTGATCCACTCACGAGGCTTTTCAGGCACCGGTGGTCGACCCGGGCCGTACGATCATCAGCACCGTCACCACGGCCCACAGCAGGTTGAACATCCCGGTGTACATCGCCACCCGCCCCGCGGTGACCGGCGCCGACGGCGGCTCCGCGTCCAGCGCGGCGAGGATCGCGTTCTGCCCGGGCAGCACCAGCAACGCCAGCACACCGGCGGCCGCGGCGGTCAGCACGATCGACACGATCACCCACGCGTCGCCGAAGACCCGCATGCTTCCCGCCGTCGCCAGCCCGAAGAACGGCACCGCGAGACCGAAAATCGCGTAGACGCGGCAGATCCGGTTGAGCGCGCGCAGCACCGACAGCCCGGAACCCGGTTCGGCGAAGGCTTTTCGCGCCGCGGCGGGGAACATGCTCGCCGCGACGGTGACCGGGCCGACCGCGATGACGGCGGCGAGCACGTGGAGGATCAAGAGGATTTTCGACACGCCACCGAGCCTATGATCATCGCCGAGGTGTCCGGTACCGGTGTTTTCGACAGATCTCGCAGGATTCCGGCCATCCGGCTACGTCCGGCGACGTACGCGAAGTGCCGCTCGTGAACGGATGTGGCGAAGTCCTCCCCGCGACACCATTCGTCACCATGAACCTTCCCGTGGACACAGACGAACTCACGAAACGGTACGGCGAACAACTCGCCGTCGACCGGATGAAACTGACCGTGCTGCCCGGCGAGATCTACGGATTCCTCGGCCCGAACGGCGCAGGCAAGACGACGACGTTGCGGATGCTGCTGGGCCTCGTCCGGCCCACCTCCGGCAGCGTCCGGCTGTTCGGCAGGCCGCCCGGTGACCTCGATGGGGTCGGCGCGCTGATCGAATCGCCGGGGTTCTACCCCTACCTCTCCGGCTCGGACAATCTCAAGGTATTGGCCCGCTACAGCGGAACGGATCCGCTCCGCGTCGGCGAAGTGCTCGCGATGGTCGACCTCGCCGATCGCGGCAAGGACCGGTACTCCACCTATTCGCTCGGCATGAGGCAGCGGCTCGGTGTCGCGGCGGCACTGCTGAAGGACCCGCGGCTGCTGATCCTCGACGAGCCGACCAACGGGCTCGACCCGGCCGGGATGGCCGACATGCGGGTGCTGATCCGGCGGCTCGGCGCGGAGGGCTGCACCGTGCTGCTGTCGAGCCATCTGCTGGGCGAGGTCCAGCAGATCTGCGACCGCGTCGGCGTCGTCTCCCGCGGGCGGCTGGTCGCGGAGAACACCGTCGCCGAACTCCGCGGCGGCACGGTGCTGCACATCGAGTCCGACGAGATCGTGCGTGCCGCCGATCTGGTGCGGCGCCGGATCGGCGCGGAGAACGTGCGCGAGAGCGGGACCGGGCTCGATCTGACCGTCGACCCGGAACGCGCGGCGTGGCTCAACCGCGAACTCGTCACGGAAGGGATCGCGGTCCGTGAACTGCACGTCCGCGAACGGGATCTGGAACAGGTCTTCTTCGAGCTCACCGGAGAGGTGGCAGGTCATGTGGGGTAGCTGCACCGCCGAGCTGGCGAAACTCGTCCGGCGTCCGGCGAACTGGTTCATGCTGGGGATCGCGGTCGTGCTCGGCCTGACGTTCACCTACCTGCTGCCGCTCGCGGGCGCGGCGGGTTCGTCGAGCGGAGCTCCCGGTACCGATCGCGGGCTGGCCGCGACCCTGCCGTCCAACCTGGTCGGCAACGCGATCGGCGGACTGCCGGTGTTCCTCGGGGCGATCCTGCTCGTGCTCGGGGTGCTGGCCGTCGGCACCGAATACGGCTGGAGCACCTGGAAGACCGTTCTGACGCAAGGACCTTCGCGACTGACCGTCTACAGTGGAAAGTTGTTCGCGCTGGCCGTCGCGTCGCTGACCGTCGTCGTGACGAGCTTCGCGACCGGCGCGATCACGAGCGCGCTGATCGCCTCTTCGGAAGGCGAGCCGATGAACTGGCCGTCGTTCGGATCACTGCTGACGGGGATCGGTGCCGGTTGGCTCATCGCGATGACCTGGGCGGCACTCGGCGCGGCGCTCGCCATCGCGATGCGTGGGGTCGCGCTACCGATCGGGCTCGGCCTGGTGTGGCTGCTGGTGGTGCAGAACCTGCTGTTCGGGGTCGCGGCCCCGCTGGTGGACTGGGTCGGCACGCTTCAGCTGGCGCTGCCGGGAGCCAACGCCGGTTCGCTGGCGGCGTCGCTCGGCGCTTCGGGCGCGACGCCGGGCGTCGGGGAACTCGTCAGCGCCTCTCAGGCGACGTTGGTGGTAGCCGGCTACCTGGTGGTCTTCGCCGGCCTCGGCGGCTGGCTGCTGCGGCGCCGGGATGTCCTCTGAAAGTCCGTGAAGGCCTCCTTCCCTACCCTCAAGGTAGTGAAGGAGGCCTTCACGGACGGCTAGGCGAGGGCGTCGAGGTCGACCAGGACGTCCGCGGGCAGCTCCAGGTCCGCGGCGGCGACGTTCTCCCGCAGGTGCGCGGGCGAGGACGTGCCCGGGATCAGCAGGATGTTCGGCGACCGCTGGAGCAGCCACGCGAGCGCGACCTGCATCGGCGTCGCGTCGACCCGGCGGGCACAGTCGTCGAGCACGCCGGACTGCAGCGGCGTGAACCCGCCGAGCGGGAAGTACGGCACGAACGGGATGTTGATGGCCGCGAGGGCGTCGAGGAGCCCGTCGTTGGCGCGGTTCGCGACGTTGTACTCGTTCTGCACGCAGACGACCGGCGCGATGGCGCGCGCTTCCTTGACCTGCTCCGCCGACACGTGGCTCAGGCCGAGGTGCCGGATCAGGCCCTGCTGCTGAAGCTCGGCGAGCACCTCGAACGGCTCCGTGATCGAGACCGGGATCGGGAAGACGCCGTGCTCCCCCGCGAGCCGCAGGTTGACCACGTCGAGCACGTCGAGGCCGAGGTTGCGCAGGTTGTCGTGGACCGCGGACGTCAGCTCCTCGCGCGAGAGCGCCGACGGCCAGCCCTTGTCCGGGGACCGCTTCGCGCCGACCTTCGTGACGATGTGCAGCTCGTCCGGGTACGGATGCAGGGCCTCGCGGATCAGCTCGTTGGTCGTGTGCGGACCGTAGAAGTCGCTCGTGTCGATGTGGGTCACGCCCAGCTCGACCGCCTCGCGGAGGACCGCGATCGCGGCGTCGCGGTCGCTCGGCGGGCCCCAGATGCCGGGGCCGGACAGCCGCATGGCGCCGTAGCCCATCCGGCTCACGGTGAGATCGCCGAGGGTGTGGGTGCCGCCTGGGCTCATGATCGCTCCTTGTACGAGTGGGTTCCGCTCACCTTAGGCAGGTTCTCGCCGACCGGCGCGTGCGGGAAGGGAGCAAGGGACCTTTGCTACCACTCGGGGCTCTGACCTGCGCGAACGACCAGGCCGACCAGCTGGTTCGCCAGCCCCTCGGTCAACCCGTCGACGAACATCGCGTGGCCGGTGGGCGCTCCGCGTTCGGCCAGGACCGTCGCCACGGCCTCTCCTGGGTTCGCGTAGGGCCACAGTCCCGCGACGAGGATGAAGACGGCCTTCGCGAAATAGCCGGCCGCTTCGGCGTCCAACGCGACTTGAGTGCGGACGATGTCGGCGAGCCGTTCGGTCCGTTCGCCGGCCCGCGTCTTGAACGTCCGCGCGGTCTCGACGGAGATGTTGCGTTCCAGCACGGCGGCCATCGTGCTGATCAGCTCGCAGAGCAGGCGCTGCCGCGAGATCGACGTCGCGATGACGGTGGCGACTCGCTCGTAGCCGGGGCCGTCGAGGGCGCTCAGCTCGCCTTCGAGTTCGTCGAGCCACGACACCCAGACCGAGTCCAAGACCTCCAGGAAAATCGCCTCACGGCTGTCGAAGTACCGCAGCACGTTCGACTTCGCCAGGCCCACCCGATCGCTCAGTTCCCGCAGGCTGATCCGGGAGACGGGCCGCTCGGCCAGGAGTTCGCGCGCCACGCCGAGGATCACCGCACGCCGGGCCTCGACCTGTTCCGGCCGCCGTGCGCGCTGGAAGTCGGGTGCCACGCGGCGCACGGTACCAGACCACCCGGCTGTTATTCGGCGTTCGCGGACCTCCGCGCCTGCACCCGCTTGTAGCTCCAGATCAGCAACGCGAACAGGATGAGCCCGGAAAGGATCAAACTCGATCCGCTGCTCCAGCCCGCGAGGGGCAATCCCGGCACCAGACCCCAGACGATCCCGGCGGCCAGCAGCCCCAGCCCCGCCAGCACCGAACCGGCGATGCGCAGCGGGGATGAAACGCTGTCCTCGGCCGCCTTCATCGCCCTGTCGCGGATCGGATCGACGTACTTTTCCACCGCGGGGAACTCCGAGGCCAGCACGAGCAGACCCGCGAGCACCAGCAGCAACCCGGGCCCGGGCAGCACGAGCAGCGCGATACCGACCGCCAGCAGGATGATGCCCGCGATCAGGATCAGGGCCTGCTTCACGGGTTTTCCGATGCCCACCGTCGTCTCCTCGCCGTCGTCCCTTTCCGTCGATTGTGCCGGTCGGGACGGGAAAGCGCTGGTCCTGACGGTCTGTTTCGGAGGAGACCGTTCGTCGGGGTGATGAACTGTTCGACCAAGGAGGACCGATGCGCTACATGTTGCTGATCTGCGGGACGCCGTTCCCCGGTGCGGACGACTGTGAAGACCCGCTGGACGAACGGACCCAGGAATGGGTCGACGAGATGACCGCTCGCGGAGTGCGGTTGTCCGGCAGCAGGCTCCGGTCGGCGGCCACCGCGACCACCGTGCGCCACCGCGACGGCGAACTGCTCGTCTCGGACGGGCCGTTCGCGGAGACGAAGGAACAGATCCTCGGCTACGACCTGATCGAGTGCGCCGATCTCGACGAGGCGATCGAGGTCGTGTCGAAGCATCCGGTCGCCAAGTTCGCGACCATCGAGATCCGGCCGGTCTGGCCGACCGCCTGAACGCGCCTTGTGACGTGGCCGTGGGTGTTTGCTGACCTGCGGGGCTTGGCCTCGTCCCGCCGCCGTAGTGGAGCCGATATCGGTGAGCGGGGAGGATTCGGGACGTCCAACGTCCCAAATCCTCCCCACTCGACCCGTGCCGCGGCGAGCGTCCGATGTCATCGAACTCCGAGACCCGCGCGCCCTTCGACGAACGGCCGAGCTGGCGAACCCCGAACGCGCCTCGTGAGCACAAAGAGAGCAAAGGTCCCTTGCTCACCCACCGGCCAGCAGCTGCTCGAACGGCACGAACCCGCTCTCCGGAGCCCCGGCCGGCGAATCCGAAGACAGCCGCGAGGCGAACTCCCGCCCCGCCCGCGACGCCCGCTTGTCGAGGTCGCCCGGAGACGCCCAGTCCGACGAAGCCGCGTACACCGCCGTCGCGACGGGCTCGGCGCGAAGGTAGGCGAAGAGCGGACGCAGCGCGAAGTCGAGCACCAGCGAGTGCCGTTCGGTCCCGCCGGTGGCACCGACCAGCACCGGCTTCCCGTCGAGCGCCTTCTGGTCCAGCACGTCGAAGAACGACTTGAACAGCCCGCTGTACGACGCGGTGAACACCGGTGTCACGGCGATCAGGCCGTCCGCGGTGGTCACCGTGTCGATGGCCGCCCGCAGGGCCGGGGAGGGGAACCCGGTCAGCATGTTCTTCGTGACGTCGACGGCCAGATCGCGGAGTTCGATCACCTCGATCTTCACGTCCGGCAGCGCGACGGAAACCGCCGCGGCGAGTTTGTCGGCGAGCAGCCGCGTCGAGGACGGCTGACTCAATCCCGCGGTGACGACAGCGATCGTGGTCATGCCAAGACCTCCAAACGAGAAGCGTGCGTAGGGGCTTCCGGAACGTGAGAAGGACGAAGCGAGTCGAGTTCCTTGCGCAGCACCGGGATCACGTGCTCGCCCAGCAGGTCGAGCTGTTCCAGCACGGTCTTCAGCGGCAAGCCGGCGTGGTCCATCAGGAACAGCTGACGCTGGTAGTCGCCGAAGTGCTCGCGGAAGCTCAGCGTCTTGTCGATCACCTCTTGCGGGCTGCCGACGGTCAGCGGCGTCTGCTCGGTGAACTCCTCCAGCGACGGCCCGTGCCCGTACACCGGCGCGTTGTCGAAGTACGGCCGGAACTCCCGCACCGCGTCCTGCGACTTGGGCCGCAGGAACACCTGTCCGCCCAGTCCGACGATGGCCTGGTCCGCCTTGCCGTGCCCGTAGTGCTCGTACCGCTCGCGGTAGAGGTCGATCAGCGCCTGGAAGTGCTCCTTCGGCCAGAAGATGTGGTTCGCGAAGAACCCGTCGCCGTAGTAGGCGGCCTGCTCCGCGATCTCCGGGCTGCGGATCGAGCCGTGCCAGACGAACGGCGGGACACCGTCGAGCGGCCGCGGCGTCGAGGTGAACTCCTGCAGCGGCGTCCGGAACTTGCCGGACCAGCTGACCACGTCCTCGCGCCACAACCGGTGCAGCAGGTGGTAGTTCTCGATGGCCAGCGGGATCCCCTGCCGGATGTCCTGCCCGAACCACGGGTACACCGGGCCGGTGTTGCCGCGTCCCATCATCAGGTCGACGCGGCCGTCGGCGAGGTGCTGCAGCATCGCGAAGTCTTCGGCGATCTTCACCGGGTCGTTCGTGGTGATCAGCGTGGTCGACGTGGAAAGGATGATCTTCGACGTCTGCGCGGCGATGTAGCCGAGCATCGTCGTCGGCGACGAAGGCACGAAGGGCGGGTTGTGGTGCTCGCCGGTCGCGAAGACGTCGAGACCGACCTCTTCGGCCTTGAGCGCGATCCGCACCATCGCCTTGATCCGCTCGTACTCGCTGGGCGCCTCCCCGGTGGTCGGGTCGGTCGTCACATCGCCCACCGTGAAGATTCCGAACTGCATGACCTGCTCCCTAGGCCGGGGTTACGTTGCTTGAGCGTTCAACTTCACGCACGCAAGAAGTATTCCAGACCATCGACGCGGGCTGAAAGGGTGACTTGATCGGCCCCGAAAGTGACCGCCCCCACACTCGAATCCATGTGGCTCACCTCCCTGCTTGTGACAACGTTGACATTCGCTCTCACGCCGGCCACCACCACTCCCGAACCCACCGTCGCGGCGACGATCTGCGCCAAGTACTGCGACAGCCGCGACCCCGCTTTGGCCGTCGGCGAAAGAAGACCCGGCACGGCGTCCGTCTGGGGCCGCGGCATCACGCTGCACCTCTCCGACGGCGACGACATGGGCTGGGGCGGCATCGCCAACGGAGACCCCGGCGACGAAGTCTGGCTCGACCGCTCCTTCGACGGCGGCCGCACCTGGGCGGCCGACAGCCGGATCGGCGACACGAAGGTCCCCGACGGCCAACGCGGCTGGCGCACCCTGATGTTCAACGTCGACGACCCCGCCACCCACCGCTTCGGCGCCCTGCGCGCCTGCGGAAAGGCCGGCAACCGGCCGGAAATCGCCTGCACGCCGTGGTTCCGCACCACGGTCGCCGCCAAGGACCGCACCGAAGCCGCGGCGACCGCGCTCATGCAGTTCTACGACAACGGCACGGGACTCTGGCAGACCACGGGCTGGTGGAACTCGGCGAACGCGCTCACCGCGATCCTCGACTACAGCACGCGAACCGGTTCGCAGAACTACCGCTACGCCATCGGAAACACCTTCGACCGCAACCGTGGCGACAACTTCACGAACGAATACATCGACGACACCGGCTGGTGGGCGCTCGCCTGGATCCGCGCCTACGACCTCACGAAGGACCGCCGCTACCTCGACACCGCCGTCATCGCGGCGGACTACATGTACTCCTACCGTGACGGGACCTGCGGCGGCGGACTCTGGTGGTCGACGGCGAAGACGTACAAGAACGCCGTCACCAACGAGCTGTACGTCAAGGTGGCCGCCTCACTGCACAACCGGATCCCCGGCGACACGCGTCAGCTCGCGCGGGCACGCGAGGTCTGGGACTGGTTCCGCGCGAGCGGCATGATCAACGGGAACGCCCTGATCAACGACGGCCTGAACGCCTCCTGCGCCAACAACGGCCAGGCCGTCTGGAGTTACAACCAGGGCATCGTCCTCGGCGCGCTCGTCGAACTGCGGCGCGCGACCGGTGACGCCACCCTGCTCACCACGGCCCGGCGGCTCGCGGACGCCTCCACCACGACGTCGCTCCTGCACTCGGACGGGATCCTGCGCGACCCGTGCGAATCCGGCGACTGCGGGGCCGACGGGCCGTCGTTCAAGGGCGCGTACGCCAGGGGCCTCGGCGAGCTCGACCGGGCGCTGGCGGGCAGGCCGTACCGCGCTTACCTGACGCGCCAAGCGAACTCGACGATCGCGAACAACCGCACGTCGCTCGATCAGCACGGCCTGCGCTGGGCGGGACCGGTCGACAAGATCGACGCCGCCCGTCAGCACAGCGCGCTGGAGGTCCTCACGGCAGCTCTCTGAACACCGGATCCGGGACGTGCAGCCAGGCGCGGACCTCGGTCTCCTTCTCGTGCACGAGCACCTGCCGGTAGCTCATCGTGTCGAGACCGGGGCCGCCCTGGTCCTGGACGTCCTCGTGGAACCGGTCCGACACGAGCACCACCACGGGCGACTCGCCCGGCGCTTCGGCGAGCGCGTCCCGCAGCACCCGCGAGTCCAGCAGCCGGGCGAGCAGCACCTTCGGCCGTCCCGTCACGCCGTACTCGTCGAGCGCGATCTCGCCGGCGTGGATCGCCACCCGGACCCGGATCCGCAGGGCGGGCTCGGTGCCGACGTTGTACCGGGCCAGTTCGGCGGCCAGCCGGGACACCAGCGGGTACACCAGGCGGAACTTCGGGAAATGCGGCGGGACCACGACGATCATGCCGTCCCCGGTGTCGCGCTTCAGACAGGCCTCCCAGGCGATCCCGCTGGCCTCGAAGGCGGTGGAGAGAACGCCGAAGAGCATCCGCCGGACCTGGACGAAGACCTCGCTGCTGCGGCCGACCTGCCCGAACCCGGAGATGTCGATCGAGAACAGCCCGCAGTGCATGCCGGACTCGACCCACGCCGTCGGCGGCGGGTAGAGGATCTTCTTCCGCAGCAGCGCGAGATGGACACAGGACACGGTGATCAACAGGATCGTGCCGAAGAACCACGAGAGGGCCATGACCGTCCCGACCGGGCCCTCCGTCTCCTCGAGGGAGAGCAGGTAGAGCAGCCCGTAGGAGACTCCGCCGTAGAGGAACACGTAGAGCACCACGAACGTGCGGCGCAGCCGGATCGCCGCGTGCACGAACGGCAGCGGCGCGAGCAGCCCGAGCGAGCCGATGACCACCACGAAATACCAGAGACTCACGACGCGTTGTGCGGTCGAGACGCGTGTGGGACCGGTTCCGACGGCCACCTTGTTCCCCCCGTCACCCTGTGACACCGGAAACGATAACGCCTCATCCGAGCCTTGAGGAAGCCGCTTTCCCCAGCCGTGACCCGCCCATCGGGACAGGGTGATGCGCCACACGCGGGGCTCGGGAGAACGAAGCTGTCGGAGGGGACGGATATCCTCCAGTACGGTGTCGCGTTGAACACCACCTCCACGAGCTAGTTCGCGAGCCACGACTCCAGGAGAAGTACCCAGTGACTGCTGAGACCCTGTACGGGGCCGACGACCTGACGCATCTCGAGGGTCTGGAAGCGGTCCGCAAGCGCCCCGGGATGTACATCGGCTCCACCGACAGCCGCGGCATCAACCACCTGTTCTCCGAGGTCGTGGACAACTCGACCGACGAGGGCGTGGCGGGTCACGCCACGAAGATCGTGGTCACCCTGCACGCCGACGGCAGCGTCCAGGTCGACGACGACGGCCGCGGCATCCCCACCGGAACGCACGCCAAATCCGGTTTGTCCGGTGTCGAGCTGGTGCTGACCAGGCTGCACGCGGGCGGCAAGTTCGGCGGCTCGGGCTACAAGACCTCCGGCGGTCTGCACGGTGTCGGCGCCTCGGCGGTGAACGCGCTGTCGCACCGCTTCGACGTCACGGTGAAGCAGAGCGGCAAGGTCCACCAGATGTCGTTCGCGCACGGCGTCCCCGGCGTGTTCGACGGGCCCGGCCCGAAGGCCAAGTTCACCCGCAAGTCCGGGCTGAACGTCACCGGCAAGATGAAGCGCGGCGAGCGCTCCGGCACGTCGATCCGGTACTGGTACGACTCGCGCTACTTCGAGAGCGGCGCCGCGCTCGACGTCGAGGGTGTCCGCGCGAAGATGCGCAACACCGCGTTCCTGGTCCCCGGCGTCACGTACGTGCTGCGCACCGCAGTCGACGACTCGATCAGCGAAGAGACCTTCCACTTCCCCAACGGCCTCGCCGACATGGTCGACTTCCTCGCCCCGGACAGCGAGAAACCCGTCTGCGGCACGCTGATCATCAACGGCGAGGGCACGTACAAGGAGAACGCGGCCGACGCCAGCGGTGTCATGCAGTCCAATGTGGTGCGTCACGCGGAGATCGAGGTCGCGCTGCGCTGGGGCACCGGCTACGAGCGCACGGTGGAATGCTTCACCAACACCATCCGCAACGTGCACGGCGGCACCCATCGCCGCGGTTTCGACCGCGCGGTGCTGAAAGCCTTGCAGGACGCCATTTCCAAAACCCGCGGGCTGCTCAAGCCCAAGGAGGACATGCCGACCGTCGAGGACGTGCTCGAAGGTATGACGGCGGTCGTCCACGTCCGGCTGCCGGAGCCGCAGTTCACCTCGCAGACCAAGGACGAGCTGTCCACCGCCGGCATCACCCGCGTCATCCAGGGCGTCGTCGACAAGCACATCCGGTCCTGGACCGAGGAGCGCAAGACCAAGTCCGAGGCGAAGATCGTGCTGCAGAAGGTGGTCGACGCGGCACGCGTCCGGCTCACCCAGAAGCAGCAGAAGGACGCGGCCCGGCGCAAGACCGCGCTCGAAGGCGCGGCGATGCCGCCGAAGCTGGTCGACTGCCGCACCACCGGCGTCTCCCGCAGCGAGCTGTTCCTCGTCGAGGGTGACAGCGCCCTCGGTTCGGCGCGGATGGCGCGCGTGTCGGAGTACCAGGCGCTGCTTCCCTTGCGCGGCAAGATCCTCAACGTCCAGAAGGCGTCGCTCGGCGACACCTTGAAGAACGCCGAGATCGCCTCCATCGTGCAGGTGCTCGGCGCGGGCAGCGGGCGCACGTTCGACCTGTCGACCATGCGGTACGGCCGGGTGATCCTGATGGCCGACGCGGACGTCGACGGTTCGCATATCCGCACGCTGTTGATCACGCTGTTCGCGAAGTACATGCGGCCGGTCATCGAGGACGGCAGGCTCTACGCCGCGATGCCGCCCCTGCACAAACTGGTCACCAAGGGCCGCAACCCGGAAACCCACTTCACCTTCACCCAGAAGGAGATGGAGACCAAGTTCGCGGAGCTGGAACGCGCCGGCAAGCAGATCGTCACGCCGGTGCCGCGGTTCAAGGGTCTCGGCGAGATGGACGCCGACGAACTGTGGGACACCACGATGAACCCGGCCACCCGCTCGGTCCGCCGCATCACCCTCGACGACGTCGAAGCCGCGGAGAACGCGCTCGAACTGTTGATGGGCGAGAAGGTCGAGCCGCGCCGCAACTGGCTGGTCGAATCCTCCGACCGGGTCGACCGCGAAGCCATCGACGCCTGATTTCGTTGCTATTCAAGGAGCTTTGAGCAATGGCACGCCGTAAGGGCACCACGACCAAGGTCGACCCGTCAGCGTTCGACAAGCCAGGCGCGAACGTCTTCGACAACTCGCTGAAGACGGAGATCGAGGATTCGTACCTGGAGTACGCGTATTCGGTCATCCACTCGCGGGCGCTCCCGGACGCGCGGGACGGGCTGAAGCCGGTACACCGCCGGATCATGTACTCGATGAACGAGAACGGCTACCGGCCGACGCACGCGTACGTGAAGTCGTCCCGCGTGGTCGGCGACGTGATGGGCAAGTACCACCCGCACGGCGACACGGCGATCTACGACGCCATGGTCCGGCTCGCGCAGGACTTCTCGCTCAACGTCCCGCTGGTCGACGGGCACGGCAACTTCGGCTCCCCCGACGACGGCCCGGCCGCCTCCCGATACACCGAGGCGCGGCTTTCCCCCGAGGCGATGTTGCTGGTCGGTGAGCTCGGCGAGGACACCGTCGACTTCCGGCCGAACTACGACGGCTCGCTCGAAGAGCCGTCCGTGCTGCCCGCGGCGTTCCCGAACCTGCTGGTCAACGGCACTTCCGGGATCGCGGTCGGGATGGCGACCAACATGATCCCGCACAACCTGACCGAGGTCATCGGCGCGGCGCGGTGGCTGATCAACCACCCGAACGCCACGCTGGACAAGCTGATGGAGTTCGTCCCGGGTCCCGACCTGCCGACCGGCGGCTCGCTGCTGGGGCTGGACGAGGTCCGCCGCGCGTACGAGACCGGCCGCGGGGTGGTGCGCATGCGCGCCAGCGCCGAGACCGGGCCGCTGGAGGGCAGCCGCGGGCGGCAGGCGATCACCATCACCGAACTGCCGTACGGCGTCGGCCCCGAGAAGGTGATCGAGAAGATCACCGACGAGGTCAACAAGTCCAAGCGGCTCACCGGTATCGCCGACGTCAAGGACCTCACCGACCGCGAGAACGGCACACGGCTGGTCATCGAATGCAAGGTCGGCGTGAACCCGCAGGCGCTGCTGGCGGATCTGTACCGGCTCACGCCGCTGGAGCAGTCGTTCGGCATCAACAACCTGGTGCTGGTGGACGGGCAGCCGCAGACGCTGGGGCTCAAGGCGCTGCTGGAGGTCTTCCTCAGCCACCGCTACGAGGTCGTCACCCGCCGCACGCGGTACCGGCGCCGCAAGCGCGAAGAGCGGCTGCACCTGGTCGACGGTCTGCTGATCGCCCTGCTCAACATCGACAAGGTGATCAAGCTGATCCGCGAGAGCGAGAACGCCGCGGCCGCGAAGGACGGCCTGATGAAGCGGTTCAAGCTCTCGGAGATCCAGGCGACCTACATCCTGGACACCCCGCTGCGGCGGCTCACGAAGTACGACCGGATCGAGCTCGAGTCCGAGCAGGACAAGCTGCGCGAGGAGATCGCCGAGCTGTCGAAGATCCTCGACGACGAGTCGGTGCTGAAGAAGGTCGTCTCGGCCGAGCTGGCCAAGGTCGCCAAGGACTCCCCCGCCGAACGCCGCACCGCGCTGATCGACGGCGACCTCAAGGAGGTCCTCGCCGCGTCGAAGCCGTCGGGTCCGCTGGAGGTCGCCGACGATCCGTGCCAGGTGATCCTGTCGGCCACCGGGCTGGTCGCGCGGACGGCCGCGGAATCGGAGGAGGCGTCGGAGGTGCGGCGCCGCAACGGCCGCGTCAAACACGACTCGGTGGCCGCGGTGGTCCATTCGACCGCACGCGGGCAGGTGCTGCTGGTGACCAACCGTGGCCGCGCGTTCAAGACCGACGTCCTGCCGCTGCCGGTGCTGCCCGAGCAGGCGGGCACCGTGTCGCTTCGCGGCGGGATGGCCGCGAAGGAACTGGTGCCGCTGGAGAAGGGCGAGCGCGTCATCGGCCTGGCCCCGCTCGGCGAACAGGCCGCCGGCTCCCCTGGCCTCGCGCTCGGCACGAAACACGGCGTCGTGAAGGTGTGCGCGCCGGAATGGCCGGTCCGCTCCGACGAGTTCGACGTGATCAGCCTGAAGGACGGCGATGAGGTCGTCGGCGCCACCTGGCTCACCGACGGCAACGAGACGCTGGCGTTCCTGTCGTCCGAAGCGTCACTGCTGCGCTACGCCGCTTCGCTGGTACGGCCGCAGGGTCTCAAGGGCGGCGGCATGGCAGGCATCGTCGTGCGCGGCGAGGCGGAAGTGGTCTTCTTCGGCGCGATCCGCACCGACGACGCCGAACACGGCGAGCCGATGGTCGTCACCGCGACCGGCGCGAGTGTGAAGGTGACCCCGTTCAGCGAGTACCCGGCCAAGGGCCGCGCGACCGGTGGTGTCCGGGCGCAGCGGTTCCTCAAGGGCGAAACGCGGCTGATCGTCGGCTGGATCGGCCCGCGTCCGGCCGGTGCCGCCCGCAACGGCGACCCGGTGGAACTCCCCGAAGTCGACCTCCGTCGCGACGGCTCCGGCCACGCACACCCCGGCCCGGAGGTCGTCGGTCACCTGATCGAACGCGACTGACCCCGCACTCACGTGATTGAGCGCGGAACTCGCGTGCTTGGAGCCGTTCCGGCCCCAAGCACGCGAGTTCCGCCACCAATCACGCGAGTTCCGCCTCCAATCACGCGAGTTCCGCCTTCAGTCACGCGTGTCGTCCGTCCGATCACGCGTGTCGTCCGGCTGGTCACGGGTGTCGTCCGTCGGGGAGCCGGGATCCCACGTGGTAGCAAAGGTCCCTTGCTCCCTCAGCGACCGAGCAGGCCCTTCGCGATGTGTGTCACCTGGATCTCGTTGCTCCCCGCGTAGATCATCAGCGACTTCGCGTCCCGCGCCAGCTGCTCCACCCGGTACTCCGCCATGTACCCGTTGCCGCCGAACAACTGCACGGCCTCCATCGCGACCTCGGTGGCCGCCTCCGACGAGTACAGCTTCATCGCCGAAGCCTCGGCCAGCGTCGGCATCTTGCCCGCGCGCAGGGTCTCGATCAGCTGGAAGACCATGTTCTGCACGTTGATCCGCGCGACCTCCATCTTCGCCAGCTTGAGCTGGATCAGCTGGAACCGCCCGATCTCCTGGCCCCACAGCTTCCGGTTCTTCGCGTAGTCCACGCACAGCCGATGACATTCGTTGATGATCCCGAGCGCCAGCGCCGCGACCCCGATCCGCTCGACGGCGAACCCGGACTTCACCTCGGCCTTGCTGTCGCCGTCGCGGCCGGTCTCGGACTCGCCGAGTAGCCTGTCCCGCCCGAGCCGGACGTCGCTGAAGAACAGCTCGCCGGTCGGCGACGACATCATGCCCATCTTCTTGAACGGCTTGCCCTGCGTCAGCCCCGGCATCCCCTTGTCCAGCACGAACGTCAGCACCTTGCGGTCCCGGACCGCCGAGCCGTCGTCGAGCTTCGCGTACACGATGATCGTGTCGGCGTAAGGCCCGTTGGTGATGAACGTCTTCTGTCCATTGAGGACGTACTCGTCACCGTCGCGCCGCACCGACGTCTTCATGCCACCGAAAGCGTCCGAGCCGGAGTCGGGTTCGGTGATCGCCCACGCCCCGACCTTCTCGAACGTCGCCAGCCCGGGCAGCCAGCGTTCCTTCTGCGCTTGCGTGCCCTTCGTCAGGATCGTCTGCGCGGTCAGCCCGATGCTCACGCCGAGCGAAGCGACGATGCCGAGACTGACCCCGGCCAGTTCGCTCACCGCGATGAGCGCCATCGCCTCCTGCCCACCGAACGCCAGGCCACCACCCGAACCGGATCCAGGGGACTTCGACAGCAGTTTCGACACCGATTCCCGGGCGAGCGCGTCGATGCCGAAGGACGCGAACATCTTCCGGATGATGTCGTACGGCGGCAGCGTCCCGCTTTCCAGCGCGTCGAGGTGCGGCCGGATCTCCTTGTCGACGAACTCCCGGATCGCGTCCCTGATCAGCAGTTCGGTCTCGGACCACTCGATCACGGGAGCCTCGCGGCGATGTCGTCGATCTCCCAGGCGGCCTCGGTTTCGATCACCTTGACGTCGTGCCAGCCCGCGAGTTCGGAGATCGCGCCGCCCTGCACGGCGAACACCTTGCCGGTGAGCGGGCATTTCTCGGTCGCGAGGTAGGCGACCAGCGGCGAGATGTTCGCCGGGGAGAACGCGTCGAACTCCCCCTCTTCCACCTCCTGGGCGAAGATCGCGCCCATCCCCGGCGTCGCCAGAGTGAGCCGCGTGCGCGCGATCGGCGCGATCGCGTTCACCCGCACGCCGTAGCGCTCCAGTTCCTCGGCGGCGACCAGCGTCAGCGCGGCGATCCCCGCCTTCGCCGCGCCGTAGTTCGCCTGCCCCGCGTTCGGCAGCGTGGTCCCGGACGCGGAGGCGGTGTTGATCACCGAGCCCGCCACCGGCTCGCCTGCCTTGCTCGCGGTCTTCCAGTACGCGGCCGCGTGCCGCAGCACCGCCGCGTGCCCCTTCAAATGCACGGCGATCACGGAATCCCATTGGGACTCCTCAAGTCCGGCGATGAACGCGTCGCGCAGGATGCCGGCGTTGTTCACGACGACGTCGAGCCTGCCGAACTCGTCCACCGCCTGCGTCACCAGCTCGGCGGCGCCCGCCCACTCGGCGACGTTGGCCGTGTTCGCCACGGCCTTCCCGCCCGCCGCGCGGATCTCGTCGACGACCTCCTGCGCGGGCCCGGCGTCGCTGCCGCTGCCGTCGTTCGCCCCGCCGAGGTCGTTGACCACGACGCTCGCGCCCTCCCGCGCGAACAGCAGCGCGTGCTCGCGGCCGATCCCGCGTCCGGCGCCGGTGATGACGGCGACGCGTCCGTCGAGTGCTCCCATGGCTTTGCTCCTACTCCGCGAATTCCGCGAGACCGTCCTTGATCACGACGGTTTCGCCGACGGTGGTTTCGAACGCGTAGCTCCCGGCGCCCGCGCGCCAGATCCGCGTCGTCAGGTCCTGGCCGGGCAGCACCGGCTTGGCGAACCGGACGGCGAACCGCTTCAGTCTGTCCACATCGGACCCGGCGATCTCGGTCAGCAGCGCCCACGAGGTGAACGCCATGGTGCACAGGCCGTGCGCGATGATCCCCGGCAGCCCCGAATCCTTCGCGACCTCTTCGTCGAGATGGATCGGCATCGGGTCGCCGGCGGCGGGCGCGTACCGATATGTCTGGTCGTCGTCGACGTGCTGGTTCACCTTCGCCACCGGCGCCTGCGAACGGAGGTTTTCGTCGAACTTGTGGTCCGGCCCGAGTTCGCCGCGGGTCTCCCCGGTGTCGAACCCGCGCACGAACAGCGTCACGTACTGCTCGTTGACCAGGTCTCCGTCGTCGGTCCGGCATTCGAGGTGGATGGTGCCGCGGGTACCGTTCGGCAGGCCCTCGTAACCGGTCATCCGCGCCCGCGACACGAGCTTGTCGCCGGGACGGATCGGCCGATGGAACCGGAACTCCTGCTCTCCGTGCACGATCCGGCCGAACAAGCCGACCGGGACGACTTCGAGCGCGGGTTCCATCAGCGACTCGAACACCGGCACGATCGCGAACACGGGGCTCGCGACGTCACCGTCGAGGTGCGCCGGGATCGGGTCGTTGGTGGCCTTCGCGTACTCGATCAGCCGCTCGCGCGTGACCTCGAACCGCGACTCGTCGGTCCATTCGCCGAGCCCGCCGGGGTCGAACCGCTCGGTCACGAGACCAGCGCCTTGAAGTTCTCGAGGGAGGCGTCGAGGTTCTTCTTGCCGTCCTTCTCGACGGCCTTGCCGAGCGCGCCGACGATCATCTGACCCGCGAACTCCGCGTCGATGCTGGCGAGCGAACCGTCTCCGGACGCCTCCACCGACAGCTCGAACTTGACCTTCACCCCGGCCATCCCGGTGCCGGAGATCGCCAGCTTCGACGGCGCCTCGAACTCGTCGACGGTCCAGGTGATCGTGTTCGGCATGCCGAGCATCGTGACGACCTCGGAAGCCTGTGCTCCCTTGGAGAATTCGGCCGGGACCTCACCCTTCCACTTGGTGTGGATGGTCAGCCACTTCTCGAAGTTGTTGGGGTTGGAGAACTCCGCCCACACCTTGTCGGGAGCGGCCGGGAGTTCGACGGAGGCACTGATCTTGCCCATGGTTCTTCCTTTCGGGATCAGCGCTCGGCGCGCTGGTAGGCGGTGACGACGGCGGCGCCGCCGAGTCCGATGTTGTGTTGCAGCGCGGCCTGGACGCCGTCGACCTGGCGTTTGCCGGCGGTCCCGCGCAGCTGCCAGGTCAGTTCGGCGCACTGCGCGAGGCCGGTGGCGCCGAGCGGATGTCCCTTGGAGATCAGCCCGCCGGAGGGGTTGACGACCCATTTCCCGCCGTAGGTGGTGTCTCCGGAGTCGACGAGCTTCCCGGCCTCCCCTTCGGCGCAGAGACCGAGCGCTTCGTAGAGCAGGAGTTCGTTGGCGGAGAAGCAATCGTGCAGCTCGATGACCTGGAAGTCCTCCGCGCCGAGCCCGGCCTGGTCGTACACCTGGCGCGCGGCCTGGACGTTCATGTCGTAGCCGATGATGTTCTTCGCGGTCCCGTCGAAGGTGCTGGCGAAGTCGGTGGTCATCGCCTGCCCGACGATCTCCACGGCCTGCCCGTCCAGCCCGTGCGAGTCCACAAAGGACTCGCTGGCGAGGATCGCCGCGCCGGAACCGTCCGAGGTCGGTGAGCACTGGAGCTTCGTGAGCGGGTCGTAGATCATCCGTGAGTCGAGGATGTCCTGCAGCGAATAGCTTTCCTGGAACTGCGCGTACGGATTGTTCACCGAATGCCGGTGGTTCTTCTCGCCGATCTTGGCGAAATGCTCGGCGGTGGTGCCGTAGGTCTTCATGTGTTCACGGCCGGCCGCGCCGAACATCCACGGCGCGGGTGGGAAGAGCACCTCGGAGATCTCCGCGAGCGCCTGAAGATGCTTGCCCATCGGCTGCTCGCGGTCGTCGTAGGTCGAGCCGAGCGATCCTGGCTGCATCTTCTCGAAGCCGAGCGCGAGCGCGCAGTCCGCACGGCCGCCCCGGATCGCCTCCGCGGCCAGGTACAGCGCGGTCGACCCGGTCGAGCAGTTGTTGTTGACGTTGACGACCGGGATCCCGGTCATGCCGAGTTCGTAGACCGCGCGCTGCCCCGAGGTCGACTCGCCGTAGACGTAACCGACGTAGGCCTGCCGCACCTCGTCGAAGGAGATTCCGGCGTCGGCGAGCGCCTTGGTCCCGGATTCCTTGGCCATCTGCGGGTAGTCCCAGCCCTCGCGGCGGCCGGGTTTCTCGAACTTCGTCATGCCCACGCCGACGACGTACACCTTGTTGGCCACCACGACGCTCCTTGTCGTTGCCGGGTCGCTGCTGCCACTGAAGATACAGACAGGTTTGTATTTATCAACCTTTACATACAGGTCTGAACGGATGTTACTTCCGGCACGTTGCGTGTCAGGTGACGCAGACGGGCGAGCCGCACCCCCGTTAAACAGGGAAAACACGACTCACAGGGGGTACTGATGAAACGGACGAGCATGGTCTTGGCGGCCACCGTCGCCGCCGGGCTGATGTCGGCGGGCACCGCGTCGGCGAGCGACTGGACGATGAGCTACCTGAGGCCGCCGGGCGGAGACGCCATCCGGGTGGTGGCCACCGACGGGGCCGGGAGCTACGCGGGGCACTCCGACCGGGGACTGCTCACCTGGTCGGGCTGGATGGTGCGCAACCACGGCTTCCCGGCGGGCTACGACACGGTCGAAGCCGTGGACGAGAACACGTCGAAGGCGATTCTCACGAACGGGTACGCGATCTCGACGAGGACCAAACGCTCGTTCGTCCACCAGAACGGCGGGTTCCAGCTCCTGGAGAACGTCCCGGGGTACGCCCAGACGGTCGTCACCGGGATGAACAACCGCGGCGACATCGTCGGCGACGTGTTCAACGATCCGCGATACGGCTCACGGGCGGCGTTCTGGCCGGCCGGCGACCGCGCGCACCCGGTGCTCCTGGACTCCCCGCCGCTGCTCAGCCCGGTGGACATCGATCACGATGGCACGATCCTGATGCAGGAGCAGGGCGGCGGCGCCTGGCTCTGGAAGGACGGCGTGGCAAGGCAACTCGCCCTTCCCGAGGGCGTCCGCGAAGCACGAGCCATCGCGATCCGGGACGGCAAGGTGCTGGCCGATCTCCAAGGGGGCCAACGGCTTTGGACGGCCCCTGACACCTCCATCCCGGTGCCGGAGACCATGACGGTGACCGCGCTCAACGGGTCGGGACTCCTCGCCGGCTGCTTGCGGACCATGGGTACCGCCACGATTCCCGCGGCGTGGACGCCGGGCGGCCCGGTCGAGACGCTTCCCGCGCCGTCCAGCGGTTGCGGCGCGATCGTGGGCGACAACGGGGAAATCATGGGGACCCTGCAGGACGACGACTACTTCGACAAGCTCGTGGTGTGGCGCCGTGGCTAAAGTCGGGGCATGGATCCCGAAGAGCTTCGGCAGCGGTTCTCCCTGCTGACCACCGCGCATCTGACCGACGGCTGCGTGCGCGCCGGCGTTCAGGTCCGGTGCGCGCCCGCGGGCACGCACTCGGTCGTGCCCGGCGTCCGCGTCGCCGGGCGGGTCACCCCCGCCCGGCACGTCGGCAGCGTCGACGTCTTCCTGGAGGCGTACGAAATCGCGAACCCCGGCGACGTCCTCGTCGTCGACAACGGCGGCAGGCTCGACGAGAGCTGCGTCGGGGACCTCGCGGTCCTCGAAGCGGAGGCGGCCGGGCTGAGCGGCGTGGTGATCTGGGGGCTGCACCGCGACACGGCCGACATCAAGAAGATCGGGCTGCCGGTGTTCAGCCTCGGGTCGATCCCGACCGGCCCGCTCTCGGTCTCCGCCCGCCCGGACGGCGCGCTCGAATCGGCCGCCATCGGGGAATGGACGGTGACGCGGGAAGACCTCGTGTTCGGCGACGAGGACGGCGTCCTGTTCGTCCCCGCCGACCGGGCGGACGAGGTCCTGGACCGCGCCGAAGGCATCCGCGACACCGAGCGGCGCCAGGCCGACCGGATCCGCGGCGGAGAGTCCCTTCGCGAGCAGGTCCGCTTCGCCGACTTCCTCGCGGAGCGGGCGAAGTCACCTTCGCTGACGTTCCGGCAGCACCTGCGGGCGGTCGGGGGCGCCATCGAGGAGTAGCAAGGGACCTTTGCTATCACCCGGCCCCGGACCCCGCGCAGGCCGTCCGCGAAGGCCTCCTTCACTACCTTCAGGGTAGGCAAGGAGGCCTTCACGGCACCGCGGGAGAGCAAGGGACCTTTGCTACCACCGAGGCCCCTGACCTGCGGAAAGGGAGCAGGGGCCCGGCTCATCCTCGTGCGGTTTGCCTTCCACCGAGCCACAGCAGACCGTCGACGACGAAGCGGTTCTGCACCTCGCTGCCGAAGGTCGACGAAAGCGGCTGGTTCGTCTCGTAGTTCATCTTGTTGTGCCCGAAGTTGGCGTAGAGCATCTTGTACTTGGCGTTGGTCCAGAGGATCGGGTAGTACCCGCTGTACCAGGACTGGTTCGGATCGGTCCCGAGCGGGAAGCTCACCGGATCCACCGACGCGAGGATCCGGATGTCCGGGTTCTTGCGCAGGTCGCTGTTCCAGGCGTACCACTCGCTCACCGACGAGGTGAAGGTCGCGGGCAGCCGCGTGGTCGAGGAATGCGGCCGGTTCTCCACCTTCAGCGTCGCCGTCGTCGGGCCCCAGGTGTTGGACTTGAACGCACCCGTGCCGAGGAACCTGTTGTGGTACCAGTCCCATGTGGACGGATTGGTGGTGAACGCGGCCACGTGGAAGCCGAAGAACGCGCCCCCCGCGTTCATGTAGCGCTCGAAGCCCGAGCGTTGCGAGGAGGTCTGCGGCAGGTCGTCCAGGAACAGCACGACCTGATACTGCGACGGCTGCAGCGAGCTCAGCCGGTTCCAGTCGTTGGTCGCGGTGTAGCTGAAGTTGTTCTGCGAAGCGGTTTTCGGGAACCACTGGTTGGCTTCCTTGACGAAGCTGATGTGCGCCGCGTCGTAGGTGCCGTTGTAGAACGCGAGCACCTTGAACGCGGGTGCCGCCTGCGCCGCCACCGGCGCCGACGCCAGTGCGAGACACGAAACGAACAGCAGAGCGAGCCGGACCACGAATTTCGTCATACCTCACCACCCATGCCGAGAACGCGTAAATTCATTGCTTGAATTAACACATGACACAGCATCGATGGTCTAGACCTGCGAGAAATACGGTTCCCGGTGACCGGCACGGAGCCGCATCGATAACCTGGAGATTATGGAACTGCGGGATATCGAGATCTTCCTGGCGCTGGCCGACGAGCTACATTTCGGCCGTACCGCGGAGCGCCTGCACGTCTCGCAGGCGCGGGTGAGCCAGTCGATCAAGCAGGTGGAGCGCCGGATCGGTGTACCGCTGTTCGCCCGCACCAGCCGACGGGTCCGGCTCACCCCGATCGGCGAACGGCTGCGAGACGACCTCGGCCCCGCCTACCGCGCGCTGCACGAAGGCGTCGACCGCGCGATCGCGGCCGGCCGCGGGATCGGCGGCGTGCTGCGGCTGGGTTTCGAAGCACCCGGCGTCGCCGACCTGACCGAAGAGCTGCTCGACCGTTTCCGGCAGCGCTACCCGGACACCGAACCGCTCATTCGCGAGGCTGATTTCGCCGACCCGTTCGCGATGCTGCGATCGGGTGAGATCGACGTGCTGGTGACGCTGCTTCCGGTCGACGAACCCGATCTCACGACCGGACCGGCCGTGTACACCGAACCGATGGTGCTCGCGGTGTCGTCGAAACACCCTTTCGCGCGACGGAAGTCGGTCACTCTCGACGACCTCGCCCGCGACACCGTCCTTCGCGCGGCGCATCCGCCGGAGCCGTACTGGGTCGAAGAACCGCGACAGTGGCTGACGCCGGCCGGGCACCCCGTGACCCGGGGCGCCCCCTTCGCGACCTTTCAAGAGCTGCTCGCCGCGATCGCCACCGGTGCCGGTATCTGCCCGCTCGCCGCGCACGCGCGGGAGTACTTCAGCCACCCGCGGATCCGCTTCGTGCCCTTCGCCGGATCACCCGACGTCGAGTGGGGCCTCGTCTGGCCGCGCTCCGCGGAGACAGCGCGCGTACAGGCCTTCGCCGCCGTCGCCTCGCACCCCTGACCTGCGAAAGGGAGCAAGGGACCTTTGCTACCACGTCCCCGGCGGGCAGGGGTGTGTGGAAATAGGGACGTTGAGTGTCCCTATTTCCACACACCCTGTACGACGCGTAGCGGTGTTGACTGACTGTGTGGATTTTGGTGCGTTGGATGACCAGAAATCCACACGGTCACCGCGGCGCGGAGAGCAAGGGACCTTTGCTACCACCCGGCCGCCCCCACCGGCCCCGAACAGCGTGAAGGCCCCCTTCCCTCGGCTGATCCGAGGGAAGGGGGCCATCACGGGAAAACTAGCTGACGACCTTCTGCACCCAGTCCTGCTCGAGCTTCACGACCTGCCCGTTCGAGGTGACGGTCGGCGTGCCGAAACCGGGGCCGTTGCCGAAGTCCTGCTGCAGCGACGGGTCCGTCGAGATCTTCTTGTACGCGTCCTGGATCTCCTGCTCGTACGCGCCACTGTTGACCTTGAGCACGAAGGTCGGGTCGGTGATGCCGACGTCCTGGCCGAGCTTGATCAGCTGCGCCTTGTCGAACCCGCGGCCGCCTTCCTCCGGCTGGTCCTTGAACAGCGCGTCGTGGAAGGCGAGGAACTTGCCCGCGTCGGCCGCCGCGAGGGAGGCGTTGGCGGAGTCCAGCGAGTAGCCGGGCGGGTCGGAACGCTGGTTCAGCATCGGCAGCATGTGGTACCGGACCTGCAAGGTCCCGTTGTTCACCTGCTCCTCGATCTGCCCCTTGAAGGTCTCCTCGAACTGCTTGCAGACCGGGCACAGGAAGTCGGCGTAGACGTCGATGGTCTTCTTCGCCTCGGGCTTGCCGACGGTCACGACGGCACCGTCGCGCTTCTCGACGACGCCGGGCGCCGATGTGCCCGTCTGCGCGCCGATCACCTTGCCCTCGGTGCTGTCCTTGCTGGAGGTCGTCCAGATGACACCACCGATCACCAGCGCGGCGAGGACGACCACCGCGACGGTGATCGCGACGACCTTCTTCTTGTCGCCGCCCGCGACGCCCCTGGCCTGTGCCACCGAACGCGCCGCCGTCTGCTGCTGCTTGCGTTTCCGAGCGTTGCGCTCAGCTCCACCCACGATTATTCGTTCCCTTCAGCGATACCCACATAGTCGTCGTCGGCGGAGGCGCGAGAGTTCCCGAGCCAGCCGTCCACGGAAAACCAGGTCCGCGGCCGCACGATCAGCCAGACACCCAGGAGCGCGAATCCGAGGTCCCTGGCGATCTCCTGCGGATACTGCGTCTGATCCGCGGCGATCTGACCGCCACCGCCGAAACAGCCGCAATCGATGCTCAGCCCGCGCGCCCAGGATTGGGCGATCGCGGCGATGAGCACCGCGAGCAGCAGCACCGACAGCACCGACACCCACCGGGTCACGAACCCGGCGAGCAGGAACAGGCCGAGCGCCAGTTCGACGAGCGGCATCCCGATCGCGACCGGGCGGACGAGCCCGTCCGGCAGGACATCGAACGCCTGGACCGCGATGTAGGTCTGCCCCGGGGCGCTGATCTTCAGCGCTCCGGAAATTAACCAGACGGCGGCCAGTCCGAGCCGGGCGAGTGTGCCCACGGCGTCGAGTACGACTTGGGGCGGTCTACGCACGGGCCTAGGCTAACCGCCGACCCTGAGAACAACGTGAGGCGGCGGACGGAGGCACCCGATGAGGGGACGCGCCCTGCTGGTGGCCTGCTTGATGCTGGTCACAGCGGCGGCCTGCGGCGAAGAGGCCGGTCCGTCGGATTCTCTCGTCGCGCGCGCCGTCGCGTCCAACAAGCTCACCATCGGCATCCGCTTCGACCAGCCGGGCCTTTCCAAACGGACGGTCGACGGCCGGTACGTCGGCTTCGACGTCGACGTGGCGAAGTACGTGGCGAGCGAATTGGGTGTCGACGAGGATCACATCACCTGGCACGACAGCAGGCCGTCGTCCCGCGAGACGGACATCACCTCGGGGACCACGGATCTGATGGTGGCGACCTACTCGATCACCGAAAAACGCAAACAGGTGGTCGCGTTCGCCGGCCCCTATTTCGACACCGGCCAGGATCTCCTCGTCCGCCTCCGGTCGACCGACATCACCGGTCCCGAGAACCTCAACGGCCGTAAGCTGTGCGCCGTGGGCGGCACCACCTCGGCGGAGCAGGTGCGCGACAAGTTCGCCCAGGCCGTGCAGCTCGTCGAGTACCCGCGCTACCAGGACTGCGTCACGGCGCTGCTCGCCGGACAGGTGGACGCGGTGACCACCGACGACGTCATCCTCGCCGGTTACGTGGCGCAGAACCCGGAACTGCTGCGGGTCGTCGGCAAGCCCTTCTCGAAGGAGAAGTACGGCGTCGGCCTGCGCAAGGACGACATCGAGGGCCGCGCGGCGGTGGCCAAGGCGATCCAGAAGATGATCTCGTCCGGGGAATGGCTCGATTCGCTGAACCGCAACATCGGCCCGTCCGGCTACCGGATCCCGCCTCCGCCACAGGTGACCGAGCGGTGACCCTTCCCGATCTGCCGGTTCGCGCCGTCCTGCCCGAACTCGAAGCCGCACTCGACGCCCACGGCACCGCGGTCCTCGTCGCGCCCCCTGGCACCGGAAAGACCACTTTGGTGCCGCTCGCGCTGGACAACGGCGAAGGCCGGGTGATCGTCGCCGAACCGCGGCGGCTCGCGGCACGGGCCGCCGCGGCGAGGATGGCGTCTCTGCTCGGCGAACGGGTCGGTGAGACGGTCGGCTATTCGGTCCGCGGCGATCGGAAGGTGTCTTCTTCGACGCGGATCGAAGTGGTCACCTCGGGCCTGCTGGTCCGGCGGGTGCAGGGCGATCCCGAGCTGGCCGGGGTGTCGGCCGTCCTGCTCGACGAATGCCACGAACGCCATCTCGACGCGGACCTCCTGCTCGCGCTGCTACTGGACGTGCGCGCCGGGCTGCGGGACGACCTACGGCTGCTCGCGACGTCCGCCACGGTGGCCTCCGGACGGCTGGCGGCCCTGCTCGGCGACGCGCCGGTGATCACCGCGCACGCGAGGACTTATCCCGTCGACGTCTCGTACTCCCCGCCCGCGCGCGGCGAGCGGATCGAGGCGACCGTGGCCCGCGTGATCCACAAAGCACTGTCCGAAGTGGACGGTGACGTCCTCGCCTTCCTGCCCGGCGCCGGTGAGATCGCCAGGGTGAGCGGACTTCTCAACGGTCTCGACGCCGACGTGCTGCCCTTGCACGGACGGCTTTCGGCGGCGAGCCAGGACGACGCGCTGCGCCCGCGCGATCGTCGCAGGGTGGTGCTCTCGACATCGGTCGCCGAATCCAGCCTGACCGTGCCGGGGGTACGCGCGGTGGTGGACTGCGGACTTTCCCGCGTTCCCCGCGTCGATCACCGGCGCGGCCTGCCCGGATTGGCGACGGTCCGCGTTTCGGCCGCGGTCGCGGAACAGCGCGCCGGTCGCGCCGGACGTGAGGCGCCGGGCCGCGCGTACCGCTGCTGGGCCGCGCACGAGCAGGGTTCGCTGCCCGCCTATCCCGAACCCGAGATCCGGACGGCGGAACTGGCGCGGTTCGCCCTCGAACTCGCCTGCTGGTCCACTCCGGACGGTTCCGGCCTCGCCTGGTGGGACCCGCCCGGCGAAGGCGCGCTGGCCGCCGGGCGAGCGTTGCTGACCACGCTCGGGGCGACCGCGGAGGACGGCACGGTCACCGAACGCGGCCGGAAGATGGCCGGGCTGGGCCTGCATCCACGGCTGGCGAGGGCGTTGCTGGACGGCGCGGCGCGGACCAACGCACGCTCGGCCGCCGAAGTCGTCGCGCTGCTGGACAGCGGCGGCACCCTGACCGACCTCGAAGCCGAGCTGCGCCGAGTGCGCGGCGACGAGCGCTGGAAGCGTGACGTACGACGGCTTTCCCGGCTGGTGCCCGACGGCGGCAACGCGTCCGATCCGGCACTGGTGGTGGCGCTCGCGCATCCCGAGCGGCTCGCGCGACGGCGTGCCGCGGGGACGCCGGTGTATCTGATGGCAGGCGGAACTGCGGCCGAACTCCCGCGCGGCAGCGGACTCGCCGACGTCGAATGGCTGGCCGTGGCCGAAGCGACCCGCGATCCCGGCCGCGCACAAGGCATCATCCGGCTGGCCGCCCCCGCCGACGAGGACCTCGCCGTGCGCGCGGCGCCGAATCTGGTGTCCTCAGAGGACGAAGTGCGCTGGTCTTCGGGTGACGTCGTCGCGCGATCGGTGCGACGGCTCGGGGCGATCGTGCTCGCGGAGAAACCGTTGCGCTCACCCGCGCCGGACGCGATCCGCGCCGCGCTGCTGGACGGTTTGCGCACCGAAGGACTCAGCCTGCTTCGCTGGTCGGAAGACGGGAAGCGACTGCGCGAGCGGCTGTCTTTCCTGCATCGAGTACTGGGCCCGCCTTGGCCCGCGTTCGGCGATGCGGACCTGCTGTCTACTGTGGACAGCTGGCTGGACCTCGGCTCGGCTCGCCGCCGATCGGACCTGGCATCGCTGGACGCGGGTGCCGCGCTGCGTGGATTGCTGCCCTGGCCCGAAGCGTCGCGTTTGGACGAACTGGCGCCGGATCGGCTGGAGGTGCCGTCGGGTTCGCGGATCAGGGTCGACTATTCGGGCGAGCAGCCGGTGCTGGCCGTGAAGCTGCAGGAGACCTTCGGCTGGCTCGCGACGCCGAAGCTGGCGGGTGTCCCGGTGGTGCTGCACCTGCTCTCCCCCGCCGGGCGGCCGGCCGCCGTCACCGCCGATCTGGAATCGTTCTGGCGCAACGGGTACGCGGCCGTGCGCGCCGATCTTCGCGGCCGCTACCCGAAACACCCGTGGCCGGAGGATCCGCTGACCGCCGCGCCCACCCGGCGTACCTCAAGAGGTCAGTCCATCAGCTGATGTTGCGGCTTGGTCGGCAACTGCGCCGCCAGCTCCTCGTCGTCCTCACGCTCGTTCAATCCCAGCTGCACGGCGCTGCGAATCTGCTCCCGGTTCTCCCGCACCACATGCGCGAAGAACTCGTCGATCCGCGGATCGGTCAGCACTTCGAGGATCACGCGCATCGCGGTGTCGATCACCGAACGCACCACTTCGTCGTGGAACGGCAGTTTCGAAAGCCGCCCGGCCTGCGGATCGTTCTTGAGCTTCTCCGCGATGATCCCGCGCAGCAGCGTCTGGTTCTCACCGAGCGAACGCGCGAGGTTCTGCGGATAGTTCCCGGTTTCCAGCACCTTCACGACCTCGTCGAGCACCGCGATCGTGATCGGCTTCTTGATCGCCAGCACGATCGGCCGCGAAAGCCGTTCGACCAGCCGCTGCGTGAACCGCTCCCCGAACGCCCTGTCCGCCGTACGGGCGAGCCGGACCAGCACCACGATGATCCGCAACAGCCGGAAGCCGCGCAGCGCCGGATGCGCGATGGGGATCATGCCGAGGATTTCGTACCAGTTGCGCAGCGGGAACCGCTTCTCCCAGCCGTTGCGCCGCCACCGCCAGAGGAATTCCAGCGCGAAGATCCCGCACACCGTCGTGTCGATGACGAAGACGCGGTGCGCCGTCTCCGCCGAATGCGGGAAGAACGTCACGTAGGCGAGCAGCCCGACCGAGAACACGGCGAGGACGAGCATCACCAGGTCGAGCGGATTCACGCGCCGTTGTTCGCGGGTGGTCATGGCGCCGATTGTGCCTTTCCGCGCCGACTCGTGCCGAGCGGCACCTGCCGAAAGTAAGGGGTGGCCGATGACTTCGGGGCAATGTCCTCGGGTGTCCCCACATCGGAGGATTCAGGGACACGAAGGAGGACGCGGATGATCACGCTTCGAGGACTCACGAAGCGCTATGGCGAGAAGACGGTGGTCGATGGGCTGACCTTCGCCGTCGAGCCGGGCAAGGTGACCGGTTTCCTCGGTCCCAACGGCGCGGGCAAGTCGACGACCATGCGGATGACGCTCGGCCTCGACGCGCCGAACGACGGCGAAGTCCGCATCGACGGCAAGAGGTACGAGGACCTGCGCTTCCCGCTGCGCGAGGTCGGCGCGCTGCTGGAGGCGAAGGCGCTGCACCCCGGCCGGAGCGCGGGCAAACATCTTCTGGCGATGGCGCGCAGCAACGGGATCCCGGCGAGCCGGGTCGACGAGGTGCTCGCGACGGTCGGCCTCAGCGACGTCGCGGGCAAACGCGCCGGAACGTTCTCCCTCGGCATGGGGCAACGGCTCGGGATCGCCGGCGCCTTGCTGGGTGATCCCGGCGTGCTGATGTTCGATGAGCCGGTGAACGGGCTCGACCCCGACGGCGTCCGCTGGGTGCGGCACCTGATGCGGTCGCTCGCGGAGGAGGGCCGCACGGTGTTCGTGTCGAGCCACCTGATGAGCGAGATGCAGCTGACCGCGGACCGGCTCGTCGTCATCGGCAAGGGGAAGCTCCTCGCCGACGCGCCGGTCGACGAATTCATCGCGGGCAATTCGCGGACTTCGGTCGCGGTGCGGGTGCCCGCCCCCGCCGAACTCCATGCTCTCGAACAGCGCCTGCACGCGCTCGGCGCGACCACGGAAGCCGATCAGGGCGAACTGGTCGTGCACGACCTGCCCATTCATCTCGTCGGCGACGCGGTGCACGAACTCGGGATCCGCGTACACGGGCTGACCGAACGGACCGCCTCGCTCGAACAGGCGTACATGGAACTGACCGCGTCGTCGGTCGAATACGGAACGGGAGTCGCGGCATGAAATCACTCATGGTCATGGTGGCGGTGATCGCCGGCCTGCTGGGGGTGCCGGCGGCCGCGTCGGCGGCACCGGCACCGGCTCCGGCGCTGTCGCTGCCCGCGCCGTACGGCCCGTTCCCGATCGGGCTGCGCACGCTGCATCTCACCGATCAGCGGAGAGCCGACCCCTGGGTGCCCGAAAAGCGCCGCGAACTGATGGTCAACGTCTGGTACCCGGCCGTGCCGATCGGCCGCGCGCCGCTGTACATGACGAAGGCCGAGTCGGCGGCCGCGGTCGCCGGGCGGAAGCTCGACCTGCCGCCGGACGCGCTGAGCAAGGTGCGGGTCCACTCGCGGGAGAACGCGCCCTCCCTACCGGGACGGCGTCCGCTGGTGGTGCTTTCGCCGGGCGCGGGCAACAACCGGATCACGCTGACCTCGGTGGCCGAACACCTTGCCGCGCAAGGTTTCGTGGTCGCCGGAGTGGATCACGCCTACGAAGCCTGGGCGACGGAGTTCCCCGACGGGCTGCGCCAGTGTGTCGCTTGTGGACTCTCCGGCGAGCCGTGGCCCTCCGCGATCGCCAACCGCGCCGTGGACACGTCGTTCGTCGTCGACACGCTGCTGAAGGACCGGCGCTGGTCGATCGACGCGACGAAGATCGGGATGGCCGGTCACTCCGCCGGGGGTTCGGCGACCGCCGCCGCGATGACCGCGGACCGGCGGATCAAGGCGGGCGTGAACGTCGACGGCCCGTTCTACGGCGACGTCTCGATCGACCGGCCGTTCCTGCTGCTGACCAGCCCGACCGGCGAGAAGTACTTCCGCGCGTCCTGGGACGAGACGTGGCCGCGGCTCACCGGCCCGAAGAGGCAGGACCTGGTCGAGAACAGCGGTCACTCGTCGGTGACGGACGCGGCGATCCTGATCGACCAGCTGGGACTGCGACCGCAGCTCCCGCCGACCGAGATCGAAAACCAGTACGGCTCGATCGACTCGCGGAAGGCGCTGGAGTTCTTCCGTACCGAGCTGACCGGCTTCTTCAAGCAGTGGAGCGCACGATGAACACGATCTCTTCGGAATGGACCAAGTTCTGGTCGGTCCGGTCGACCTGGTGGTGCCTGATCGGCGGGGTCTTCCTGATGCTCGCCTACTCCGCCGGGATGGGTTTCTCGCTGAGCGACGGCAGCAGCCGTCCGATGGCGGCGCATTCGGTGGTGGCCGGGGCGGCGTTCTACCTGACGCAGTTCGCCGTCGTCGCGCTGGCGACGCTGTTCATCACGAGCGAATACGCCAGCGGCAGCATCCGCTCGACGCTGCAGTGGGTCCCGGTGCGGAACCGGGTCCTGATGGCGAAGTCGGCCGTCCTGCTGCCGGTGCTGTTCGGCTACGGCGTGCTGAACACGCTCGCCGGTGTGGCGGTTTCGGCGCCGCAGATCCCCTCGCCCGACTCTTCGGTCGGCGAGGTGCTCGGGACCGCGGCCGGCATGGGTGCCTACTTCGCGCTGCTGGGCCTGCTCTGCCTCGGGCTGGGGACGGCGCTGCGCTCGACGGCGGGGACGATCGTGACGGTGTTCGTGCTGCTGGTGATGATCCCGATGTTCGCCGGTTCGCTGGGCGCGGAGGACCTCGTGAACTACTTCCCCGGCTTCGCGGGCGTCAACGCGATGGTCACGCCTGGGCAGCGTAATCCGATCTTCGGCGGCATCGCGCCCTACGCGCCTTGGGTCGGCGTCGCGCTCTGTGCGGCTTGGGCCGCGGCCGGGCTTGCGACCGGTTCCACCGTCCTGCGGCGGCGCGACGCCTGACGGGGAGCAAGGGACCTTTGCTACCACCCGCGCCGGCCGCACGTCGCGAAAGCCACTTTCAGGACGTCAGATGTCCCGAAAGTGGCTTTCGCGACTTCTCGCTCCAGGACCGACGCCTCCAGTGGTAGCAAAGGTCCCTTGCTCTCTTTCCGCAGGTCAGCGCCCTGGTTGGTAGCAAAGGTCCCTTGCTACCCCGTCACCCCGAGCCCCGCCAAAACCTCCCGCGCCCCCCGCGTCAACTCCTCCAGCCCCGGCGGCCGCAGCGAACCCGTCCCGGCCAGCGCGTCGAAGACCGTCCCCTCCAGCCACGCGACGAGCACCCGCGAGTGCCGTTCGGGCTCCGCCGATCCACACGCCGTGAGCACCTCCGCGCACCGCCGCCGGATCACCAGCCCACCCCGGTCGTAGGCCTCCCGCAGCTCCGGCCGCCGCGTCGCCTCCAGCGCGAACTCGTACCGCGCGAGCATCCGCGTCCGCCCCTTCGTGATCGCCGCGTGCGCGAACCCCGCCACATACTCGGCCAGCTGCCCGGGCGGCGGGTCGAGGGTGACCTCGTCGAGTTCGACCATCCGCGAGATCGCCAGCTCCAGCAGCGCCGCCCGCGTCCGCGCGTAATACGAGGTCGAACCCGGCGGCAGCCCGGCGAGCCGGTCGACCGCGCGATGCGTCAGCCCCCGCATCCCCTCGGCCGCGATGACCTCGATGGCCGCGTCCCCGATCGTCGCCTTTCGCACTCTACAAGTGTAGTAGTACTCTACAGGTGTAGAGGAGGTCGACATGCGCGAAGCGATCGTGATCGGCGGGGGAATCGGCGGACTGAGCGCCGCCATCGGGCTGCACGGCATCGGCTGGGAGGTCACCGTCCTCGAACAGGCACCGGCGCTCACCGCCGCCGGCGCGGGCATCTCCCTGTGGCCGAACGCGCTGCGTTCACTCGAGACGCTGGGCGTCCGGCTCGGCAAGCTGCGGGAGCAATCGTCCGGAGGTCTCCACGACCGCGACGGCCGCCGCATCACCCGATGGGATGCCGAGGCCTTCCGCCGTCATCACGGCCGCCCGCTCGCCGCCATCCACCGCGCGGATCTCATCGGCGCGCTCCACGACGCCCTTCCCGAGGGTTGCGTCCGCACCGGCGTCGAGGTCACCCGAATCGACGACCTCGACGCCGACGTCATCGTCGCCGCGGACGGGATCCACAGCATGGCCCGCAAGCAGCTGTGGCCACGACACCCCGAACCGGTCTACAGCGGAAGCACGGCGTTCCGCGCGGTGACCACCGTCGACCGGAAGATCGAGCTCAGCACCAGCTGGGACGACGGCGCCGAGATCGGCGCCATCCCGTTGCACGACGACAGCGTCTACTGGTGGGCGAGTTACGTCGCCGAAGCGGGCGTCCGCCACGAGGATCCGAAGGCATATCTGCGAGACCGCTTCGGCGGCTGGCACGACCCCATCCCCGAACTCATCGAAGCGACCGCGCCCGAGACGCTGCTCCACCACGATCTCGACCTACTCGGCACTCCCCTGCCCTCGTACGTGAAAGGCCGCGTCGCACTGCTCGGCGACGCGGCCCACGCGATGCCGCCGTTCCTCGGCCAAGGCGGCTGCCAGGCGATCGAAGACGCCGTCGTCCTCGCCGCCGCGCTCAGCACCATCGAAGACGTCGACGCGGCATTGAAAAGTTACGACGAGCAGCGCCGTCCGCGCAGCCAAGGCGTCGTGAAAGCCTCGGTCCAGGCGGGAAAAGTCGGGCCGCAACTGCGCAATCCGCTCGCCGTGGCCGTCCGCAACGGCGTGTTCCGGCTGCTCCCCGGCGCGCTCACCGCACGCATCGGCGCCGGCGTCAGCGGCTGGACTCCTCCCGTCCCCCGCCGACCAGCCCCGCCTCGTACGCGGTGATCGCGGCCTGCACCCGGTTCCGCGCGCCGAGCCGGTTGAGGATGGTGCTCACGTAGGCCTTCACCGTGCCCTCGACGACGAACAGTTTCGCGGCGATGTCCGCATTGGACAGTCCAGAACCCAGCAGCGCCAGCACTTCCTGCTCACGCGGGGTCAGCTTCTCGATCAGCGCCTTCGCCTCTTCGGCGCGGGAAACCTGATTGCCGGAAAAGCGGGCGATGACCCGCTGTGCGACCTTCGGCGAAAGGAACGCCGCCCCACCCGCGACCGCGTGGATACCGCCGAGCAGTTCGCGGGGATCGCCGGACTTCAGCAGGAAACCGCTCGCGCCCAGGCCGAGCGCGCGTTCGATGTAGGCGTCCTCGCCGAACGTCGTCAGCATGATCACACCGACCTCGGGCAGCAGCCGCCGGATCTCCTCGGCCGCCTTGAGCCCGTCCATGACCGGCATCCGGATGTCGAGGAGCACCACGTCCGGCCTGGTCGCGCGGGTCTGCTCGACGGCGGCGCGCCCGTCCTCGGCCTCCGCGACCACCTTGATCCCGGCGTCCGCGGCCAGGATCGCCGACACCCCGGCGCGGATCATCGCCTCGTCATCGGCCAGCACCACCCGGATCATCCGGGTCCCCCTTTTTCTCGTCTTCGCTGATCACGTTCTTCGACACGAGTTTCCCACCCGCGAAACACAGCCGGTACGCCTCGTAGTACCTGTCGAACAGACTGCGTTCGGTGCCGTAGTACTCGCATATCGCCCCGGCGGGCACCGGCGGTTCCAGCTGACGTGGCCGCGCGATCCGCTGACCGCCGGGCAAGAGGGAGGCGATCTCCGCGCGGGTCTGGCCGACGTGGATGCGGGCGTAGTCGCCACCGGGGAGTTCGGAGCCGTACCACTTGACGAGGAACACGGCCCCGCTGATCCCGACCACCACGCCGAAGAGCCCCATCGGCACGACGATCGCCTGGATCAGGCTGCGCCGGACGTCCCGGCGGGCGCGTTCCAGTTCCCTCGCCGACGTCGACTGCCCCACCTCGGCGTCCATCGCCGCCTGGCTCTCGGGCGATTCCTCCGACGGCGCCGCGTCGTGCGGCAAGGTCGCGCTGACCTCGAATCCGCCGTCACGAGGGCCTGCCCGCAGAGTTCCGCCGACGAGACGGACCCGTTCGCGCAGGCCGATCAGCCCGCGTTTGCCCGATGCCCTGCCCGGCAGCGGTCCCGCGGGCGGCGCGGAGTTGGTGACCACGACGTCCGTCTGCCCTTCGGCCCGTACGACCCGGACCGTGACCGCGGCACCCGGCGCGTGTTTCACCACGTTCGTGACCGATTCCTGGACCACGCGGTACGCGGCGCGGTCGACCATCGGCGGCTCACCGTCGAGCGGTTCGTCCACTGAGGACTCGATCAGCACGCCCGAAGCCCTGGTCCGGTCGAGCAGTTCGTCGATGCTCTCGTGCACCGGCTCGGTCGGCGCGTCGTCCTCTCGCAGGACGCCGATGATCTCGCGCAGCCGTTCGGTCGCCGTCGCGGCGCTCTGCCGCAGCTCACCCGCGGCCCGTCGCTGTGGTTCGTCGAGTCCGCCCGCGACCTCCAGCGCCGCCGCGCGCACCGCGATCAGGCTCAGCTCGTGGCCCAGCGAATCGTGCATGTCACTGGCGATCCGGGTGCGCTCACGCAACCGCGCGCGATCGGCGACGAGCCGCTGACGGCTCTCCATCTCCTCGGCGCGACGCCAGCCGTCGCGCGCCATGTCCTCGCGCTGCCGGACGTACCTGCCCAGCAGCCAGGGCGTCACCCCCGCGAAGACGAGGACGCCGAGCAACGCACCCCAGGACGCGAAGCCGTCCTTGCTCCACAGCAGCGCGACAGGGACAGCAAGCACCGAAACGGCGGCGAAGAGGCGCAGCATCGGTTTCGCGACCGGTTGCCGATAGCCGGCGAGGTAACCGACCGCGACGAGGACGAAGCCTTCCCAGATCGGCACCCGGCCGCCGAAGCTGCCCATGACGACGAAACTGGCCACCATCGCGATGGCGAGCGACACGAGCGGATACCGGCGCGCCGCCGCGATCGCGGTGGTGGTCGCGGTGAGGCCGGCGAGCAGCTCCCAGTGCCTCGTGCTGGATCCGGCGTCGATGACCACCCAGCCGCAGAGCCCGAGCCACAAGGCGACGTCCATGACCAGCCGCCGCCCACGCCGCACGGGCTCCTCAGCGTCCTTCACACGACAGGACGCTACAAGCCGCGACGAGCGGTCCGCCATGGACGAAAGTAAAGGTCCCCTGCTTCCCCGGTCCGATGACGCATGATGATCGACCATGGCCGAGCGCACACTCACCGGTCAGCTAGGCGGTCCTGTCCCGGCAGGCATCGAAGCGCTGGCCGACCACGAGAAACAGGACCTCTCCGACGCGTTGCGGGACGCGCGCCACCGCCAGGCCAAGGCCTTGGCCGAAGCGGGTGAAGAGGGCCTGAAGTACGTACCCGCGCTCCTGCGCGGCGCCGTTCGGAAGGTGGTGGGCCTGTGACCACCGAAAACTTCGCCTCGCAGGCGGAGATCCTCAAACTCGCCCGCGTCCTCGGCACCACCCCGGAACGGCTCTCGTACCTGGAGAACGTGGACGCCGCCGAGCTCCAGGCGTTCCGCGAGCAGGTCACGGACACGCTGTTCGACGCCAACCTCGCCGCCCTGGAGCGGATGGCGATGGCGAGCAAGCTCGTCCCGAGCCCGATTCTCGCGAAGATCGCCGAGAAGGTCTTCGGCCCGCTTCTGTGCGCGCGGATCGCCGGGCTGGTCGACGTCTCTCGGGGCGTCGACGTCGCGAAGCGGCTGAAGCCGCCGTTCCTGGCCGACGTCGCGGCCGAACTGGACCCGCGGCGGGCGAGCGCGATCATCGCGCGGATCCCGCTCGACACCGTCGTCGAGGTGGCCGGTGAGCTGGTGCGCCGCGAGGACTGGATCACCGTCGGCCGGTTCGTCGGGCACCTGCCCGATCCGACGGTGCGCCGGGCGCTGGCCGTCATCGGTGACGAGGCGCTGATCCGGATCGCGTTCGTCCTCGACGACAAGAGCCGGATCGATCACGTCCTCGGGCTGCTTCCCGAAGCCCGGTTCCGCGGTCTCCTGGGGGTCGCGGCCGCCGACGAGGGCCTGTGGGCGCCGGTGCTCGACCTGCTCACGCACCTGAGCGACAAGCGGGTCGAGCAGTGGTCCCACCTGCTCGACGAGCTCCCGCCCGCCTTGCGTGAACGCGTCCAGGAGACCCTCGGCCAAGCCTCCTGACCGGCGCGGGGGAGCAAGGGACCTTTGCTACCACTTTGAGGCGAAACCGCTGGTCAGACGCCTTCCGCGCCGCCACACCCCAGCCGTCAGCGGCACCCCGGGCCGGTACGCGAGATGTGTCGTCGAAGGCGCCTCCAGCACGTGAAGATCGGCACGCGCCCCCGGCCGCACGAAGCCCACGTCGTCACGCCGCAGGGCCCGGGCACCGCCCGCCGTCGCCGACCACACCGCCTCGTCGATCGTCATCCGCATCTGCAGCACCGCGGTCGTCACGCAGAACGCCATCGACGTCGTGTACGAGCTGCCCGGATTCGCGTTGCTCGCCAGCGCGACCGTCGCCCCCGCGTCGAGAAGCCGCCGCGCCGGCGCCAGCGGCTGCCGCGTCGACAGGTCGCACGCCGGCAGCAAGGTCGCGACAGTGTCCGAAGCAGCGAGAGCCTCGACGTCCGCTTCGCTCAGGTAGGTGCAGTGGTCGACACTCGCCGCCCCCAGCTCGACGGCGAGCCGCACTCCCGGCCCCTCCCCCAGCTGGTTCCCGTGCACCCGCAGCCCGAGCCCACGCTCCCGCGCCGCCTTGAGTACCCGTCCGGACTGCGCCTCGTCGAACGCGCCGGTCTCGCAGAACACGTCGGCCCACCGCACGAGCGGGGCCACGGCGTCGAGCATGTCACCGCACACGAGGTCCACATAGGACTCCGCGTCCGCGCCCGGCGGCACCAGATGCGCACCGAGGAACGTGACCTCGTCGGCCACATCGGCCGCGATCCGCGCCGAACGAGCCTCGTCTTCGACGTTGAGCCCGTATCCGGTCTTCGTCTCCAGGCAGGTCGTGCCCTGCCTCGCCGCTTCGTCCACGTGACGCCGCAGGTTCGCCGCCAGCTGCTCATCGGAAGCAGACCGCGTCGCATCGACCGTGACCGCGATACCCCCGGCGCTGTACGCCTTCCCGGCCATCCGCGCCTCGAACTCGGCGGTGCGGTCCCCGGCGAAGACGAGGTGCGTGTGACTGTCCACCCAGCCGGGCAGCACCGCGCGCCCTTCGACGTCGACCCGCTCGTCCGCCTCGGGCGCGTCCGCCGCCGCACCGACCCACGCGATCGCTTCGCCCTCGATAACGACGGCCGCGTCGCGGAGCTTGCCCAGTTCGGCGTCGTTCGTGGTGAGCTCGCCGATTCCCGTGATCAGGACTGCCACAATGCCTCGATCTCCTTGGCCAGGACCGTTTCCGGCCGGTCGATCAGCTGATGCGCGCCATCGCGGACGATCTCACGCCCGGCGACGACGACGTCCCGGACGTCCGCACCCGAAGCGGCGAAGACCACCCCGGACGGCTCGATCCCCGCGGTCCGCACCGACCCGAGCCCGACCGTGACCAGGTCCGCGCCCGCGCCCGGAGCCAGCGTGCCGACCTCGTCCCAGCCGACCGCGCCGTGATCCGTCGCGGCCACGAGCAGTTCCTCGGCGGTGAACCGGCCGCGTTTCTCGCTGGCGAGCCGCTCGTTCAATTCCAGTGCCCTGGTCTCCTCGAACGCGTCGACGACCGCGTTGCTGTCGCTGCCGATCGACAGCCGCACCCCCGCGTCCAGCAGCGTCCGCGCGGGGCCGATGCCGTCGCCGAGATCCCGTTCGGTCGTCGGGCAGAAACAGGCGCGACTCCTCGCGGCTCCCAACCGCTGGACGTCATCCGGGGTCAGGTGCGTGGCGTGCACCGCGGTGAGCCGCTCGCCGAGGATGCCGTGGTCGTGCAGCAGCCCCGTCGGCGTCCGGCCATAAGCCGCCACACATTGCTCGTTCTCGGCACGCTGCTCCGAAAGGTGGATGTGCAGCGGCCCGGCCCCACCGGCCACTTCGGACAGTTGATCCTCGGGAACGGCACGCACCGAATGGATCGCCCCACCCATCCGGAACGTCTCGTCCTCCCGCAGTTCGCCGACTCGTTGCGCCCACTTGGTGGCCGTCCCGTCGGAGAACCGCCGCTGCACCTCGTCGGGCTCGACGCCGATCCCGCCCGCGAGGTAGCACGTGTCGAGCAACGTCAGCCGGATCCCGGCGTCCCTGGCGGCCTGCCGCAAGGCCTCGCCCATCGCATTCGGCTCGGCGTAAGGCTTTCCGCCCGGCGCGTGGTGCAGATAGTGGAACTCGCCGACGCTCGTGTACCCGGCAAGCACCATCTCGGCATAAACCCCGCGCGCCAACCGGTAATACGAATCCGGATCCAGCCGGGACGCGAGCGAATACATCCGCTCGCGCCACGTCCAGAAGGTGCCGCGGTCGTGGTGCGTCCGCCCGCGCAGGGCACGGTGGAACGCGTGCGAGTGCCCATTCGCGAAGCCCGGCAAGGTCAGTCCACTCAGGACAGTCCCTTCGCGAGGCGCGTTCGCCGTCACGGACGCGATCTTGCCGCCGTCGACCTCGATCCGGACGGCGTCGGCGATCCCGTCCGGCAGCCAGGCGCGTTCACACCAATATGTCGTCATGTCGACAGTTTCTCCAGGACGTCCGCGAGCGCGCGGGCACCGTGGTCGACGTCGTCGGGCTCGGAGAACTCCTCCGGGGAATGGCTGATCCCGGTGGGGTTACGCACGTAGAGCATTCCGGACGGGACGAACCCGGCGAGGATCGCCGCGTCGTGCCCGGCGCCGGTCGGCAGTTCCGGCGGCCCGCCCAGCCACGTGCCCAGGTCACGGCGCAGCACGTCGTCGAAGATCACGTCGTCGGAGTACGACTCCCTGGTGACCTCGACGCGGCACCCTTCCTGTCCGGCCGCCTCTTCCGCCAGCTTCGCGATTTCCGCGACCAGTGCGGGCGTATCCGTGCCCGGCACCCGTGCGTCCAGCCAAAGGTCCACAGTGGACGCGATGACGTTCGTCCCGCCGGGCGTCGGCACGAGCCTGCCGACGGTGGCCCTCGCGTCAGCGGTCGCCTTCGCCAGTTTCCGCACTGCGAGCACGGTCTCCGCCGCCGGGATCATCGGGTCACGACGATCGCCGATCAGCGTCGCACCGGCGTGGTTTCCCTGCCCCTGGAAGGAGAATCGCCATCGTCCGTGCGCAATCACGGTGTTGCCGACTGCGACCGGCGAACCGAGGTCGATCAGCCCGCGCCCCTGCTCCACGTGCAGCTCCAGGAACCGCCCGATCAGCCCGAGCCGCTCGGAGTCACGGCCGACCCGATCCGGATCGAGGCCGGATTTCGCCGCCGCTTCGGCGAACGTGACACCGTCCGGGTCGCGCAGGCCGCGTGCCTTGTCCGCGGCGATGGTCCCGGTCAGGAGACGCGATCCGAGGCACGGCACACCGAATCGGCCGCCCTCCTCTTCCGCGAAGACCACGACGGCGAACGGCTTGGCCGGACGGAATCCCTTGGCCTGCAAGATCTCCACCGCGTCGAGCGCGCTCGCGACACCGAGCGGACCGTCGAAGGCACCGCCGCCGGGCACCGAGTCGAGATGGCTCCCGGTGACGACCGCGTCCGGGCCGGGTGTGCCCCACCAGGCCCAGATGTTGCCGTTGCGGTCGGTCTCGACGCCCAGTCCCAGCCGTCCGGCGCGCTCGACGAACCACGCGCGCAGCTCGGTTTCGGCCGCGTCGAAGGCGTGGCGGGAATAGCCTCCGCGCTTCGGGTCGCGGCCGACGTCCGAGATCTCCTCCAGCAGCGAGGACGCGGTCACTCGGCGTCCCGCATCGGCACGCGCACGCCGCGCTCGTCGGCGACGTCGGCGGCGCGGTCGTAGCCCGCGTCGACGTGCCGGATGACGCCCATGCCCGGGTCGTTGGTGAGCACGCGCTCGAGTTTCTGCGCCGCCAGCAGGGTTCCGTCGGCCACGCTGACCTGGCCCGCGTGGATGGAGCGGCCCATGCCGACGCCGCCGCCGTGGTGGATCGACACCCAGCTGGCGCCCGACGAGGTGTTGACCAGCGCGTTCAGCAGCGGCCAGTCGGCGATCGCGTCGGAACCGTCGGCCATGCCCTCGGTCTCGCGATACGGCGAGGCGACGCTGCCCGAGTCGAGGTGGTCGCGGCCGATGACGACCGGCGCCTTCAGTTCACCGCTGGCGACCATCTCGTTGAACCGCAGCCCCGCGAGGTGCCGCTCGCCGTAGCCGAGCCAGCAGATGCGCGACGGAAGGCCCTGGAAGGCCACCCGTTCCCCGGCGAGCCGGATCCAGCGCGCGAGGGATTCGTTCTCCGGGAACAGTTCCAGCATCGCGCGGTCGGTCGCCGCGATGTCCTCGGGGTCGCCGGACAGCGCCGCCCAGCGGAACGGGCCGTTGCCCTCGCAGAACAGCGGGCGGATGTAGGCCGGCACGAATCCCGGGAAGTCGAACGCGCGCTCGCAGCCGCCGAGTTTCGCCTCGCCGCGCAGGGAGTTGCCATAGTCGAAGACCTCGGCGCCCTTGTCGAGGAAGCCGAGCATCGCCTCGACGTGCTCCGCCATCGACTCGCGGGCGCGTTCGGTGAACTCGTCGGGCTTCTTGTCCGCGTAGTCCTGCCACTCGTCGACGCCGATTCCCTTGGGCAGATAGGAAAGCGGGTCGTGCGCGGAGGTCTGGTCGGTGACGATGTCGACCTCGACGCCGCGGCGCAGCAGTTCGGGCAGCACCTCGGCGGCGTTGCCGACCACGCCGACGGACAGCGCGCGCTTCTCCTTCTTCGCGGCCTCCACCCGGCGGATCGCGTCGTCGAGGTCGTCGGCGACCTCGTCGAGGTAGCGGGTCTCGACGCGGCGGTGCGCGCGCTGCGGGTCGCATTCGATGACGAGCGCGACCCCGTCGTTCATCGTGACCGCGAGCGGCTGCGCGCCACCCATGCCGCCGAGACCGGCGGTGACGGTGAGCGTGCCCTTGAGGCTGCCGCCGAACCGCTTCTTCGCGACGGCGGCGAAGGTCTCGTACGTGCCCTGCAGGATTCCCTGCGTGCCGATGTAGATCCAGGACCCCGCGGTCATCTGGCCGTACATGGTCAGGCCTTGGGCCTCCAGGCGGCGGAACTCCGGCCACGTCGCCCAGTCGCCGACGAGGTTGGAGTTCGCGATGAGCACGCGCGGCGCCCATTCGTGCGTGCGGAACACGCCGACCGGCTTGCCGGACTGGACGAGCAGTGTCTCGTCGGCGTCCAAAGTGGTCAGTTCGCGGGTGATCGCGTCGAAGCTGGCCCAGTTGCGGGCGGCCTTGCCGGTGCCGCCGTAGACCACCAGGTCCTCGGGGCGCTCGGCGACCTCGGGGTCGAGGTTGTTGTGGAACATCCGCAGCGCGGCTTCGGTCTGCCAGTTCTTCGCGGTGAGCGTGGTGCCTCGGGCGGCACGGACCGTGCGGGTCATGGGCTCAGACCTCCAGTTGGGCCGCGGCGAGGACGGCACCCGACGCGACGAGTTCTTCGGCGGCGGCGATCTCCGGCGCCAGATGACGGTCGGGGCCGGGGCCCTCGACCTTGGTGCGGACGAGATCCCGGACCCGGCCGGTGACCGGCGACGGGACCAGGGGCGCACGCATGTCGAGGGCGCGCGCGGCGGTGAGCAGTTCGATGGCGAGCACGGTGTTGAGGCCCTCGACGGCCTTGCGCAGCTTGCGCGCGGCGGACCAGCCCATGGAGACGTGGTCCTCCTGCATGGCGCTGCTCGGGATCGAGTCGACCGACGCCGGCACCGCGAGCCGCTTGAGCTCGCTGACCACGGCCGCCTGCGTGTACTGGGCGATCATGTGGCCGGAATCGACGCCGGGGTCGAACGCGAGGAACGGCGGCAGGCCGTGCGAACGAGCCTTGTCGAGCATGCGGTCCGTGCGGCGCTCGGCGATGCTCGCGACGTCCGCGAGCGGGATGGCGAGGAAGTCGAGCACGTACGCGACCGGGGCGCCGTGGAAGTTGCCGTTGGACTCGACGCGGCCGTCGGACAACACGACCGGGTTGTCGACCGCGGAATGAAGCTCACGCTCGGCGACGAGTTCGGCGTGCGTGAGGCTGTCCCGCGCGCCGCCGTGCACCTGGGGTGCGCAGCGGAGGGAGTACGCGTCCTGGACGCGGTTGCAGTCGGGACCGCGGTGGCTCTCGACGATCTTCGAGTCCTGCAGCGCCGTCCACATACGCTGGGCGCTCAGCGCCTGGCCCGGGTGCGGACGCAAGGCCTGGAGGTCGGCCGCGAAGGCGCGGTCGGTGCCGAGAAGCGCTTCGACGCTCATCGCCGCGGTGATGTCGGCGGTGTCGAGCAGCTTGCGCAGGTCGGCGGCGGCGAGCAGGAGCATGCCGAGCATGCCGTCGGTCCCGTTGGTGAGGGCGAGGCCCTCCTTCTCCGCGAGAACGATCGGCTCGATCCCAGCGTGCTTCAGCGCTACGTCGGCCTGGACGATTTCGCCGTTGTACTCGACTTCGCCCTCCCCCATCAGCGCGAGCGCGACAGCGGCGAGGGGCGCGAGGTCGCCGGAGCAGCCGAGGCTGCCGTACTCGTGAACGAGCGGGGTGATCCCGGCGTTGAGCATCGCCGCAAGCGCTTGCGCGGTCTGCGGACGGATGCCGGTGTACCCGCTGGCGAGAGTGCGGAGGCGCAGCAACATCAGCGCGCGCACGACCTCGGTCTCGACGACCGGGCCCGCGCCGGCCGCGTGCGACCGGATCAGCGACCGCTGAAGCGCGGTGCGACTCTCGAGCGGGATGTGCCTGGTCGCGAGCGCCCCGAAGCCCGTCGAAACGCCGTACGTCGGCGTCTCGGCGTGCGCGAGGTCGTCGATGTGCTTACGCGTCGCGGCAAGGTTCTTCTCGGCCGCTTCGCTGACCGCGACGGGCGAGTGGTCACGGGCGACCGCGACGACCTGTTCGGGCCGAAGCGGTTCGGACCCCAGAAGTACGGTTTCCGGCATAGCCCCATTGGACAACGCCATGCCCGCTGGTGGGCGGCGCCAACCGGTGGTTGTGTCTGGTATCCAAGACACGCACGGTGGGAGCAAGGGACCTTTGCTACCACGGGTCGCCGCCGGGATGGGGGTGTGTGGATATAGGGACGTTGAGTGTCTCTATATCCACACACCCCCTACCCCGCGTAGCGACGACTACCGACTGTGTGGATTTTGGTGCGTTGGATGACCCGAAATCCACACAGTCACCGCTCCCACCTGCCAAAAGGGAGCAAGGGACCTTTGCTACCACTCATCTCGACATTGAGAGAAGTGGTAGCAAAGGTCCCTTGCTCCCCCGCCGCACGAACAGCCGCACGAAAACGAAGGAGGCCGACCATGGGCGAGAGCAGCGAAGTGCCGGCCCTCCGACGCGGCCTCGGCATCCTCCGCGCCCTCGCCGCGCGGCCCGGCCCGGTGTCCGCGGCCGCGATCGCGCGCGAGCTCGGTCTCCCGCGGTCGACGACATATCACCTGCTCGCCGAACTGGAAGCCGCCGGATTCGTGACGCACCTGCCCGCCGAGCGCCGCTACGGCCTCGGCATCGCCGCGTTCGAACTCGGGTCGGCCTACCTGCGGCACGACCCGCTGGAACGACTCGCGGTCCCGCTGCTGCGCAAACTCGCCGACCGCGTCGGCCACACCGCACATCTGGGCGTGCTGCACGGCAACGAGTCGCTCTACCTGGTCAAAGAGCGCCCCACGCGCCCGGAAACCCTGGTGACCGAGGTCGGCGTCCGGCTCCCGGGCCAGCTCACGGCGTCGGGCAGGGCGATCCTGCGGCATCTGCCCTCACCGCATGTGCGCGCGCTCTTCCCTGCCGCGTCGGCGTTCGTCCTGCGCACCGGTCGCGGCCCGCGCACCCTCGCCGAACTGCGCCGCACGCTGAACGCGGAAGGCAGGCTCGGCTGGGCGGTCGAAGACGGTCACGTCACCGAAGGATTCGCCTCGGTGGCCTGCCCGGTCTTCGACCACGGCGGCCGGCCGATGGCCGCGATCAGCGTGACCCTCCGCCACCTCTGCCCGGGAGCCGAGGGGTGTGAGGAGACTTGGCCGGACCTCGCCGAGGAGGTCCGGCTGACCGCGGCCGAACTGACCAGCCGGATCGGGGGTCAGGTGCGCTGAGCGTGCTTCTTCTGGACTCCTTCGAGTCCGAGCATCGCCAGCAGTTCCGCGCAGTCGATGGCGTCCGAGGCGTGCCCTGCGACGGTTCGAGCGGCTCTGCCGTTCTGCAGGGTGAGGCGGACTTCTTCCTCCGCGCGCACACCGGCCATCCGGCTCTGGTCTTCAGCGGGGTCGGGACGACTGGAATGCCTGGCCCAGGTCATCTGCCACCTTCTTCCGGCCCTCCGGCGACACGGGGTCGTTTCGAAAGAGAGCCATGGTCGGACACACAGCATGACACTTCACCGGAACAAGATCGCCATTGCGGGTGAATCGAGATGAAATCGACCTTGCTACAGCTACTCTCCGTGATTCAGAAATCCTTCCAAAAGCTCATTGAACGGCGCACCCGTGTCGGGCACCAAATGCCCCATCCCCCGCACGATTTCCCGGCGGGCGCCGACCGCGTCCGCGATCGCGTCGGCGATGATCTCGTACTCCGGCCGGTGGCCGCCGGTGACCACGAGCGTCGGGAAATCCGCTTCGGCCAGCGCAGCGAGCGGTAAGTCCGCGTCACCCGGCGGCCGCATCCCGACCAGTGCGCGGGCACCGCGCCGCAGCGTCTCCGGCACAGGGTCCGGGATGGGCAGCGGAACGCCGGCGAGCGGGAAGAACGCCTTGAACACCTCGCGAGGATCGTCGAGCGGCCCGTCGAGAAATCGCCGCAATTCGGCGTCCCACGCGTCGACGACCTCGTCACCGCGGACGATCCCCGCTGCGGGCGGTTCGACCACGGTGAGCGTCCGGACCATCTCCGGCCGCCGCGCGGCCGACAGCATCGCGACGATCGCGCCGTAGGAGAGCCCGACCAGATGCGCGGGCTCGTCGAGCACCTGCTCCGCGATCAACTCGGAGTCGACCTCGAAATCCTGTACGCCGTCCGGCGATTTCCCGTGACCGACGCGGTCCGGTGCGAGCAACGTCCACCGCTCGGTCAGCGGGCGCTGAGCCCGCCACGCCTCGCGGCCGCCGAGCAGGACGCCGTGCACGAGAACGACACGCGGTCCGGATCCCCACTGATGCACATGAAGGCGCATGGTTCCGAGCCTATGAGGCTCTCACGACTCGAGCCCGCCCGATCGGGTACACGAAGACGCCTCCCTGATGCCCTCTGCGAGCGCACCGACGAGGACGGGCCCACGCGTGAGGCGAACGTCGCTGCCCAACCGGCCCAGCACATCGTCGTCGCCGACGATGTCGAGCAGTACCGCGACACCATCGGAATCCAGCAATGCGGGCATATGTGAGCCCAGCAGCCAGGCTCCCGCGAGCGCGGGGTCGAAGCCGTGCCGTTCGAGTACTTCGAGTTCCTCGTCGTAGAGCCGGTCCCAATACGGTCCCGACGAGTACCAGCCGATCATCGTCCCGAGGTCGATGGCGTCGTGCGTGGTCGTGGCGCGCCGGTCCCACCAGGTCAAGAGCTTGAGCAGAGCCAGCGCCGGTACCGCGGGAACCTTGATGACGAGCCCGCCGGGCAGGATCACCGACTCGGCCGATGCGACGGCTTCGCGAAATCCGCGAACACTCATGCGGTGGTCGTCGGGCCAGAGGATGGTTCTGTCTTCATCCTCGATACCGCCGTAAGGCAGCACGTCGACTTCGATGCCCTCCACCAGAAACGAATGCGCGCTCCGGCCATGTCGGTCCAGCCTGCTCACGAATTCTTCGAAATCGTCCCAGGTGCCCATCGCGGCGGCGATGTCGATGTCCTGAGTGGCCCGCTCGGGCGGGCCACCGACCAACCCGATCGACAGGATCGTGCGCGCGGTCGCTCCGACCACGAGGTACTCGACCCCCACGGCATTGGCGACGGCATCGACCCGAGCCAGCACTCTCGCGGCGAGCCGCAGATCAGGTTCGGTCGATGCGCTTAAGTCGATCATCATCGCTCCGAATCCGGTCGCCGTGCTCGCGCTGGCGCGGATCGCCCGAGGCCAGCAGGTCAGCGTAGATCAGCGGCGAAGGCACTATCCACGACTCCGGCCCGGGCGCCTGCCAGAACCGGCGCCTGATGTGTACGTTGCCGCCGTTTTCCGCTCGCGCCAAGCGATACCGGCCGATCAGCCGCGCCGGTATCCCGCCGGCATAGAGGGTGAGCGAGGCGGGCCGCAGACGCGGATCAATGAGACTCGCCCCAGCTTCTCCGCCCACCTGGACCCCGGAGGAAAGCAGGTCGTCTTCCGCGTCACGCCACCACGACAGGTCGGCCACCACGAATTCGCCGAGAGCCAACGAAGTGTCCAAGGTGATCGAGTAAGCCTCCGACCACCGGTCGAGCAGCTCGGCTCCGCGGGCCAGCCGTCGCTCGTTCCCTCGTTCGTACAGATAGCCGGCACGGGTGAGTTCATCGATGACCGTCTTGACCGTACCGAGCGAAACACCGCTCATCTCGGCCAAGCGACGATACGGAAAGGCGGCCGTCTCCGGCCAGCTGAGCAGGACGAACAGGACCTGAAGGCCTGCCCTGCCGAAGGCTCCCGCCCCCCGCGACGAGACTCGTCCGGCCGGAACGGCGGGCTTGCGACGGCCTCGGACATCGATCAGGACGTCGTCCCACGACAGGTGGGCGTTGCCCGCGGCGTCCACGTAGTCGATGCCCCTGGCCCGCAGCCGCTCGGCGACCGGTTCGCTGAGGTAGGTGGTGACCATCAGAGGAGGAGGGGACGGCGGGAAATGGAGCGCCGTGGCCAGTTCCGGGGTCATCCGTCGCTTGAGCTCGACACCGTATGTCCGGGCGGCACCGGATCGCGCTGTGAGCTTCACCAGGGCATCGGCGAGTACGTCGACATGGAAGCCCAGCTCCTGGAGCCGGGAGCACACCTCGTCGTTCAGCAAGCCATCATGTTCATTCAGATTGAACATACGTCTATTTTGAACACGCGCGAGCCTCCGGCGCAACCCGCACGCCGCCGAAACGACGAATGGCGAGTGCTCGATCACGAGCACTCGCCATTCCGACGGTGGAGGTGCCGGGAATTGAACCCGGGTCCTCTGGCGAATCATCAGGGCTTCTCCGTGCGCAGTCCGCTATGTCTCTACTTGGCCCCTTCAGTCACGCGAACAAGCTGAAGTGACGAGCCCAGCCACTGTTTGATTCCCAACCACACTCCGTAGCCGAGTGTGACAGTAAGCCTCCTAGCTGATGCCGGTGACCGGGTCGGAGGCGACCCCGGACCGACAGAGTTGCTCTACTGCTTAGGCAGCAAGAGCGAACTCGCGCTGGCTCTTAGGCTCGGCGCTTATTGGTTTGCGATGACGCTTACGGTGGTCTCTCGCCTGCACCGGCACGCTTCTCCTGATTCAACGTCCAAAGTCGAAACCGTTCACCCCCTTGGTGGGACACAACCTGTACATCATAACGCGGGCGGCAACCGGGTTAATCCCGCAGGTGGGGCTAGCCCTACCTGGGAGATGCCCGCGAGCACCATGTCAGCGGACGTCCCCGCGCGCGATGCTTGACTCCTCGAACAGGAGAGGAGCACGACCATGAGTTCGCTGGCGGCCGAGCGGGAGCTGAGCAGGTCCGATCCGTCGTTCGGCGGCTCGCTGGTCTACCTGCTGATGAACCTGCCGATGGGCGTCCTGGCCTTCGCGCTCCTGATGTCCTTCATCTCGGCGGGCATCGGCACGGCGGTCGTCTGGATCGGGTTGCCCGTCCTCGCGCTGGTGATCCTGACGGTCCGCGGCGCGGCCCGGATGGAGCGCGCCAGGGTGTACGCGCTGCTCGACCGCTACATCGACCTGCCGTACCTCCCGCTGCCCGTCGCCGGCCAGTCCGTGCGCTGGAAGGCACGCCTGAAGGACGGCTCGACCTGGCGCGACCTCGGCTACTTCTTCCTACTGTTCCCGCTCGGGATCGTCGAGTTCGTCCTGGTCACCGCGTTCTGGGCGACCAGTCTCGGCCTCGCCGGGCTGCCGATCTACTACCGCTTCCTGCCCGGCGGCGAATACCGCTTCCCGGCCTGGGACAACGCGTGGTTCACCGTCGATTCGACGGTCTCCGCGCTGCCTTGGGCGGCGCTCGGAGTGCTCTGCATCGCGCTCTCGGTAGCGTTGACGAAGGCGCTGGCCGGGATGCATGCCCGGCTCGCGGCGGCGTTGCTCGGGCCGACTCACGCCCAGCGCCGCCGTCTGGAAAATTCTTGGGGCGAGGTTCACGGATGACGATCGACCAGCAGGTACAGCAGGTGGGGATCCCGCGGCCGCGGCCGATGCGAACGATCGCCTACATGTTCGTCAGCTTCTTCTTCCGGCTGCTCCAGTTCATCCTCATCGTCGTCGGGCTGGCGGTCGGCATCGCGACCGCGGTGGTGTGGATCGGCTTCCCGATCCTGATGGCCACGACCAGCTTCATCCGCTGGTCCGCCGACCGGGAGCGGGGCTGGGCGCGGACGATGCTCGAAACCCCGCTGGAGCCGGTCGAGCGGCTCCCCCTCGAAGGACTTTCGCTGGTCAAGCGCTGGCTGACCCGCCTGACCGACGCGACGACCTGGCGTGACCTCGCCTACCTCATGGCGGCGTTCCCGCTGGCCTGCCTGGAGCTGCCGATCGCGATCGCGTCGATCGTGCTGCTGCCGATGGCGATCTGGGTGACCCCGTGGGTCGGGTGGCTGCACGGCAACCTGGCGTACTCGCTGCTCGGCCCGAACCGCGCCGCGAAACTGGAACAGAAGGCCGAGCGTCTGCAGGCGTCGCGGGCTCGCGGTGTCGACGCCGCCGAGGCCGAACGCCGCCGCATCGAGCGTGACCTGCACGACGGCGCCCAGCAGCGGCTGGTCGCCGTCGCGATGAGCCTCGGCCGCGCGAAGTCGAAGTTCGACCAGGACCCGAACGCCGTGCGCGAACTGATCGACGAGGCGCACCTCGACGCCAAGCTCGCGGTGTCGGAACTGCGCGATCTCGCCCGCGGGATCTACCCGGCCGTCCTCGGCGACCGCGGTCTCGACGCCGCCTTGTCCGCGCAGGCCGCGAAATCGCCGATCCACGTCGACGTCGAGGTGGACGTCGAGCCGCGACCGCCGGCCGCGGTCGAGACGACGGCCTACTTCATCGTCGGCGAGACGCTGACCAACATCGCGAAGCATTCGGGCGCGACCGAAGCGGGCGTGAAGGTGTGGCGCACCGAGTCGATGGTCATCGTCGAGATCACCGACAACGGGCACGGCGGCGCCGAAGTCCGGCCAGGTGGCGGCCTCGCCGGGCTCGCCGACCGCGCGGCCACGATCGACGGCGTGATCACCGTCGTCAGCCCGCCCGGTGGCCCGACGGTGATTCGCGCGGACCTGCCGTGCCAATGGTGACCCGCTCGTGAGTGAATAGGCTCTGCCATTCACTCACGACGCTGGGGGCAGCATGCGGGTTGTCATCGCCGAAGACGCGGTTCTGTTGCGCGCGGGGGTGATCCGACTGCTCGCCGACGAGGACATCGAGACGGTCGCCGCCGTGGACAACGGCGACGACCTGCTGGTCGCGGTCAAGGAGCACCGGCCGGACCTCGCGATCGTCGACGTCCGTATGCCGCCCACCTTCACCGACGAGGGCTTGCGTGCGGCACTGGGCGCTCGTGAGGCCGTTCCCGGCCTTCCGGTCCTCGTGCTTTCCCAGTACGTCGAAGAGAGCTACGCCGTCGAGCTGCTGTCCGGTGGCGCGGGCGGAGTCGGTTACCTGCTCAAGGAACGCGTCGCCGACGTCGGGGACTTCCTCGACGCGGTCAAGCGGGTCGCCGGCGGCGGCACGGCCATCGATCCGGACGTCATCGCGCAGCTCATGGCGCGGGGCCGCAAGAACCCGCTCGACGCGCTCACCGCCCGCGAGTCCGAGGTGCTGGGGCTGATGGCGCAGGGCCTGTCGAACACCGCGATCGCGAACTCGCTCGTCGTCTCGCACGGCGCGGTCGAGAAGCACATCGGCAACATCTTCTCGAAGCTCGGGCTCGAAGCGAGCTCGGTGGAGCACCGCCGGGTCCGCGCGGTACTCACTTACTTAGGACGCTGAAGTAGCTCTTGGTGGCGAAGCCGTCACTCACCTAACATGGGCAGACTGTTGGTGAGGAAACGAGCCGAGCCGAGGAGGCCCCATGACCGACCGGACCTCCCGCAGCGTCCGCTTCTTCGGCGGGCCGCTCGACGGCCGTGTCCAGGAACTCGGTGACACGGAGCCGATCGTGGGCACCGTCCTCAAACACGTCCATCTCCACGACGGGCCCAAAATCGAAACCCGGTACGAACTCGGCCGCGCCGAAGACGACTGCTGGGAGTTCCGGCTGTGCGCCGCCCCGCTCCCGGAGCCCGAGACCGACGGCGTGGGGTAGGGAAAACTCCACCTTCCGAGGGCGAAAACCCCGAAGATCGATACGGCGGCCCGCACCACTGTTTTCGCGGCCCCGAAGCACCAGGCTCTTTTCCATGCACACAAGCGGGAAACAGGGCCGGGACAGGTTCCTGGACATCGTCCGAGCGGTCGCGATCCTCGCGGTCGTCGTCCAGCACTGGGGTATGCCGGTGCTCTCCTACGCCGACGGCCGTCTCGCCACCGGGAACGCCCTCGCGACGCCCGGCTGGTGGATCATCACCTGGCTCAGCCAGGTCATGCCGCTCGTCTTCTTCGCCGGCGGCGCGGCGAACCTGATCTCGTTGAGCCGAGCGGAAAGTTCCCGTTCCTGGCTCGCGGCCCGTCTCAAGCGGCTGATGATCCCGGTGCTGCCGCTGGTGGCCGTCTGGCTGTTCGTCCCGGACATCCTGCGCGGCATGGGCGTTCCGGAGCAGCCGTTGCAGGTCGGCGGCGCGATCGCCGCCCAGTTGCTGTGGTTCCTCGCCGTGTACGTGCTCACCGTGCTGCTCACCCCGATGCTGGCCGCGGCACATCGCCGCTGGGGCCTGAAGGTCCCGCTCGTGATGCTCGCCGCCGCCGTACTCGTGGACGTCGCCCGCTTCAACGACCTCGGCCTGATCGGTTTCGCGAACGCCGTCTTCGTCTGGATGGCCGTGCACCAGCTCGGCTTCCACTACACGCAGGGACGTCTCGGGTCGCTGAGCCGCAACGCCGCGCTGGGCATGTCCGCAGCCGGTTTCGGTATCACCGCGCTGATGGTCGCCTTCGGCCCGTACCCGGCGAGCATGATCGGCATGCCGGGCGCCCCGGTGTCGAACATGAGCCCGCCGACCGCGCTGCTGGCCTTCCTCGCGATCGGCCAGATCGGGCTCCTGCTGGCCTTCAAGCCCCAGCTGAACGCCTTGGCCGCCCGGCCGAACCTCGACGCCGCCCTGAAGTGGATCGGCCCGCGGTTCATGAGCGTCTACCTGTGGCACATGCCGGCGCTGATCGTCGTCTCCGGTGTCGCGGTCTACGGCCTCGGTTACGAAACCCCCGAACCGGGTTCCGTGCTGTGGCTGACGATGCTCCCGGCCTGGCTCGGCGCCTGCGGGCTCGTGCTCCTCGGCCTGCTGCGGATGTTCGCCCGCTTCGAAACGCAGGGTTCCGGCCCCGCTTCGACCGCGCACACGCCTCAGCTCGTGGTGGCCGGACTGGCGATCGCCGGCGGGCTGCTCGGCCTCGCAGCGCACGGTTTCGCCCCGCTGAGCGATGGTCTGGCGCAGGGCCCGGCGCCGTGGGTGGCGCTGGCGACGGGCGGATTCCTGCTGGCGGGCAAGCAGATCCCGGTCTCGGAGCTGGGGACGCGGCTACTCGGCCGCGCCGTGTCGGTCACCGAGGTGGCACAGCTCAAACGCTGAGCAGTTTCGCGGGGGTGTCGTGCAGCACCGCCCGCAGGAACGGCTCACCCAGGCGATCGTCGGCTGCCCAGCCGGCGATCGCCTGCAGCTGTGTGGCGTACGAGTACGGGATGTTGGGGAAGTCGGTGCCGAACACGACGCGATCGGGGAATTCCGCCAGGAGGTCCTGCCAGTCCGGCGGGAGCGGGTTGCCGTGCGAAGTGAACTCCACCCCGACCATCGTGGTGTCGAGGTACACGCGCGGATACCTCCCGGCCAGCTCGAAGGCGAAATCGATCTCCGGCATGCCGGCGTGCGCGAGCACCAGCGTCAGGCGGGGATGCCGCACCAGGATCTCTTCGAACAGCCGTAGCCCGGTGTAGGCGCCCTTCAACGGACCGTGTCCACAGTGGACGACCACCGGGACACCCGCGTCCGCCAGCGCGCCCCAGACGTCGTCGAGGAGCTCGTCACGCGGGTCGTAGGCGCCGATCTGGACGTGCGCCTTGAAACACCGGGCGCCCGCGCGCAGCGCACCGTCCACAACGGACAACGCGCCGGGCTCCGGGTAGAACGTTCCGGTCGGCACCGCCTCCGGGACGCGTTCCGCGAACTCCAGCGCCCACGACGTCAGCCATGCGGCCATGCCCGGCTTGTGCGGATAGACCAGCGGCGCGAACCTGCGCACGCCGAACGAGCGCAAGGTTTCGACGCGTTCTTCCTCCGACGTGCGGTAAAGCACCGGCCAGGCCATGCCGTAGTGCTCCTCGGCCTGGTCGAAATAGGCCCACACCTTGTCCATGACGGGCTTCGGCAGGAAATGCAGGTGAAGGTCCACGAGCCCGTCGATGCCCAGCGCCGAGATCCAGCCGGGGATCTCGGCGTCCGACGCGGGCCCGTGGATCAATCGTTGTACCGGCCCTTGAGCGCCCGGCCCATGGCCCGGCTGATGGTGCGCTCCGCGTCCCGCTTGGCGATGTCCTGCCGCTTGTCGTAGGACTTCTTGCCCTTCGCCAACGCGATCTCGACCTTGACCTTGCCGTCCTTGAAGTACATCGACAGCGGGACCAGCGAAAGACCGCTCTCCTTGGTCTTGCCGATGAGCTTCTCGATCTCCTGGCGGTGCAGCAACAGTTTCCGGGTGCGCCGCGGCGTGTGGTTCGTCCACGTGCCCTGCACGTACTCCGGGATGTGCACGTTGCGGAGCCAGACCTCGCCGTCGTCCACCGTGGCGAACGCGTCGGCCAGCGATGCCCGTCCTTCACGCAGGCTCTTCACCTCGGTACCGACGAGCACGAGACCGGCTTCGTAGGTATCGAGGATGGAGTAATCGTGGCGAGCCTTGCGGTTCGACACGATCACCTTGTGTCCACGTTCCTTGGGCATAGCGGCGACTCTACGTGAGTTTCTGTGTTCGGGCAGGTGGTTATCGGGGCGGCTAGTGGCGCACGTACAGGCGCAGCGTCACGTAGCCGGTGATCGCCGAAATGACGATCGAAACTGCGAGCAGGATCGGCGCCACCGGGAACAGCAATTCGAGCATGCCGACCGCGGGGAACACGTCACCCGTGAGCACCAAGTCGAGCAACAGCACCTTGGTGAGCACCAGGAAGACGATACCGATGATGGCACCGACCAGGCCGGCGACCACCGCCTCCAGGAGGAACGGCAGCTGCGTGTACCAGCGGGTCGCACCGACCAGCCGCATGATGCCGACCTCGGTGCGCCGGGTGAACGCCGACACCTGGATCGTGTTGGCGATCAGCAGCAGCGCGGCGATGGCCATGATCAGCGCGGCGCCGAAGGCCAGGTTCCGCACACCGTTGAGCGCGTTGAACACGCGGTCCAGCGCCTTCTGCTGGTCGTCGACCTTGGAGACGCCGGGCTTGCCGGTGTACTCCTGGATGATCGCCTGGCTGCGCTCGGGGTTCTTCAGCTTGACGTGGAGCGACGCGGGCAGCGCCTCCGGCCCGGTGAGCGCGAGCAGTTCCGGCTGGCTCTCGAACATCTTCTTGAACCGCTCGTAGGACTGCTCGCGGTTCTCGAAGACGACCGACTCGACGCCTTCGTTGCCCTGCAGCTCCTGACGCAGCGTCTGGCAGGCGGACTGCGAGCAGTTCGGGTCACCCGCGCTGATGTCGTTGACCAGATAGACCGAAACCTCGACGTCGGCGAGGAAGTTGGCCTTCATCTTGTCGATCGTGCCGACGGCCAGGAGACCGAAGCCGAGCATGGCGAGGGAGACCGCGGTGGTGAGGATCATCGCGATGGTCATCGTGACGTTCCGGCGCAAGCCGGTGACTACCTCGCTGAAGACGAAACTGGCGCGCATCGGGGTTGATGTCCCTTGGAAGTCGTGGGTTACGGAGGAGGGCGGGGCCGGTCAGCGGCCGATGCCGTAGACGCCTCGGGCGTCGTCACGGATGACCTTGCCGAGCTGGAGCTCGACGACCCTTCGCCGCATCGAGTCCACGATCGAATGGTCGTGGGTGGCCATCAGCACCGTCGTGCCGGTGCGGTTGATCCGCTCCAGCAGCAACATGATGTCCTGGCTGGTGTCGGGGTCCAGGTTCCCGGTCGGCTCGTCGGCGAGCAGCACGAGCGGGCGGTTCACGAACGCGCGGGCGATCGCGACGCGCTGCTGCTCACCACCGGAGAGTTCGTTGGGGAGCCGGTCGGCCTTGCCGTCGAGGCCGACGAGTTCGAGCACCTCGGGCACGACCTTGCGGATCGTGGGGCGCGGCTTGCCGATGACTTCGAGCGCGAAGGCGACGTTCTCGGCGACGGTCTTGTTCGACAGCAGACGGAAGTCCTGGAAGACGCAGCCGATGGTCTGCCGCAGCCGCGGCACCCGGCGACGGGCGAGCTTGGCGACGTCGAAGTTGGAGACCATGACGCGACCCTTGCTCGGCACCTCTTCGCGCAGCAGGAGACGCAGGAAGGTCGACTTCCCGGATCCCGAAGGACCGATCAGGAAGACGAACTCGCCTTTGTCGATCTCGACCGACACCCGCTCAAGGGCGGGACGGGTCGAGGTCTTGTAGACCTTGGAAACCTCTTCGAGCCGGATCACGGTTCGGCATACTACCCATGCCCGCCGTTAAGCCCGGGTAGCCCGGTCCCGGCGGCCGAGCGAGCAAGGGACCTTTGCTATCACTCTCTTTCGGAAAGTGGTAGCAAAGGTCCCTTGCTCTCTCACGCAGGGTTGTTACGCGGCTCCGGACTGCTTGCGCCAGCGGATGCCGGCCTCCAGGAAGCCGTCGATCTCGCCGTCGAGCACGGACGACGGGTTGCCGACCTCGAACTCGGTCCGCAGGTCCTTCACCATCTGGTACGGGTGCAGCACGTAGGAGCGCATCTGGTTGCCCCAGCTGGAGCCGCCGTCCTTGAGCGCGTCCATCTCGGCGCGCTCCTCCTCCTTCTTCCGCTGCAGCAGCCGCGCCTGGAGCACCTTCATCGCGGCCGCCTTGTTCTGCAGCTGCGACTTTTCGTTCTGACACGAAACGACCACGCCGGTCGGGATGTGCGTGATCCGCACCGCCGAGTCCGTCGTGTTCACGCTCTGCCCGCCCGGGCCGGACGACCGGTACACGTCGACGCGGATGTCCTTCTCTGGGATGTCGACGTGGTCGACCTCCTCGACCTCGGGCATCACCTCGACGTGCGCGAAGGAGGTCTGGCGACGGCTCTGGTTGTCGAACGGCGAGATGCGCACCAGCCGGTGCGTGCCCTGCTCGACCGAGAGCGTGCCGTAGACGTACGGGGCGCTCACCTTGAAGGTGGCGGACTTGATGCCCGCTTCTTCGGCGTAGGAGATGTCGTAGACGTCCGTCGGGTAGTTGTGGCGCTCCGCCCACCGCAGGTACATCCGGAGCAGCATCTCGGCCCAGTCGGCGGCGTCGACACCGCCCGCTTCGGACCGGATGGTGACCACGGCGTTCCGCGGGTCGTATTCACCCGACAGCAGGGTGCGGACCTCGAGCCCGTCGATGTCCTTGGTGAGCGCCGTGAGCTCGGACTCGGACTCGGCCACACTGGCGGAGTCGCCCTCGGCCTCGGCCAGTTCATAGAGGACGCCCAGGTCGTCGAGCCGCTGCCGCAGCTCGGAAATGCGTCGCAGCTCACTCTGCCGGTGGGACAACTGGCTGGTGACCTTCTGCGCCGCTTCGGGGTCGTCCCAGAGGTTCGGGCTGGATGCCTGTTCCTCCAGCTCGGCCACCTGGGCACGCAGCGCATCCAGGTCCATCACCGACTCGATCTGCGTCAGCTTGCCGGCCAGGTCCTTCAGTGCCGCATCGAACTCATCACTCACGTCGGCCAAGGTTACGGCAAAACCCACGACCGGTTGCGGGGAACCGGCCGTGGGCACCTGTCCGGGTCAGGACTGGGGGATGGAATCCAGCAGTTTCAGTGCGGCTTTGGCCTGCGCCTGAGCGAACTCGGCGACCGCTTTGGCGTACGGGCCGTCGGCGGCCTTGGTGGCGGCCTTGGCCTCGTCGAGCTGCTGCGTGTAGCTCGCGCGGGCCGATTCGAGCAGGGTCGCGCGCTGCTTCACCGTCAACGAACCGGCGTGCACGAGACGGAGGATCAGCGGGCTGCGGAGGTGGTCAGGACCGGCTTCGGAGGACAGCCACGTCTTGAACGCCTTCTTGCCCGCCGCGGTGATGAGGTACTGCTGGCTCGACCGCGGCCCCTGCTTGCCGAGGCGGACGAGGCCCTCCTTCGACAAGGCGGGGAGCTCCCGGTACACCTGGCTGCGAGTCACGCTGAAGAAGGCGCCGAAACGCTCACCCGCCCCCGCGACCAGTTGCCCGCCCGTGGCGGGACCGTCGTGGAGAAGACCGAGCAGTGCGGCGGCTGTTGCATTCAATTCGGACACGTCCTCTACGGTCCCACTTTTCGGAACCTGTGTCCACTGTGGTCAACACATCTGTCCATTGTGGCTAGTGATATGCGCTCATTCGGCCCAACGCACTACGCCTGTCCACAATGGACCGAACACGCTACGCAACCGGCCTTCGCCACGGACAGCGGTACGCGTCCCCCGCCCCGACCAACGACGGGGAGTGATCGCCCCGGAGGGCGCACAGGCGACGGAACCGGAAAACGAAGAAGCGCGGATCTGCGATTTCCGCAGATCCGCGCTTCGTTTTCACAGTAGCGGGGACAGGATTTGAACCTGCGACCTCTGGGTTATGAGCCCAGCGAGCTACCGAGCTGCTCCACCCCGCGTCGTTGTGTTAATAGATTACACGGGGCCCGGACCGGGTTTCACGGGGGTGCCCTTAACTTCCCAAAAGGCCTTTGACCTGCCTTTATGGCGCGACTTTGTCATCCAGCCAAGCGAAGGCGCCGTTGAGCACCATGGTCAGCCCGTCGCCGAACCTGCCTTCGACGTCCTCGTCGAAGACCCACGCGGTAGGCGTCACGTCGTAACGCGGGTCCCGTTCGCCCGGAACCGGATAAACGGCCTGTTCTTCGATGGTGAAACCGATGACATAGGTGTAGACGGTGAACAACGCTCGTCCGGCCAGGTACGGTTCGAGCCCCGCGTCGACCCGACCCTGCAGCGGATTGTCACCGAGCAGACTGTCGTCGGTCAGGAAAGTCCCGGCGAAGACCTTCGCGCCGTCACGGTAAGCGAGCATCATCCGGCGCAAGGCCCGTGCCGCCAGCTCGAGAGATTCCCGCTCCCCCATACCTTCCGGCACACGACCCGGCATCGCGTCCGCGTACATCCGCGTCGCCATCTCGTCGAGCAGCTCCTGTTTGTTCTTCATGTGCCAGTACAACGCGGGCGCCTTGACCCCGAGCTCCTGCGCGATCAGGCGGAGCGTCAGCCCGTTGAGCCCGACGTCATTGAGCAGCCGAAGCCCGGCGCGGGCGATGTCCTGCCTGGTCAGACCCACTTTCATCCCTCTTTCCAGCGGAAGCGCCTTGACAATTTAACAATGTTAAGGGCACGCTGGGCGTCGGTCAATTTAACGTCGTTAAGGAGTGGTATGAACAACCTGGGGACGGACGTGGTCGTGGCCGGCGCCGGGCCGACGGGGCTGATGCTTGCCCACGAACTCGCGCTCGCCGGTGTCGATGTCGTGGTTCTGGAACGGCTTCACGAGCGCACGGGACTGTCGAAGGCGCTGAACCTGCAGCCGCGCACGGCGGAAATCCTGCAGCTGCGCGGACTTCTGGACGGCGCCGAGGAACGTTCGTTCGCGACGGTGCGAGACGGACATTTCGCGATGATCCCGGTCGGCTACGACGGCTGGGACACTCGTTTCCCTTTCCAGCTGGGGATTCCGCAGGCACAGGTGGAGGAGTACCTGGAGGAACGGCTTGCCGCACAAGGAACGAAGGTGATCCGAGGCGCCGAAGTAATCGATTTCGTGCAGGACAAGGACTCTGTCTCTGTCCGGTACCGAACAGACAGCGGCGAGAACGTGCTGTACGCGAAGTTCCTCGTCGGCTGCGACGGCGCTCGAAGTGTTGTACGCAAAGGACTCGGCGTGGACTTTCCCGGAGTGGACGGTGAAGGTTTCGGCGTGGTCGCGGACGTCCTGTTCGACAGAATCCCTGACGGCGCGCAAAAACAGTGGCGAACGATGCGGAACACCGGCGAGCCGACCGGTGCGACCACGTTCAAAGGCCTGATTCCGTTGGGAGAACCGGGTCTCTACCGCTTCGTGTACGGCGACAGGGCCTCGCGGCCTGCGGACCTCCGGGCCGCCGTCTCCCACGACGAAGTCCGGCGAGCGCTGCTGGACTCGTACGGTGAGACAGCGAAGGTGTCGGAAATCCGGTGGGCGTCACAGTTCTCCGACGCCGCGCGGCAGGCGGAGCACTACCGCGCCGGGCGGGTGCTGCTGGCGGGCGATGCCGCGCATATCCATTTCCCGGCCGGCGGCCAGGGGCTGAACCTGGGCGTGCAGGACGCGATGAATCTGGGCTGGAAGCTCGCCGCGACCGTGCGCGGCTGGGCGGGCGACGACCTGCTCGACACCTACGAGGCCGAGCGGCACCCCGTCGGCGCTCAAGTGCTGCACAACGTCGCCGCTCAACTGGGGCTGACTCCGCGGTCTCATTCGTCTCGCGCGCTTCGTGCCGTTTTCGCCGACCTGGCCGCGCTGCCCGAGGTGAGCAAGCACCTGTCGGGCATGGTCTCGGGCCTGGGGATCCGCTACACGACCCACGGGACCGCGCATCCCGCGCTCGGCTCGCGGCTGACCGATGAGGACGTCGCGACCGAAGAGGGCCCACTGCGCCCCAGCACACTCTTCCGCGACGGCGCCTTCGTGCTCCTGACGACCACCCCGGCCCACATCGACGCCGCCCGGGCCCACGCCCGCTCGCCGCGCCTGACCACCCAGCTGGTCACGTCCCTGCCGTGGCCCGCCACTGAAGCCGTCCTGTACCGCCCCGATGGCTATGCCTGCTGGACCGCCCCCGCCCCGCCCCCGCGCGGTAGCAAAGGTCCCCCGCTCCCCCACCTGGTAGCAAAGGTCCCCCGCTACCACCGTCACCCTGGGCACCGAGGCGACCCACTCACTCCGGGGGTCCAGGGGGCGGAGCCCTCCTGGCGGGGGTCCGGGGGTTCGACCCCCGGGACAAATGCGAAGGAGGCCCGTATCTGCGTTTTCCGCAGACACGGGCCTCCAACCTCTGTAGCGGGGACAGGATTTGAACCTGCGACCTCTGGGTTATGAGCCCAGCGAGCTACCGAGCTGCTCCACCCCGCGTCGTGACACCTACCTTACGCCTGCGTTTCGAGCAGGCGCAAAGCAGGTGCCCTTTAGGTAAGCGACGTCACCCTCCGGGCTGGCCGGAGGTCGGGGGCGCACCGGACGCCGGCGGGTTGGCCTTGGCCGACTCGTAGGCCTTCGAAGCGGCTTCGAGTGCGGCCAGGGCGGCACCCTGGTCGGCGTAGTTGCCGGATTGCTGGGCGGCGCGGAACTTGACCCAGGCGTCGTGCATGTCGCCCGCGGCCTTGTCGAGCGCCGGGTTGCCGGTGGCCGGCGGCTGCGGCGTCGTGGTGCCGGGGGGCGGTGTGGTCGTTCCGGGCGTGCCTCCTGTCTGCGGCGGCGTGACCCCGGAACCCGTGCCCGGCCCGAAGACCTGATCCAGGGCTTCGTTGAGCGTCGGCGCGAAACCGATCTTGGTGCCATAGGAGACCAAGACCCGGGCCAGCTGCGGATAGCTCAGCTGGTTCCGCTGCCGGATGTAGACCGGTTCCACGTAGAGGAAGCCGTTCGCGACAGGCAGGGTGATCAGGTTTCCGTACGTGACGGTGACGTTCGGGTTGTTGAACAGGGTCCGGTCCTGCGCGACCCGTGGGTCACTTTGGAATCTGTTCTGGACCTGGACGGGACCGTCCACCTGGGTCGATCCACTGGCGCCTGTCGGCAGTCTCAGGACGCGCATCTTCCCGTAGTCCTCGGGATCGGAGGACACGGACATCCAGGCCGCCAGGTACTGCCGCTGGAGACCGGTCAGTGAACTGGTGAGCTGGAATCGCGATTTGTTGTCTCCCGGCGCGGTGGCCAGGACGTAGTAGCCGGGCTGGTTCGCGACACCGGAAGCGGACGCGTTCACGCCGCCTTCCTGCGTCGGGTCCTGCGGAACGCTCCAGAAGGCCTGCTGCGCGTAGAACTCCGCCGGGTTGTTCACGTGGTACTTCGACAGGAGTTCCCGCTGCACCTTGAAGAGGTCTTCGGGGTAGCGGAAGTGCGACCGCAGGTCCGGCGAGATCTCGCTGCTCGGCTTGACCAGGCCCGGGAAGACGTTCTTCCAGGCGTTGAGCACCGGCTCGTTGTCCTCGACCCCGTACAGGGTCACGGTGCCGTCGAACGCGTCGACGGTGGCCTTGACCGAGTTGCGGATGTAGTTGAGCGAGGAGTTCGCCTGGCGGGTGGTGCCGCTGAGCGAGTCGTTGGTCGCCTGGCCGAGCTGGGTCTGCTGGGCGTACGGGAAGTTGTTCATCGTGGTGTAGCCGTCGACGATCCAGATGATCTTGCCGTTGACGACCGCCGGATACGGGTCACCGTCGAGGGTCAGCCACGGGGCGACCTTGGCGACGCGGTCCCGCGGCTCGCGGTTGAACATGATCTTGGATCCGTCGCCGATGGCGTCGGAGAAGAGGATGTTCCGCTCGCCGTACTCGGCGGCGAAGACGAGCCGGTTGAACCAGTTGTCGATCGGCACGCCGCCGGAGCCCTTGTAGATGTAGCCGCGGTCGACGGCGGTGTCGTACTCGCCGGGCGCCTGTCCCGCCTTGCCGCCGACGATCGCGTACGCGGCGTCGGTCGCCAGCTCGCCGTAGTAGATGCGAGGCTCGTCCACCTTGATGCCCGGCTTGTTCGGGTCGGTCGAGCCGGCGCCCGTCGGGTTCTGGGTGTCGCTGGTGGTGGCGATCGGGTAACCGCCGTCGGAGTTGGCGTCCTTCAGCGCGCGGTCGATCGTGTTGGCCGGCGCGGCGACGAAGCCGTTTCCGTGCGTGTAGACGAGGTGCTTGTTGATCCAGTTCGTCTGGTTGCCGGTCAGGCCCTCGGTCTTGATCTCCTTGGCCGCGACGATGTAGTCCTGCGTGACCCCGTTGAGGGTGTAGCGGTCGATGTCCAGCTTCGACGGGAAGCCGTAGAAGTTCTCACGGCCGACGCGCTGGGTGAAGGTGTCGCTGAGGATGTTCGGGTCGAGGAGCCGGATGTTCGGGACGGTCCCCTTGTCCGCCTTGATCTCCGCGGAGGTCGCCTCGGACTTTCCGGTGTAGTCCTTGTACTCGACGTTGGTGAGGCCGAACGCCTGGCGGGTCGCGTCCATGTTGCGCTGGATCGACGCGGACTCCTTCTCGTTCGCGTTGGGACGCACCGAGAACTGGTCGAGCACGGCGGGCCACGCGACGCCGACGAGCACGTTCGACAGGATCAGCAGCACCAGTGCGATCGCGGGAAGCTGCAGGTTGCGCAGGAACGCGCCGGCGAAGAAGGCGACGGCACAGATCACCGAGATGCACAGAAGGATCAGCTTCGCGGGCAGGACGGCGTTCAGGTCGGTGTAGGTCGCACCGATGAAGAGCGGCGCCCCCCTGTCGGAGAGCAGCAGGTTGTAGCGATCGAAGAAGTACTCGACCGCCTTCAGCAGCACGAAGATGCCGATGGTGATGGCGAGCTGGGCACGGGTCGGGCCGGCGAGCTGGCCGCCCTTACCCGCGAGCCGGATGCCACCGAAGATGTAATGGGAGATCAACGCGCCGAAGAACGCGATGACGACGGAGATGAACAGCCAGCCCAGGAGCCAGTTGTAGAACGGCAGATCGAAGGCGTAGAAGCCGACGTCGTTGCCGAATTCGGGATCGGTCTGCCCGAAGCGCGTGCCGTTCAGGAACAGCTGCACGACCTGCCAGTCGCTCTGCGCGGACGCGCCGGCGATGAGCCCGGTGAGCACCGGGATGCCGATGCCGAAAAGGCGGATCCGGCCGACGATCGCCGACCGATAGCGCGCGAGCGGGTCGTCGTTGCCGGAAATCGGCACGAAGACGGGCCTCGACCGGTACGCGATCATCAAACTGATCGCGAGCGAGCCTCCCACTAAGAGCCCGACGGCGAAGAACAAGACGACACGGGTGATCAACACCGTGCTGAAGACCGTCCGGGCGCCGACCTCGCCGAACCACAACCAGTCGACATAGGTGTCCAGCAGTCTCGCGCCCAGCAGCAGGGCCAGGATGACTACGGCGGCGATGATGAGCAGGATCCGGCTGCGCCGGGACAGCTTCGGCAGGCTCACGGGGGGCCGAGTGGCCACTGCACACGCTCCTGGTTTGGTGAACTTTTCGCAGGGACGCGCGTACCGCGTGCGGCCCCTGATGCTCTAACTCTACGGATGCCGTCGGAAGTTCCCGGAACCCGCCCAAACCGGACTCGGGACGCCGCTGTCCCGGCCGCCTGGAACGATGTGGCAATGGCACCGAGTGAGCAGCAGGGCGTGGCCGGCCTGGCCCGCGAAGTCGAGGAGTTCGTCGCCTCCGGAGGATGGGATCAGCCGCCGCAGTTGTTCGCGCTGGTCCCGACCGCGGCGCTGCTGGACGAGCAGCCCGAACTGGCCGGACAGCTCGATCCGTCGGCCCCGCTGACGCCCGTCGCGCAGGAGTCGCTGCCGGATGGCGACCTCGGTGAAGCGCTGGCGCAGATCGCGTGGCCCGATCTGGTTCTGGGCTGCGCGCTCGCGCAAGAGATCATCGTGCTGCCGCCGGACGCCGAAGCCGAGCTTCCCGTCGTGCCCGAGACCGATGCCGAACGCCTGCGTCAGGCGGCCGCCGACCACCCTCGCCGGACCGAGGCCCGGCTCGTCGCGGCCGTCCTGCGGGATGGTGCCGGAGCCTGCGTCATGCGGCTTCGCGGAGCAGGGAAGGCCGAAGAGCCCGGCGACGTCCCTGTCGACGAGATCATCGAGAACCCGGAGCTAGCGCCCAACCTGCTGGAAGCCCTGAAGGCGACTCTGCTCCCCTGACCTGCGAAAAGAGAGCAAGGGACCTTTGCTACCACCCGGCCCGAGACACACACCGGGCGATAGCGAAGGTCCCTTGCTCTCTTCAGCCAGGCCCGCGGGGTGGTAGCAAAGGTCCCTTGCTCCCCCGGCGGTCAGCAGGAGGCGGTGGGCCGTCCCGCCTTGAGGTTCTCGAGCTGCGCGATCGCTTCGTCGAGCGTCGAAACCTTGATCAGGTTCAGGCCATCGGGCGCGGCGGTCTTCGCCTCGGCGCAGTTGTGCGCGGGCACGAGGAAGTCGGTCGCGCCGGCCTCGCGGGCGCCGACCACCTTGAACGAAATGCCGCCGATCGCGCCGACGGCGCCCTTCTCCGAGATCTCGCCCGTTCCGGCGATGTGCCTGCCACCGGCGAGGTCCCCGGGCTCCATCTTGTCGACGATCGCGAGCGCGAACATCAGCCCCGCCGACGGGCCGCCGACGTCCTGCAGCGAGATCTTCACGTCGAAGGGAACGTCCGCGCGGTCCACGGCGGTCAGGCCCATGAACCCTTCCGGCCCGTCGGGCCGCTGCGCGAGCGTGAGCGGCACGGTGCGTTCGGCCTGCCCGTCGGATTTGAAAGTGATCTGGACGGTCTGTCCGGGCTTCGTCCCGTTCAGAGCGGCCCGCACATCGGTCGCTTCCTTGACCGTCGCCCCGTTGACCACCAGCAGCCGGTCCCCCGGGGCGAGCACCTTGTCCGCGGGGCTGCCGGAGACGATCGTTTTCGCGAGCACCTTCACCGGGAACTTGCGCCGCAGCGCGGCGACCTGGGCGGCGGTCTGCGAGTCCTGCAGCTGCTGGATGTTCTCCTGGCGGACCTGCTCGTTGGTCTCGCCGGGTTTGAAGTACTCCTCGCGCGGCGCCAGCGCGTACCGGCCGCTCGCCCAGAGCCCGAGCGCGTTGAACAGCGTGATGCCGCCATCGCGCAGGGAGACCGTCGTCATCCGCAGTTCGCCGGAGGTCTGGAAGATCTCGTGCCCGTTGACCTGGATCACGGACTGCCCGGCGGCGTCCTTGCCGAGCGTGTCGTAGGTCGGGCCGGGACTGATCGCCACATACGGCACCGGGATGAAGAACCCGACCAGCGCGAAGGCGACGAACAACGCGCCGCTGACCAGCAGCGTCCAGCCGCGCCGGGTCAGCCGCCGTTCGGAGCGGTCCTGGTCACCCGCGGAGCCCGAACGGCTCCGCGCTCCTGTGGTCTCCTCCGAGGGCTCTGTCACGCGTGACAGCGTACGGTGACTGTGTTCGCTTCTCGGTGAAGGCCACGCTCATCACTCCACTTGACGAGCTGTGAATCCCAGGACCCGCGTACGGTGGTGCCATGAGCAAACCCCCGTTCGGCTTCGGACCGCCCGATCCCGACAAACGAGGCGAGAACGAGCCGTCGGATTCCGGCGGCCAGCCCTCCGGCGCCGAGGCCTTCAATCAGCTCGGTCAGATGCTCAGCCAGCTGGGCCAGATGCTCAGCCAGGCCGGCAGCTCGACCGGGCCGGTCAACTACGACCTGGCGAAACAGATCGCGTTGCAGAACCTCAGCAGCAGCGACAGCGGTGACGTCAAGCTCGGCTTTTCGTCGTCCAGTGGTGGTGACTCGAGCACGGCCGTCCGTGACGCCGCCCATCTGGCCGAGCTGTGGCTCGACGCCGCGACGATCCTGCCCGCCGGAGCCACCTCGACCGTCGCATGGTCCGCGCGCACCTGGGTCGAGAAGACCCTGCCGACCTGGCAGCGCCTCTGCGACCCCGTCGCCCAGCAGGTTTCGGGCGCGTGGGTCCAGGCCCTGCCCGACGAGGCCAAGCAGGCCGCCGGCCCCCTGCTCTCGATGATGGGGCAGATGGGCGGGATGGCCTTCGGCTCCCAGCTCGGCAACGCCTTGGCTCAGTTGGCTTCCGAAGTGCTCACCTCCACCGAGGTCGGCCTTCCGCTGGGACCCGCGGCCACCTCCGCCCTGCTGCCCGCGAACATCGAGAAGTTCACCGAGGGCCTCGAGCTGCCGACCAGCGAGGTGCTGGTCTTCATCGCCGCACGCGAGGCCGCCCACCAGCGGCTGTTCGCCCACGTGCCCTGGCTGCGGCAGCGACTGCTGGCCACGGTCGAGGAGTTCGCGAACGGCATCTCCGTCGACACGTCGGCGCTCGAGCAGCTCGCGGGCCGGATCGATCCGTCGAACCCGGCCAGCATCGAAGAGGCCATGTCCTCCGGCCTGCTCGAGCCGCAGACTTCTCCCGAGCAGAAGGCGGCGCTGAACCGCCTGGAGACCCTGCTCGCGCTGGTCGAAGGCTGGGTCGACGTCGTGGTCGCCGAGGCCATCGGCGACCGGCTGCCGGGCGCGGACGCGCTCCGGGAGACGCTGCGCCGCCGCCGGGCCACCGGTGGTCCCGCCGAGCAGACCTTCGCCACCTTGGTCGGGCTCGAACTCCGGCCCAGGCGGATGCGGGCGGCTTCCTCGTTGTGGAAGCTCGTCGGCGACCAGCACGGCATCGAGAAGCGGGACGGCCTCTGGTCCCACCCCGACCTGATGCCGACCGCCGACGACCTCGACGAGCCGCTCGACTTCTCCGAACGCCTCGGCGATGGCGAGTCGACGCTCGAAGGCATCGACCCGATCGCCGAGATCGAACGCGCCGAGCGCGAGAAGAACAAGCCCAAGGGCGACGAAGACGAGAACTGAGGCACGTCAGTCCTCCGCCGCGATGCCCCAACCGGCGGCGGAGGACAGGCCCTCCAGGTAGCCGATGGCGCGTTCGGTCTTGGGATAACGGCGAACGAGCTCCCAGAACGCCGCGTTGTGCCCTGGTTCCTTCAAATGCGCGAGTTCGTGCACGAGGACGTAGTCCAGCACCCATCCCGGCACCCGGCGCAGACGATCACTGACCCTGATCGTCGCGTCGACCGGCGTGCAGGACGCCCACCTCGTCCTCATCGGCGGGACCCAGCGAACGCTCGCGGGTATCGCCTTTCCGTCCAGATACTTCGCCGAGAGCACGGCGCAGCGCGCCAGCAGCGCCTCGTCGGAGGCCTTCGGCGGCGCGGCCTGCCGCGGGCCCTTGCGCAGCAGCTTGCGCTGCATCTCGGCAACCCAGTGCTTCTCCTCGGCCCGGGTCATCCGGGCAGGGATCAGCACGACGAGGGTGTCCTCGTCCCAGTACGCGGTGACGGTCCGGTGACGGCGCTGGCTACGCCGTACCTCGACCTTGTGTTCGGGAGTGTCCGACGGATTCGTCGTGTCCCGGCCCCTCAACGAGGGCGTCCGTGCTTCGACCACTCGACCACGGTAAGGCCAGTCACCGACAACTCCGAGGGCCGAAAGGTCACAGCCTCCAGTTGTCCACAACGGGGCCAACCTGTGGATAACTCGCGTTCTTTCGGACGGCGGGACGGCGGACGGGTGCGATCCTGCGATCATGAACCTGCGCGAACCTGATCTGCGATCGATCATCCTTCCCGCCTTCCCCACCCTGCTTCCCGGCCTGGATGTGCTGGAACGGGGGAACGGCGAGATCCAGATCGGCCTCGACCCGGCACACGCCGTGGTGGTCGCCGGCGTCGCCACCGAGGTGGCCGAAGCCGTCCGCGGGCTGGACGGAAAGCGGGCCGCGGACGACATCGTGCTCGCGCAGAGCGAACACGACGAACAGCTGCGGGACCTGATGACGGACCTGACGGCCCGAGGACTCCTGACCGATGCGGGGCACTCCGACGGGTATCCCAGACCGAGAACGGAAACAGGGCTCTGGTCGCTACGAGCCCGCCACCATCAGGCGGCCATGACCGCACGCCGCAAGCGCACCGCGGTGGCGATCCACGGCGACGGCAGGCTGGCCGCGGCCCTCGCCGTCCTGCTCGCCAAAGGCGGCGTCGGGCATATCGACGTCCGGGCTTCGGGCGTCGTCGGTGAGGGCGACCTCGGCTCGGGTTACACCGAAGCCGAGATCGGCATGCCACGCCGGGACGCACTGGCCCAGGTGGTGCACCGTGCGGGCACGGACATCGCGACCACCAGGCTCTACTCGGATCGCCGGCCGGAACTCGTCCTGCTCACCGACGCCGTCGTACCGGCTCCCGAGCTGGTCGAGGGACTCGTCCGCGACGGGGTCAATCACCTGCCGGTGCGCGTCCGGGACGGGATCGGCATCGTCGGACCGCTCGTGGTGCCCGGACGCAGCAGTTGCCTGCGCTGCGCCGATCTCCACCGCGCCGGCCGCGACGACTCCTGGCCGAGGGTGGCGAGCCAGCTCGCGGGCCGGGTGCAACAGCCGGACCTCGGCGCCGTCCACGCGTGCGCCGCGCTGGCCGCCGCACAGGCCCTCCGGCTTCTGTCCCCCGGCGACCAGGCTCCGCCCGCCTGGAACGCGACACTGGAGATCGACTTCTTCGACGGCACGATCCGGCACCGCGACTGGCCGCCGCACACCGGATGCGGATGCGGTGCCCGGTGATACGGCGCGCGATGTAGCCCACACACACTCCCTCAACAGGCTGCGCGGGCGCAGTGAATCAAGGCAGAATCGCGAAGGTGACCGACTCCCGCAACGCCGAGGACCGTGACGCCGCCATCCCCCGGAACGGGGCCGCGCGAACGGCGAAGCTGGCCAGTATCCCCCTCGGCATAGCGGGGCGGGCGGTCGGCGGCTGGGGCAGGCGGCTGACCGGGCAGAGCGCCGAAGAGGTCAACGCGACCCTGTCGGCCAAGGCGGCGGAGCAGCTTTTCGAGGTCCTCGGCACGCTCAAAGGCGGTGCGATGAAGTTCGGCCAGGCGCTGAGCGTCTTCGAGGCCGCGGTGCCGGACGAGATGGCGAAGCCCTATCGCGAGGCCCTGACGAAGCTTCAGGCGGCAGCGCCGCCCATGCCCACCCGGCAGACCCATCGGGTCCTCGCCGAGCAGCTGGGGCGCACCTGGCGGCAGCGATTCGCCACCTTCGACGACGAGCCCGCCGCGTCCGCGAGCATCGGCCAGGTCCACCGTGCGACCTGGCACGACGGTCGCGAAGTCGCCGTCAAGGTGCAGTACCCGGGAGCCGACGACGCCTTGCGGAGCGACCTTCGGCAACTCCAGCGTTTCAGCAGGTTGTTCCAGGCCTTCGTGCCGGGGACCGAGGTGAAACCGCTCTTGGCGGAACTCGCCGAACGGATGAACGAAGAGCTCGATTACCAGGCGGAAGCCCAAAACCAGCGTGACTTCGTGAAGGCGTTCGAAGGCGTCCCCGGGTTCCTGATCCCCCGCGTGGTCGCCAGCGCGCCGAAGGTCGTCGTCACGGAGTGGGCCACCGGTACCCCGCTCTCGAAGATCATCGCCGGCGGCGACAAGGAGACACGGGACCGCGCCGGTCGCCTGCTCACCGAGTTCCACTACTCGTCCCCTGCACGAGCCCGGCTCCTGCATTCGGATCCTCACCCAGGCAACTTCATGCTGACCGCCGACGGCAGGCTGTGCGTCATCGACTTCGGCGGGGTGTCCCGGCTGCCCGAGGGGATTCCGCAGCACCTCGGCGAGATGACCCGGCTGGCGCTCGACGGTGAATCCGCGAAACTGATGCGGCTGCTCAGGGAGTCCGGCTTCATCTGGGCCGACGCGGACCTGCGGGCCGACGACGTACTCGCCTACCTGGCCCCGTTCACGGAACCGCTGGCGGGCGACACGTTCCACTTCACTCGCCGCTGGATGCAGCGGCAGGCGGGTCGGGTCGGCGACACCCGCGGCCGGGATTTCCGGATCGGCCGCTCTCTCAACCTCCCGCCCGAGTACCTGATGATCCACCGGGTGACCGCCGGATCGACCGGCATCCTCTGCCAGCTCGACGCCGAGATCCCCGCCCGCGCGATCGTCGAACGCTGGCAGCCGGGCTTCGCGGCCTGAGAAGTTATCCACAGGGAACGTTGCGACTGAGCCGATAACTGACTCTCTCGGGCGAGTTGTCCACAAGTTGGCGGAAGCGGTTCCACCCGGTCGGCCCAGCGGTCATCCTCGATTCATGACCACTACACGAAGCGCCCGACTCATGGCGCTCAGTAACACCAGCGAGTCAGGGATCATCACCAACCGCGAGCTACGCAAGGCGGGCGTCACTGCGCGCTACGCTGCGAAGCTCTGTGGCCCGGGCGGCCCTTGGCGAAGACTCATGCCGGGCGTGATCCTGTTGCGCGACGCCGCGCCCACCCGGCTTCAGCTGCTGCAAGCCGCTGTCGCGCGGTTCGGGCCGGACGTGGTGGTGACAGGTGCCGACGCGCTACGCGCACGAGGCGTCGACTGCCCGGTCACGCGGGAGGTCCATCTCCTTGTCCCCGACTACCGGCGCGTTCCGGCGGAGCCCGGCATGCTGCCGCGAAGAACCACGCGGATGCCGCCGCCGACCTTGATCGACGGTGTTCCATTCGCTCCGCCTGCCAGGGCCGCGCTCGATCTGGCCCGGCTGGAGCTCGACCCCTCGCGAATAGACGAGCTGATCGCGCTCCCGCTGTATTGGGGCCTGTGCACGCTCGAGGAACTCAGCGAGGAGCTCGATTCCGGCAACCGACGGGGTTCAGCCGCGGTACGGGCGGCCTTGCGGCGTGTCGATCCCGAAGAGACGTACGCGCATGGGCTGGCGAAGAAGGTCCTCAGCGGCAGCCCGCTGCCTTCGCCGTCGTGGAACACGACGCTCTGCGACCGGCGAGGGCGCCCCATCGGCACCGCCGATGCCTGGTGGGACGACATCGGCATGGCGTGGCAGTTCCGAGCTCCGAAACAGGGCGCCGCCAATTTCCATCCGCTGGCGCTGACCGCGACCGGGACCGTGCTGGTCCGCTGCACCATCGACCAGCTGAAGAAGGTTCCGATGGAAGTCGCGGCAGAGCTCGTCAGGGCGTTCGCCGAAGCGGCGCGGACACCGAGACCGAAGGTTCGCACGATCGGCCGGATCGACGCCGCCTGAGTGATTCACCAGTACTCGTCCGGCAGCTTTCCCTCGATGTCGCGGGTGTGGCGGCGAGCGCAGGTGGGACACATCCAGCGCACGACGTTCTTCTCACGGGTGGAGACCCAGGCGAGTGTCTGCGCCGGCTCCTCGTCGACGCCGCGGGTCCGGCCGCACAACGAGCAGCCGACCGGGTCGTTCACGACCGCCGTCCGCAATGGACCGTCTTCGCCCCTTGCAGGAACAGGTCCTGGCGTGCACCGAGGAAGGCGGGGTTCGCCGGATCCACCAACGCGGCCACGGTCTCGTGGTCGTCATCGGCGAGGCGATCATTTGCCACCTCGTTCAACCAGGTCAGCCGCTCGATGATGAACTCGCGCAGCAGTTCCGGTCCGGGCGCCGGATGGTGGATGAGCACGCCGAAGGAATCGACGTCGGCGAGACCGGCCCGCTGCAGCGCGATGTTCCAGCCGTAGGGCATGGAAACGGAGCCGGGGATCCCTGCCCGCATCTCGGCGAACCACTCACCGCGCGCGGCGAGCAGCCGCTCCTCCAGCCCGGGCCGGCCGATGCCGAGATCCCAGGGAAGACAGTTGAAGTCCAGGCCGCCCTCGGAGATGGCGACCAGGCCGCCGGCGCGGGCGAGCCGGGCGAGGGTGTCGATGGCCGCCTGCTGGTCGGGCAGGTGGTGGACCACGCGGGAAGCCCAGACCAGATCGGCGGGCGGAAGCTTGGCGGCCAGCCCGCCATCGGCCACGTCGGCGTGGATCGTCTCGACGGTGGCCCTGTCGCCCGCGGCCGCGCGGACGACGCGGTGCGCTTCGGCGAGCAGATGTTCGGTCGCGTCGACCAGCACGATCTTGGCACCGACGGACGCGAGCTCCTCGGCGAAGAGGACACTCATCCCGCCCGCGCCGCAGCCGACGTCGAGAATGGTCGGGCCTTCCGGCATGCCCTTCAGCAACCGTCGAGCCGACTCCCGCATCGGCTCGGCGTCGAGCGCCTCAGCCATGCGAAGCGATCGGAGCCGGTCAGCCCAGTCGATGTCGTCGTGCGTGTGTACGGCCATTCCCCCAGTGAACACCAAGCCGCCCCGACCAGCCCCAAAAGGGAGCGGGGGACCTTTGCTACCACCGTGCCGTGGTAGCAAAGGTCCCCCGCTCCCCCGAGTGGTCAGGCCTGAAGGCGCTCGGCTCGCCGGGTCGCCCAGCGGGCGACCTTGGTCCACCTGCGTGCGGCGCGCGGGCCGCTTCGAGCCCGCTGAGCGCGGACTCCCTCCTCGAGGTCTCGTATTCGGGCCCTGGACAGTTCTTCATAAAGCAACATTTCGCTGGTCTCCTCGACCTTGATCTCGTTCAATTCGGTCGGCGCGTGAATTCCTGTCCGCGCCTCGTAATCCCTGGTGGTGATGAGTTCGACGGTCATGCCGCAGCGCTCCGCTCGACCTTGCGCGCGACGGGGCGAGCCTCGGCGGCGGGCTCGACGACCGGGTTCTTCCGGGGGCGGCCACGGGGCCGCTTCCGCGCGACGACAACGCCACGCTCGAAGATCTCGCCACCCCAGACACCCCACGGCTCACGCCGGGAAAGGGCGCCCGCGAGGCAGGCGGAACGGACCGGGCAGTCCGCGCAGAACGCCTTCGCCCGCTCGAGCTCTGCCGGCGACTCAGCGAACCAAAGGTCCGCGTCGCCCGAACGGCAGGGAAGCATCGACTCAGGCGAGTCGATGGCGTCGAGCAGGTCTACGACGCCGGCGTCGGCGAAAGGCAGAGCCTCCCCCTGCGCGAAAGCTATGGCCGATGACATAAGTGCACTCCTCTGTCCCGTAACGGATTTCTTACTCACGGTGGAACTGGACAACGCTGAACCCCAATTAGGTTGTGCAGCCAACTTGTTTGTGCAGCAAAAACACGAAGGCCGCGGATCCGGTAACCCGGTTCCGCGGCCTTCGTGAGCCTCTGGTCCTGACTAGGTCAGGAACTTCGCTCCCGTATGGACAACGGAACACGGAACTGCTTGATGACCGGCAGATCGACGCCACCGTTCTCGTACGCCCCACCGATGGCGGCAGCGTGCGAGAAGGTCTTTTCAGCGGCGATCCGGCCGAGGTCGAAACGCTGGGTGCCGCGGGCGGCGAGGATGCTCACGGGCACAAAGGTGCCCTGGCGCTGAGCCTGCGGGACTTCCGCGACGCAGGACAGACGGGTGCCAGGGTTCGTGAGCATCATGTTGATCGTCATTTCACCGGCACCACCTTTCTCTGTCGCGCGCGAACCGCCCGGCGGTCTACGCTGTGTTGTAGATGTTCTTCCCCAGTCCGGGCTCTTCCCGCCCGGTACCTGCAGGTTATTGCCCCCGGCCGCACCGGGGCAACTTATTTTCCAGAAAATCCGTCGAAGTTGCGAAGATCGGCTCTGAGCAGCGGGTTCGCCGCGTGGATCATGCCTGGAACGCGGTCAAGACCCCACCGAGGCCCGCACGACGTCGAGAACCTCCGCGCCGAAGCGTTCGAGCTTCGTCGCGCCGATTCCGGAGATGGCGCACAACGCCGTGTCATCGGTCGGCCGCTGCTCGGCGATGGCGACCAGCGTCGCGTCCGTGAAAACGACGAAGGCCGGCACCTTGAGCTCACGCGAACGTTCCCCCCGCCAGGACTTCAGCTTCTCGAGCAGCTGCTCATCCACGTTGGACGGGCAACGGGAGCAGCGGCCCAGCTTGATGTCGAGCGTCTCCGGCAGCGGCCCGCCGCATACCCGGCAACGGGCCTTGTTGCCGGACTGCTTCGGCTGCTGCGAGCGGGCCACCCGCGCTGCCGGATGGTCTTCGGGGATGAGGCCGTAGAGGAAGCGGCTCCGTCGCCGATTGCGGCGATTTCCCGACGTCCTGGCCAAAGCCCACGAGAGCGAGAGGTGCTCTCGCGCCCGAGTGACGCCGACATAGAAGAGACGCCGCTCTTCCTCGATGGCCGCGTCGTCGCCATCGGCATGGAGGATCGGCATGGTCCCTTCGGCAAGCCCGACGAGGAACACAGCGTCCCATTCGAGACCCTTCGCCGCGTGAAGCGAGGCCAGGGTGATGCCCTCCACCGTCGGCGGATGCTGCGCTGTCGCCCGTTGCTCGAGCTCCGCGACGAAACGCGGCAGATCCGCGTCGTCGACGGTGGAAGCCAGCTCCTCAGCCAACTCGACGATCGAGAGAAGCGCGTCCCATCGCTCTTTCGCCGCGCCTCCGGCGGGAGGCTGGTCCGTGAGCCCGACCTTCGCGAGCACGGAGCGGACCCGGGTCACCAGCTCTCCGGTGTCGGCGTCGGTCGACGCCATCCGCAACGCGGACATCGCCTGCCGGACCTCCGCCCTGGCGAAGAACCGCTCGCCGCCACGGACCAGGTACGGGATACCCAACTCGGCCAGAGCCTGCTCGTAAGCCTCCGACTGGGCGTTGACGCGGTAGAGCACCGCGATCTCGCTCGCCGTCACTCCGCTGTCGAGCAGATCGCGGATCCTGCGGGCGACGGCCGCGGCCTCGGCGGTCTCGTCGTCATATTCGGCGAACCGCGGGACCGGCCCGGAAGGACGCTGGCCGATCAGTTTCAGCCGCGACCCCGCAGGACGGCCACGCGCGGCGCCGATCACTTGGTTGGCGAGAGCCACGACCTCGGGAGTCGAGCGGTAGTCCCGCTCGAGCCTCACGACCGTCGCCTCGGGAAACCGCCGTGTGAACTCCAGCAGCGGCCGGGGAGAAGCACCACCGAACGAATAGATGGTCTGGTTGGCGTCGCCGACGACGGTCAGGTCGTCGCGGCCACCGAGCCAGGCGTCGAGCAATCGCTGCTGCAGCGGCGTGACGTCCTGATACTCGTCGACGACGAAGCAGCGATAGCGCTCGCGGAACTCCTGGGCCACCACCGTGTGCTCCTCGAGGACCGCGGTGGCGTGCAGGAGCAGGTCGTCGAAGTCCAGCACCTGCGCGGCGTTCTTGACCTTCTCGTAATTGCGGTAGACCTCCGCGACCTGCGACGCGGGCGCCGGTGTGTCCCGCTGCGTACGCGCGGCGACCGCCGGATAGTCGTCCGGAGATACCAAAGAGGCCTTGCTCCACTCGATCTCACTGGCGAGGTCGCGCAGGAGCTCCGTCTCGGTGCCGAGCCCGGCCTTGTTGGCGGCTTGGCTGATGTAGCGGAACTTGTTCTCGAGGAGTTCCCACGGCCGGTCACCGACCACCTGTGGCCAGAAGTAGCGCAGCTGGCGGCGGGCGGCGGCGTGGAAGGTGAGCGCCTGGGCGGCGTCGACGCCCAGCCCTCGAAGACGCGTGCGCATCTCACCCGCCGCGCGAGTCGTGAAGGTGACCGCGAGAACCTGACCAGCGGCGACGTGCCCGGAACGGACCAGGTGGGCGATGCGATGCGTGATCGTCCGCGTCTTGCCGGTCCCCGCTCCCGCGAGGACACAGACCGGCCCCCTCGGGGCGCAGGCGGCGGCGCGCTGCTCGGGATCGAGCCCATCGAGCAGGCCTGGACGACTCTTCGGGGACGATGCGCTAGCCACGCCCCGATCCTCGCAGAGGGCCCGACGGGATCGGCGCAGGGCACGCGGCCGTATCCTGGTCACATGGCGGGAAAGCAGGACAAGGAAGCAGCGAAGCTGGCCAAGAAGGAGAAGCGCGCCGCGAGCAAGGCTCGCCGCGGGCAGATCTTCGAGGCCTTCAAGATGCAGCGCAAGGAAGACAAGGCGCTCATCCCCTGGATGGTCGGATCGCTCCTGGTCATCACCGGTGTCGTGTTCGGCATCGGGTTCATCTTCGACGTCCACTGGGTCGTGCTGCCGCTGGGCATTCTGCTCGGCGCGCTCGCCGCTGTGATCATCTTCGGCAGGCGGGTTCAGAAGACCGTGTACTCGAAGGCCGACGGGCAGCCCGGCGCCGCGGCCTGGGCACTCGAGAACATGCGAGGCCGCTGGAAGGTGACGCCGACTGTGGCGGCCACGACCCAGCTCGACGCCGTGCACCGGGTGCTCGGCGGGCCGGGTGTCGTACTCGTCGCCGAGGGGGCGCCGCACCGCGTGAAGTCCCTGCTCGCGCAGGAGAAGAAGCGTGTGTCCCGCCTGATCGGTGAGACCCCGATCTACAACGTGATCATCGGGAACGAAGAGCAGCAGGTGCCGCTGAAGAAGCTCCAGGGCTACCTGATGAAGCTTCCGCGCAACCTCAAGCCCGCCCAGGTCGACGCGCTGGAAGCGAAGCTGGCCGCCCTCGGCAGCCGCGGTGCGGCCATGCCCAAGGGCCCGATGCCCGCCGGCGCGAAGATGCGCAACGTCCAGCGCACCATCCGCCGCCGCTGACCAAACGAGAATCAGGGGTCCTTTGCTACCGCTAGGTGGTAGCAAAGGACCCCTGATCCGTCTTCGGGCGAAAAACTGTCGGTGGGTGGTCGCATGATCACTGTGTGGACAGAACTACGAGCGCCCGCCAGAAAGTGCTGGCAGCGATGTTCCCGGACGGCGTGGCCGCCCGGGCGAAACTTGTCGCCCTGGGGTACTCACACTCCTCGATCTCTCGGTATTGCCGAGAAGGCGGACCGTGGAGGCGTCCGATACCCGGCGTCATCCTCCTGACCAACGCCACACCGACCAAGCACCAGCTCTTGAAGGTCGCATTGACTCACGCGGGCCCGGAGGCGATGCTCACCGGCGTCCAGGCCGCCAGGTTGTACGGAGTACGAAGACTTCCGCCAGAAAGACGTGCGCACACCTTGATCCCCCACCGGAGCAAGGTGGCCACTTGGGGATTCGCCGTCGTAGAACGAACCATCCATCTGCCGGAACCAGTGGAAATCGACGGACTGCCCGTCGCCCCGCTCGCCCGGGCCCTGATCGACGCGGCGCGACGTATGGACGAACTCAAGTCGGTGCGGGCCATGATCCACGATGCGGTCCATCGCGGACTCTGCACTCCTGAGGAACTTCGAGACGAGCTTGCCCAGGCCAGCACGATCGGCTCCGCGCTCCCCCGAATCGTCGTCAACGCCCTCCAAGATGGGGTCGGCTCCGCCGTCGAGCAGTGGCTGGAGTCCGTCCTCGAGCGCAGCGGCTTGCCCCGGTCCACGCGGAGGGCAGAGCTGCGGACTTCGGACGAAGAGGTGGTCGGAGTCGCCGACGCCTGGTGGTCGCAGGTCGGCGTCGCATTGCAGGTTCGCCATGACGAGGTCGCTCTCGAACCGGACAAGTCGTCCACGATGCCGGCACTGGTCGCTCCAGGCCTCATCGTCGTCCAGGTAAGCCCGGCACAGCTGCGTGACGAGCCGCTGGTGGTGATCCAGGACCTGCGAGCGGCGCACCGCCGCGCTCGACAACGACCGCCTCCAGACCTCGGGAGCGTTCCCGCGGCACCGGCCGCCTGACCACGGCCGGTCCCGGCAGCGGCATCTCCCGGCGAGAGCAAAGGTCCCTTGCTCCCCTCCGAGGTCAGCGCATGCGGATCACGACGGTCCCGGTCAGCCGGTCGAGCCAGCTTCGGCCGTCGATATTGCGGATCGCGGCCGGAATGATCACAAAGGTCAGCGTCGCGCGCACGACCGCGCGCCACACCCCGATCATCTGCGCGCCGTCGAGCCTGGCGACACGGATACCGACCACAGCCATACCGGGCGTGAAGCCGAAGAAAGCCGCGGGGATGACCGTGATCGCCGCCCAGACGCCGACCGACCAGAGGTTGAAGGTCTGCATCACAGCCGGATCTTGGAGACTGGGCGTCACGAAGAGGGTCGTGACCAGTGAGGCGAGAACCAAGTCGATGATCAGCCCGAGAAGGCGTGCGCCGCCGCCCGCCACCGAGCCGACACCCGATTGGGGCAAGCCGAGTCGCTCGCCACGCCACCGCTGCGTACCCTCGCCACCGGCAGTCGTCTCGTCACCGGCTCCGGGCAGCCATTCTCCGGTCCATCTCGCCACCCATCCAGGGTATGCCGGTGGCGCGGGCCACATTCGCCCTGGTCGACTACCCGATATCGCCGCCCCGTTAACACCGGCGAAACATACGGGTGACGGTCGGGCAACACCGCGCTCTTAGCGTGAGCCGAAGAGAGTACTGCCGCCGGCAACGAACGAGAAGGAGTCACCGAGGGTGCCCACTACTCCAGACGACATTCAGCGCCTTATCGCCGACGAGAACGTAGAGGTCGTCGACGTCAGGTTCTGCGACCTGCCCGGCGTTATGCAGCACTTCACCGTTCCGGCGAAGGCGTTCAACGAAGAAGCCTACGAAGAAGGCCTGGCCTTCGACGGCTCCTCGGTGCGTGGTTTCCAGTCGATCCACGAATCCGACATGCTGCTCCTCCCGGACCCTGAGACTGCGCGTATCGACCCGTTCCGCAAGGCGAAGACGCTCTCGCTGAACTTCTTCGTGCACGACCCGTTCACCCGTGAGGCGTACAGCCGCGACCCGCGCAACATCGCGCGCAAGGCCGAGCAGTACATCTCCGAGTACGGCGTCGCCGACAACGTGTTCTTCGGCCCGGAGGCCGAGTTCTACATCTTCGACTCGATCCGGTTCGAGTCGGCCGAGCACGCCTCGTTCCACGAGATCGACTCCGTCGAGGGTTGGTGGAACACCGGCGCCGACGTGCCGGGCGGCAACCAGGGTTACAAGACGAAGTTCAAGGGCGGCTACTTCCCGGTCCCGCCGGTCGACCACTTCGCCGACCTGCGCGACGAGATCGTCCGCAACCTGCAGGGCTCCGGTTTCGAGATCGAGCGCGCGCACCACGAGGTGGGCACCGCCGGCCAGACCGAGATCAACTACAAGTTCAACACGCTGCTTCACGCTGCGGATGACCTGCAGCTGTTCAAGTACATCGTGAAGAACACCGTGTTCGCCGCCGGCAAGACCGCGACTTTCATGCCGAAGCCGCTCGCCGGTGACAACGGCTCGGGCATGCACTGCCACCAGTCGCTGTGGAAGGACGGCACGCCGCTGTTCCACGACGAGTCGGGGTACGCGGGCCTGTCCGACACCGCCCGCCACTACATCGGCGGCCTGCTCAAGCACGCGCCGAGCCTGCTGGCCTTCACCAACCCGACCGTCAACTCGTACCACCGGCTCGTGCCGGGCTTCGAGGCGCCGGTCAGCCTGGTGTACTCGCAGCGGAACCGGTCGGCTTGTGTCCGTATCCCGATCACGGGCAACAACCCGAAGGCCAAGCGCGCCGAGTTCCGGTGCCCGGACTCGTCCGGTAACCCGTACCTCGCGTTCTCGGCGATGATGATGGCCGGTCTCGACGGCATCAAGAACAAGATCGAGCCGCCGGAGCCCATCGACAAGGACCTCTACGAGCTTCCGCCCGAGGAGGCCCAGAACGTCAAGCTCGTTCCTGGCGACCTCGGCGCGGTTCTCGACACGCTGGAAGCGGACCACGACTACCTGCTCGAGGGTGGCGTGTTCACTCCCGACGTGATCGACACGTGGATCTCCTACAAGCGTGAGAACGAGATCGACCCGCTGCGGCTGCGCCCGCACCCGTACGAGTTCTCGCTGTACTACGACGTGTGATCGTACGGTAGGCAACACCAAGAGCACGCCGGTGGTGAGGTGCGGAAGCGCCCTCACCACCGGCGTTTCTTATTGGTCTTTCGCGGTACGGCTACTCCGAAGTGGAAAGAACCTTCAGGTCGACGCCTGCCCGCTCGATGCGGCCCCGCGGGTCGTCCACCAGTTTTCGGCGCTCGAGATCCATCAGCCCCAGCGTGCACGTGATCTCCGCGGAGAGGGTGCCGTCGACCTTGTAGATGTTCGAGTCCATGTGGAAGGTCTTGCCGGTGCCGAACTTGGCGTCGCAGGTCACGTCGACGACATCGCCCGCACGAAGCTCGCGCCTGAACACGATATGGGACTCGAGCAGCACGAACGCAAGATTCGCATCGCGCATACCTGAGTTGAGGCCGCCGGCGAGCTCCATCAGCTCGAGTCTGGAGACCTCGCCGTAGGAGTGGTAGACGGCGTGGTTGAGATGGCCAAGGGTGTCCAGCTCGTAATGGCGCACCTTGATCCGGGTGCGAAATGGCTCGCGCACAGTCACCGGTCCACTGTAAGTGCCGCTCCCCCTCCTCGACCCCGAGTGTGAGCAAGGGACCTTTGCCGTCACCTCGTCCGTTCCGCACGGGGCGGTAGCAAAGGTCCCTTGCTCACTTACCGCAGGTCACAGCGGGTCAACCCTGGTAGAAGAGCGTCTCCACGACCGCATGAGCACGTCGCGTCGTCCGACGATAGGCGTCGAGGAACTCGCCCGGATCGTCATCAGCCGAGTAGCCGAGCACTCGCGCGACCGCGGCCAGGTCTCGACCGGAGCTGGGGATCTCGTCGACAGCCTTGCCCCGGACCAACATCCCAGCATTCCGAACACGCGTCGCCAGCAGCCAGGCCTCGGTCAAGGACTCGATCTCGGCGGGCTCGGCGAGCCCCGCCTCAGCCGCCGCTTTCAGTGCCTCGATCGTCGAGGTGGTCCGAAGCCCCTCGACTTCATGCCCATGGCGCAGCTGCATGAGCTGCACAGTCCACTCCACATCGGCGAGCCCTCCGCGGCCGAGTTTCGTGTGCCGTGTCGGGTCGGCGCCCTTGGGCATCCGCTCCGTCTCCACTCTGGCCTTGATCCGCCTGATCTCCCGCACTCGAACCGCGTCGAGGCCTTCTTGCGGGTACCGAATGGGATCGATCATCTCGATGAACCGAGCGCCAAGATCCTCGTCACCGGCGATGAACCGCGCTCGGAGCAGCGCTTGCGATTCCCAGACCTCCGCCCAACGACCGTAGTAGCTGCGGTAAGACTCAAGGGTCCGCACCAACGGGCCGCTTCGCCCCTCCGGACGGAGATCAGCGTCGACGACCAGAGCAGGGTCGGGGCTGGGGGCACCGAGGATCTTGCGCACCGTCTCGGCGACCGAAGAAGCGAACTTCGCTGCTTCGGAGTCCGACACTCCTTCGGTCGGCTCGCACACGAAGAGAACATCCGCGTCAGATCCATAGCCGAGTTCGGCCCCACCCAGGCGCCCCATACCGATGACAGCGATCTTCGCGGGGGTCTGGCCGAGCTCGGCCTGACGCTGGCGGAAAGCAGCGGCCAAAGCACCTTGAAGCACAGCGACCCACACACTCGACAACGCCGCGCAGACCGCTGGGACATCCAGCAACCCCAGCAGATCCGCCGACGCGATTCGCAGCATCTCGTGACGGCGGAGCGATCTCGCGGCCGCGACCGCGGCGTTCAAACCCGGTTGCCGCCGCACCGCGGCTCGCAGGGAGGTGGCCACCTCTGCCGGGGTGCGACCGGCCAGCCGCGCGGGATCACCGAGCAGCTGCAGGACTTCGGGTGCTCTCGCCAGTAGGTCGGGTACCAGTCGCGAAGTACCCAGCAGAAAAGCGAGCCGCTCGACGACTGCACCTTCGTCCCGGAGAACCCTGAGGTACCAAGGCGTTGCCTCAAGCGCTTCGGAGACCTTCCGATAAGACAGCAGCCCACGGTCAGGGTCCGGAGTGTCGGCCAGAAGGTCCAGCAAAACCGGCAGCAGAGCCTGCTGGATGGCCGCCCGACGCGACATTCCCGCGGTCAACGCCTTGATGTGCTGCAGGGCACCGTCCGGAGCGGCATAGCCGAGCGCGGCGAGACGACTCTCGGCCTGTTTCGTGGTCAGCCGGAGCGCTTCGGTCGGGACGTTCGCGACAGACTGCAGCAGAGGCCGGTAGAAGAGCTTTTCGTGAAGCCGTCGGATGCTCTGCAGGTGGCGGCGGAACTCCGCCAGCAGGACGGCCCCCTCACTTTTGCCCCGAGCCGGTCGCACACCGCTCGCTCTCGCGATCGTTCGCAGCTCGCTGACGTCCGAAGCAGCAGGGAACAGGTGCGTGCGCCGGAGCCTGCGAAGCTGAAGTCGATGCTCGATGGTCCGGAGAAACTCGTAAGACGATGCCAGCTCCGCGGCATCCTTCCGGCCGACGTAGCCGCCGTCACCCAGGGCTGCGAGTGCGTCCATCGTGGACGGAGAGCGCAGCTCCGCGTCGATCCGACCGTGGACCAGTTGCAGCAGCTGCACCGCGAACTCGACGTCCCGGAGACCTCCGCGCCCCAGCTTCAGCTCTCGTTCGGCGTGCGCGGAGGGCACATGCCCTTCAACGCGGCGCCGCATCTTCTGGACTTCGGGGACGAAATTCTCGCGATCGGCCGCTGCCCACACCTTCGGCGCGACCATCTCCGCGTACTTACGCCCGAGCTCGGCGTCGCCTGCCACCGGGCGTGCTTTGAGCAAGGCCTGAAACTCCCAGGTCTTGGCCCACTTTTGGTAATAAGCGGCATGTCCGTCGAGGGTCCGGACCAAGGCGCCCGCCTTGCCCTCCGGGCGCAGCGCCGCGTCGACCTCGAAACAGGCCTTCCCGACCACGCGCATCATCGTGCTGGCCAACCGCGTGGAGACCGACAGATCGCCATCACCGACGAAGATGACGTCCACGTCGCTCACATAATTCAGCTCTCGACCACCGCATTTGCCCATCGCGATCACGGCGAGCAGGCCTTCGACACTGGCCCCCACCTCAGACTCCGCGACCAGCAGCCCCACTGTCAGCGCGGCCTCCGCCAGCGTGGTGAGCTGGGCTCCGATCTCGGCATAAGGGGGCTGGCGAAGGCCGGGTTCGACCAGATGCCCGAGGTCGGCCGCTGCGATGCCGAGGAGCAGCTCGCGGTAGCCGACGCGAAGAGCCTGCTCCGCCTCAAGCCCGGTGAGCACTTCGCCTTCCGGCCGTAGGTGGCCGAGGAGGCTGCTCACGTATTGATCCGGCTCGGTGCTCTTATGCCCTTCGAGGGCCTTCCAGCAGCCGGTGTTCGAGACCATGAAGTCCGCGAGTGCGCTCGAGGTGCCCAAGACACCGAGCATTCGGCCGCGGAAGGTGCGATTGGCGCGCAGCGCCTGGTCGAGCCCGTTCCAGGCGGCTGGGTCGACTTCCCTGATCCGATCCAGGCCGCTCAGTGCGAGATCGGGATCCGCGGCGCGGGACAGTGCGGACAACACGTCGGCGGCGGAGCCGTCCGGGCCGGATTCGGTCCACCAACCGGCAGCACGCAGCTGCCCGTCGGCACGGGGATCGGTGAAGCCGTATCTCGCCACGGAAGCGGTCGGCCTGGCGCGCTCAACCATCGGCTTCCACCGTAGTCGCCCATCCGCCCGGGGCCAGACGGACGCGCAAGGGAGCAAGGGACCTTTGCTACCACCTCGGCTCGCGCGGTAGCAAAGGTCCCTTGCTCCCTGCTAAGCGGCGATCCTGCCGACTTCCTGTTCCGGAACGGGCGGGGCGGGGCTGGTGAAGCTGCTGGCGTTGACGGGGCTCCGCCGCGAAAGGAGGTAGATCCCAATGCCGATCGCGAGGCCCGCGACGCCAACGGCGATCGTCCCCACCGTGCCGGTCGAGGTCACGAGGCCGGCACCGGCGCCGACGATGGCGGCTGCCGGAAGGGTGAACAGCCACGCGACCACCATGCGGCCGGCCGTGCGCCAGCGAACCGGTGACTCGTTCCTGCCCACTCCGGAGCCGACGATCCCTCCGGAGCAGACGTGAGTCGTCGAAAGTGGAAAACCGAAGTTCGTCGAGGCGAGGATGACGGCCGCCGAGCTGGTCTGCGCGGCGAAGCCCTGCGGGCCATCGATATCCGTCAGGCCTTTACCTAGCGTGAAGGTGATGCGCCAGCCGCCCAGGTATGTGCCGAGCGCGAGCGCCAGCGCCGCGCTGACGATCACCCAGAGCGGCGGCCCTGCCCCGGCGGGGAGGGTTCCGGCGGTGATCATCGTCAGTGTGATGACGCCCATGGTCTTCTGCGCGTCGTTCGTGCCGTGAGCGAGCGAGACCAGCGAAGCCGAGATGATCTGGCCGACTCGGAAGCCGGCGGTGCGGCCGCGGCGGACGAAGATCCGATAGACGAAGTACGTCACGATCATCGCGACGAGGCCTGCCAAGACGGGCGACAGCGCCGCCGGGACCAGGACCTTCTCGACGATCTTTCCGAAGTGGACGGAGTCCGTTCCGGCGGACACCCACGTGGCGCCGATCAGTCCCCCGAACAGCGCGTGGGACGAGCTGGACGGTAGTCCGACGAACCAGGTGACCAGGTTCCAAACGATCGCCCCGACCAGGCCACCGAACACGATCGCAGGCCCGATCTTGGTGTCGTCGACCAGTCCATTCGAGATGGTCTTGGCCACTTCGACTGACAGGAAGGCGCCGACCAGGTTCAGGACCGCGGAGATCGTCACCGCGACCTTGGGACGCAACGCCCCGGTGGCGATCGACGTCGCCATCGAGTTGGCCGTGTCATGGAACCCGTTTGTGAAATCGAAAATTAGGGCCGTGACGACGACGAGCACGACCAACACTGAGGGCTCCACCCCGACCTCCGAACCCTTCGAAACTCCCTTCGCAAGGTACCTGACAGGTAGACCCGAGTGTTAACAACCCATACGTATTTGAGACATAAGTCGTTAAGCCATCGGCAAAGTACGTTGACGGTCCGCAGCCGGAGCGAGGTCACCGGACACCAGTCGGACGAAGCGTTGGGCGAACGGCCGCCAGGTTTCGGTGATATCGGCATGCACCCGGGCCAGGTTTTCCGGGGTCAGTACGTCCGGCCGGGTGAGTTCCGCCATTTCCGGTGCCTGCCGCGCCCAGTCGAGGACCACATGTGGCGTCGTCTCGATGTGGAACTGGACACCGTAGGCACAACGGTCGAATCGGAAAGCCTGATAGGGATACCGCGGAGAGGAGGCGAGAAGCTCGGCTCCGGCAGGCAGCCGGGTGATCGCGTCGTTGTGGAACTGCAGGACATCCTGCATGAGCGGCAGCTCCGCGAACAGCGGGTCGGTCCACGCAGCGTCCTTCTTGGACACAAGCCCCGGGCCGACCTCGGGTCCCTGATCGCCAGTGGCGACGCTGCCGCCCAGTGCCACCGCCAGGAGCTGGCTGCCGAGGCAGATCGCGAGCGTCGGGATCCGCGCGCCAGCGGCCTTCGAAAGAAGCTTCCGCACGTCCGCGAGCCACGGATGAGCCTCGTCGTCGTTGGCGCCCATCCCGCCGCCAAGACATACGACGCCGGCGTATCCGTCAAGATCGGCGGGGAGAGTCTGATCGGGCAGCAACCGGATGTCGAGCTCGGCGCCTGCCTCGGTGAGCCAGTCGCCGAGGGGGCCGATCGGATCTGATGCATCCGGCTGGATGACGAGCAACTTGGGAGCGGTCACCTCTCCAGCCTACGACCGCACCGACAGCAAGGGACCTTTGCTACCACGCGAGGAGGCGACGGTAGCAAAGGTCCCTTGCTCCTCAGCCGTCAGCAGGCGCAGCGCGGGGCGGGTGCGGGGGTGTACGCGGAAGGCAGAGCGTCTCGCTCAACGGGATAGCCGGCCGCTTGCCAGGCGGTGATACCACCGGACAGGCGTTTGACCTTGAAGCCGAGCTCCGCGAGTTTCAGGGCCCCTTTGGTCGCGGCGTTGCAGTGGATGCTCTCGCAGTAGCAGATGTAGACGAGTTCGCGGTCCAGCCCGCTGACGGACTCCGCTGTCATGTCCCGGTAAGGGAGATTGATCGCGCCGGGGATGCGAGCAGACGCGAAGGCCTCGGGAGCTCTGGTCTCGACGACCACGTATCCCTGCTGGGCGCCAGAGGTGAGATCTCGGACCAGGTCGTCCGGGTCGACCTCGAGAGCGAGTTCGGCGCGAAGGTGCGCGGCCGCGGTCGCGCTGTCCAGAGCCGGAAACGTCAGTGCGCGGGGTTCGGTCGTCATGGCTCAATCTTCGTGGTCAGTGATCATCCGCAACATCGGAGAATCCAGGTCTCGGCGGCGGCTAGCCTGGAGATCCCTGGCAGGTATGACGATCGACCTGGAGTTCTGTGAACCTCGATGATCTCGACTGGCAGCTGCTCGAACTGCTCCAGTCCGACGGCCGGTTGACCTATTCGGAGCTCGGCCGGCGGGTGTCGCTGTCCGCGCCCGCGGTGACCGAGCGGGTTCGTCGGCTCGAGGAGAAGGGGATCATCACGGGGTACTCGGCGAGCGTCGATCTGACGAAGCTCGGGCTTCCGATCGAAGCGATGGTTCGGGCAAGGGTACGCAGCCTGGACACGGCACGCTTCCGCGAAACCATCCTCGCATTACCGCAGGTGCTCGACGCCGACCACGTCACGGGTGATGAGTGCTGGTTCGTGCGAGTCGCCTGCCGGAACACTGCGGAGCTGGAAGAACTCGTAGAGCAGATGCAGCGCTACGGCGAGACCACCACTTCGCTGGTCTTCTCATCGCCTGTGCGCGGGCGCGCGGTCGGCCGAGAAAGCTGCTGAGCGACTCCGCGGGGGAGCAAGGGACCTTTGCTACCACTCGGCGGGGCAGACATGAAAAAAGGCCTGGGACCTGGGAGAACTCTCGGTTCTCAACCAGGTCCCAGACCTTCTTTTCTAATGTTAGTCCGGCGGTGTCCTACTCTCCCACAACCCTTCGGTTGCAGTACCATCGGCGCTGTCAGGCTTAGCTTCCGGGTTCGGAATGGGACCGGGCGTTTCCCTGACGCTATAACCACCGAAACACTACGAAACAACACACACTGTCTGTTTCCAGAACGGTGTGGTGTTTCAGAGCTGTAGAGTGGATGCGTAACATCTTTGTGGGCAAGTCCTCGGCCTATTAGTACCAGTCAACTCGACAACACATTACTGTGCTTCCATTTCTGGCCTATCAACCCAATGGTCTGTTGGGGGCCTTAACCCACAAGGGGTGGGATACCTCATCTTGGAACAGGCTTCCCGCTTAGATGCCTTCAGCGGTTATCCCTTCCGAACGTGGCCAACCAGCCATGCCACTGGCGTGACAACTGGCATACCAGAGGTTCGTCCGTCCCGGTCCTCTCGTACTAGGGACAGCCTTCCTCAAGTATCCTACGCGCGCGGCGGATAGGGACCGAACTGTCTCACGACGTTCTAAACCCAGCTCGCGTGCCGCTTTAATGGGCGAACAGCCCAACCCTTGGGACCTACTCCGGCCCCAGGATGCGACGAGCCGACATCGAGGTGCCAAACCATGCCGTCGATATGGACTCTTGGGCAAGATCAGCCTGTTATCCCCGGGGTACCTTTTATCCGTTGAGCGACACCCCTTCCACCAGGTGGTGCCGGATCACTAGTCCCGACTTTCGTCCCTGCTCGACATGTCTGTCTCACAGTCAAGCTCCCTTGTGCACTTGCACTCAACACCTGATTGCCAACCAGGCTGAGGGAACCTTTGGGCGCCTCCGTTACTCTTTAGGAGGCAACCGCCCCAGTTAAACTACCCATCAGGCACTGTCCCTGAACCAGATCATGGTCCGAGGTTCAGATTCCCAATCCGACCAGAGTGGTATTTCAACAACGACTCCACCAACACTAGCGTGCCAGCTTCACAGTCTCCCACCTATCCTACACAAGCCGAACCGAAAACCAATACCAAACTATAGTAAAGGTCCCGGGGTCTTTCCGTCCTGCCGCGCGTAACGAGCATCTTTACTCGTAGTGCAATTTCGCCGGGCCTGTGGTTGAGACAGCCGGAAAGTCGTTACGCCATTCGTGCAGGTCGGAACTTACCCGACAAGGAATTTCGCTACCTTAGGATGGTTATAGTTACCACCGCCGTTTACTGGCGCTTAAATTCTCAGCTTCACCCCGAAAGGTTAACCGGTCCTCTTAACGTTCCAGCACCGGGCAGGCGTCAGTCCATATACATCGTCTTGCGACTTCGCATGGACCTGTGTTTTTAGTAAACAGTCGCTTTCCGCTGGTCTCTGCGGCCACCCACCCCTAGCCCGCGAAGGGCTTCAGAGTGTTTGGCCCCCCTTCTCCCGAAGTTACGGGGGCATTTTGCCGAGTTCCTTAACCACAGTTCACCCGATCGCCTTAGTATTCTCTACCTGACCACCTGTGTTGGTTTGGGGTACGGGCCGTGCACGCACTCGCTAGAGGCTTTTCTCGGCAGCATAGGATCACTCTACTTCACCTCAATCGGCTACGCATCACGTCTCAACCTATATGAATGGCGGATTTGCCTACCATTCGGTCTACACGCTTACACCAGTACTACCACTCACTGGCGGAGCTACCTTCCTGCGTCACCCCATCACTCGACTACTACGGAATCAGATCCCACGCTCCACACTCGCGTATCCACCCGAAGGCTTCAACACGAGGCTTTGGGTGGTTAGTATCAACCGCCTCATCCTGGGCGCACGTGCTCGGGTACGGGAATATCAACCCGTTATCCATCGACTACGCCTGTCGGCCTCGCCTTAGGTCCCGACTTACCCTGGGCGGATTAGCCTGGCCCAGGAACCCTTGGTCATCCGGCGGCAGAGTTTCTCACTCTGCATTCGCTACTCATGCCTGCATTCTCACTCCCACACCCTCCACGACTGGCTTCCGCCGCCGCTTCCCTGGATGCAGGACGCTCCCCTACCCATCCATACCACTGCATCACACTCTCAAGGAGGTGATGGATGTATATGTATGAATGACACAGCTTCGGCGGTGTGCTTAAGCCCCGCTACATTGTCGGCGCAGGACCACTTGACCAGTGAGCTATTACGCACTCTTTCAAGGGTGGCTGCTTCTAAGCCAACCTCCTGGTTGTCTGGGCAATCCCACATCCTTTCCCACTGAGCACACACTTAGGGGCCTTAGCTGGTGTTCTGGGCTGTTTCCCTCTCGACGACGAAGCTTATCCCCCGCCGTCTCACTGCCACACTCTCACACCACGGTATTCGGAGTTTGGTTGATTTCGGTAACCCGGTAAGGCCCCTAGACCATCCAGTAGCTCTACCCCCGTGGTGAAACATGTGACGCTGCACCTAAATGCATTTCGGGGAGAACCAGCTATCACGGAGTTTGATTGGCCTTTCACCCCTACCCACAGCTCATCCCCTCAGTTTTCAACCTAAGTGGGTTCGGCCCTCCACGTCGTCTTACCGACGCTTCAGCCTGGCCATGGGTAGATCACTCCGCTTCGGGTCTAGACCACGCGACTCAATCGCCCTATTCAGACTCGCTTTCGCTACGGCTACCCCACACGGGTTAACCTCGCCACGCAGCACTAACTCGCAGGCTCATTCTTCAAAAGGCACGCCATCACCTCAACATCACAAAGATGTGCTCGGGCTCTGACGGCTTGTAGGCACACGGTTTCAGGTACTCTTTCACTCCCCTCCCGGGGTACTTTTCATCTTTCCCTCACGGTACTAGTCCGCTATCGGTCTTCAGGAAGTATTTAGGCTTACCGGGTGGTCCCGGCAGATTCACAGCAAATTCCACGAGCTCGCTGCTACTCGGGAACACCACCAAGGTCTCAGAAACTGGTTTTCGCGTACGGGACTCTCACCCACTCCGGTCGCCCATCCCAAGGCGTTCCACTAACCAGCACATCAACCCGAAGAAATGTCAGTCTCTCCAAGGCGGGTCCCACAACACCACACACACAACGCCTGACAGCTTGACATGTGCATGGTTTAGCCTCTTCCGCTTTCGCTCGCCACTACTCACGGAATCACGGTTGTTTTCTCTTCCTACGGGTACTGAGATGTTTCACTTCCCCGCGTTCCCTCCACACACCCTATATATTCAGATGCGGGTAACACCACATAACTGGTGCTGGGTTTCCCCATTCGGAAATCCTCGGATCACAGCTCGGTTGACAGCTCCCCGAGGCATATCGCAGCCTCCCACGTCCTTCATCGGCTCCTGAAGCCAAGACATCCACCATGTGCCCTTAACAACTTGACCACAAAGATGCTCGCATCCACTCTACAGTTCTCAAACACCACACCAGAAACAAACAACCTGGGGGGTTAGCCCCTTGGCGTGTTGCCTCAGGACCCAACAGCGTGCCAATGAACACCGAAATCCCCTTGACCCTGCAGCACACGTTCCACGCTCCTTACGAAGCAGTACTAGCCCGTGCGGGCATCAAGCGAACCGGCAT
>NZ_CP008954.1 GCF_000732925.1 Amycolatopsis japonica
GGCGGCCGCGCCCGGCAGCGCCGCGCGCCGCTCCCTCATCGCCCGCGGCCGCGCCCGCGCAGCCACCAACGCCGCCCGCCGCGCCGCCGCCCCGGTCGGCGCGACCCGCCGAATGCGGAAAACCGGCACACCCGGCATCGCCGGATGGTCCGCCGGACGTCGCCCCCGCAAGGGCGCCGCCACCAGCGCGCCCTCGCCGGGCAGAGCGCCCGCAACGGCTTCTGGAAGCCGCTCGGCCCGCAGCGCCGCAACGCGCGCGGCCAGTTCGCCTCCGGTCACCACGCCCCCGGAACCCGGCAGCCCACCACCGCGAAAGCCGCCCGCAAGGCCGCGACCGCGCGACGTCGAGCCGCGGCCGCGATCGCACCGGCCGCGCGTCGGACCACGCCGTCCCGCCGGGCCGCCACCCGGCTTCACCGTGCGGAAACCCGCGCGGCGAAACGACGTATCCGCGCCAGCCAGCGCGCCGCGCAGCGCGCAACCGACGCTGCGCAGAAGCGACGTGGTCGCCGCATCCGCAAGGACAACACGGCCCGCGACCGCCGGTACCGACAGAGGCGCAGCGAGGTCCGCAGCATCGAGCGCTTCGCCAAGCGCATGGGGCGGCTCGGCCGCCGCATCGCCCGTCTGCACCGCGGACCGCTCGGGCGCGGCACCGCCGCCGCCTGGATGTGGACCGCCACCAGAGTCGGCAACGGCGTCCGCAGCGGCAGCGTCGTCCAGGCCCTCGTCGCGCCGTTCTCCGACATGTTCATCCGGCGCCCACCGGCCGCCCTGCCGCAGCCGGCGCCCATCCCGGCCGCCGCCATCCCGATCCCGCCCTCACCACCGGCGGACCCGCTCGGCATGAACCTCCCGCCCCATCCCCTGAAGGGAACCGGACGAGGCCGTGCCCCAGCTTCCCACCCCGTTTCACCAGCACCAACGCCCGTTTTCGGACCCGGATCCGGATACGGACTAGTACGAAGGGACCCCACCGTGACGAATCAGATGGACTGGAGCGCCGTCGCCGACCAGATCCGCACCTGGCAGCCCCAGACCCCCGAAGACACCCAAGCTTTCCTCGAAGGGCTCCCCGAAGGTCTGAGCGAGGTCGCGGCAGCCTTCCATGCCAAGGGCGTGGAGATCTCAGAGACGTTGCCCTATGCGCCGATCGTCGCGGACGGGCTCGATGCCCTCGGCAACCTCATGCACGCCGCCAGCAGCGAGGCCGATGGGCAGCGAGGCACCTTCGACGCCACCCACGCCACCGAGCTTGAGTTCCGCGACAAGACGGAAACCAAGCCGAACGCCCAGCACTGGACCGAAAGGGCCTAGCACCCGATCCGGAGCCGGACCTGCCCCTCGCGGGTCCGGCTCCGCCTTACCCGCCAGAACCCCGCAGAGAAAGAGGAGCCCATGCCCCGCCCCCACGACGAACCGCACACGCTCCCCAGCGCGTTCGCCTACTCCGTCACCGGAGGTGTCGGGACGTGGGCCTGCTCCACCTTCCTTTTGACCAACGTGGAAGACATTGCCGCCTGGCACGTCGCCCTCGGCGGCAGCTGCGCGACCGCGCTGGCAGTCGTCGGCGTCCACCACATCTACCGCAACAACAAGAAGACGACCGGCTTCTTCCGCGGCATGGCCAAGATGGTCGCGGCCACCATCGGAGCCGGAGCGACCGCCTGGACCACCTGGGCGCAGACCACCGGTCACCCCAACAGCCTCGCCAGCCTCGGCGCGCTCGCGGGCGGAACCATCCTGACCTGGTACACCACCGGCCTCATGACGCACTGGCTCGATCATCGCGACGACGTCCACCACGCGCAGCTCGAGGAAGAACAGCGGATCGCGGACATGAACTTCTGGGAGCGGGTTCTCGACGCAGCCGGCGTCCGGGGTGCCAAGACCAGCGCCCCGGCCCAGGACAAGCTCGGCAACGAAACCGTGGGTATCGCCGTCCCCAGTGCTTCACTCTCGAAGATCACCGAGGCTGGGATCGAGGAGAAGATCGCTGTCGAAGCCAACCGGCTCGACAACGGCATGACTCTGCCCGCCGACGCGGTCAAGCTCTACCGCTTGCAGCAGGCTGGCCAGTTCCAGATGCGCATCGAACGATCCCGGGACAGCGCCGTGCTGGCCAAGGTCATCCCGTACATCCCTCCGCAGGGGCCAGTGGATATCGCCGAGGACTTCGAGATCGGCCAGTGGGAGAACGGCGAGCCGATCGTCATCAACCTGCTCAAGCTCCACGTCGAGATCGTCGCGATGACCCAGGTCGGCAAGTCCAGTTTCCTGAGCGTCCTCCTTGACCGCATCGCCGCCAGCTACAACGGCGTCGCCTGGGTCGGAGGGAACTGGAAGCTCAACGACCTGCTCTCGCCGAGGTTGGAGCCGCTGAAACACGGCCACCAGCCGACCGAGGGCTACATCGCGCACGGCACGAACGACACCCTGGAAATGTTGGCCACGGCCTTCGAGGAGGCCAGCCGTCGCTACACCATCCCGGCCCTTCAGCGCCCGAACCGACCGACCCGCGAGATGCCCGCCATCTTCTGCATCATCGACGAAGCCAGCTTCCTGATGCGCCGTCGCAAGGACAAGGTGCTCTGCCACGACGGCATCTACCGCAACGCCTCGGAGCTGGTGGACGTGCTGACCCGCGGCGCTACTGGAGTGTTCGTGCAGGTCATCCTCGCTACGCAGTCGGGGCTCAATGCCGACTACGGTGATCATGGCGGCGATATCAAACGCCAACTCAAGCTCAAGATCGTCATGCGGATCGAAAACCCGAGTGACCTGCGCAGGGTGATCCCTGGTCACTCCCGCGATCTGAAGCCGGAGAAGCTGCTGTACCCGGGCGTCGCCTACGTCAAGATCGACGAGGTCGTGCTGATGGCTGGGAAGCTCGCCTTCCTGGACATGAAGTTCGTCCCCCAGCTCGTCGTGCAACGCCAGCCGACCCGTGTCGACCTTCCGATCGAGGCCGGCGCCGCGTTCACTGTCGGCGCACGTTGGGAGCGACCGCTGTCCGAGCCGGGAGAGCCGGAGAAAGATCAGGTTCTGGTCCAGACGTCGGCATGGGAACGGCGGTGGATCGGGGACGTCGAGACCTTCCTGGAGTACGCCACGACGGGCACACGGCCCGCGGGCCAGCAGTCCACGGTCGCGGCCGCCGTCACCTATGCCGGGCGGCGACGGCCCGACGCCGATCAGCCGAAGTCGATCGAAGATGCCCTCAGTGCCCTCGGTGCCGTCGCCCAGCGCCACCGCACGGAGAAGCGGGAGCAGGGAGTGAAGAAGGTCCTCGGCGCCGACGAGAAGACGATCGAGGAGTCCTTCGCCGAGCTCACCGCCGACTTCGGCCAGCCGGTCCCCGAGTTGCTGGCGAAGCTGATCGAGGCCTTCCCCGGGCGCGAGTTCGTCTCGACCGACGACCTCGCCAAGGCGGTCGGCATGGAGTCGGCCGCCCTCGGGCTGATGCTGTCCCGTCCCCCGTACTCGATCACCCGGGATGCGAAGGCGGTCCGCCGTCCCGAGTACGACGGGAAGCCCACGCGGGGGTTCTTCATGGAGCCGCTGCACGCGGCCGCCGAGGAGTTCCGGACGGGGAAACGTCCCCCCGCCTAACCTCTATTGTCAGGACGCCAACAGCGCCGCCCGGGTTCCCCGGGCGGCGCTGTCGCGTTCCCCGCCGGGGACATGCCGGGGACGAATCGGAGCGGCGCTCCCCGCCCGGCAGACGTCCCCGCAGGGACTCCTCCCCATGCGTCGGGGACGCCCACGCGGAGGCTGGATCGACGGACGGGGAAACGTCCCGACGAGGTCTCTGCGGCTCGTCCCCGATGGCTCACCGGAGGCCATCCCGAAGCCGGGGAATCCCGCGCCGCCGAGGCCAGCGAGGAACGCGTCCCCGGAGACTCGCCGACCGGGGAACAGGAGCTGTTGCGGGTGTCGCAGGTCCCCGCGCGAACGCGCGAAAAATCCCCGAAAAACCGTCGAAAAACCGTCCCCGCAGGTAGGGGCCCACCCAGACCCGTAACGCTGTTTCAGACCCGTCACGCCCGATACCCGCAGGCTGCACCCGTGACGCCACCCGGAACACACCCGGGACAACCCGCTACACCCGTCACGGGTCTGTAGCGGGGTGCCGTCACGGGTCGCCGGAGATAAGCCGGGAAGACCGCCGCACCGGCTCCCCGGGCTCCGCGACGCCAGCCGGGGACCGGTTCGACGAGCATCGCGGGGACGAAGTCGGGCATCAGCTCGGCTCCCGCTCACGGCCGGGGAGGGAATCGGGGAATGTGGCCTCCACCTGCGAGTCCCCGATTCCCCGCAGTGGCTTTCCCCGCCGTCCCCGGCTCCCCAGCGGCGAGTCCCCGGGGTGAGGGGAAGCGTCCCCGCCGCTCGTGTCCCGACTCCCCAGAGTCGTGGGGACGAGGTCCCCGCGGTGCTCCCCGCCGCCTTCCCTCGCGGGGAAGCCCGCACGGCAGTCCCGTCCCCGTCCGCGCTCCCGCCCCGGGACGCGAGTCCCCGAGCGAGAGCTGTCTCCCGTCCCCGAAGGCCCCTGGCGGCCAGCGTCCGCGCGCCGCCCCGCTCCCCAATCAAGAGCGCCATTAGAGTTCTATAAGTCAGCAATGCAAACAGTCGGGAGAGCTGTCCCCGCCCGGGGACCGAAGCAACCGCCGACGACCCCGCCAACGACGCCTCCGACGTCGACCCCGGAGACGACGAAAAGGCCCCCCGCACCGATCGGTGCGGGGGGCCTTTTCGGACCAGCCGGGAACAGCCGGACGGGGAGCCGGGATCAGTCGACCGGACCGCCCTTGGCGGGACGGTCGGCCTCGGCGTGCAGCTGCCGGTCGACCCCGGCGATGACGTCCGCGGCGATGCCTCCGACCGGGGTCGCCTTGACCTTCTCGATGGCCTCCCCGACACCGGGGAGGCGGGCGACCGAACCGGCCGCGTCCTCGACGGCGGTCAGGGTCTTGCTCGACACGTGGACGCCGAGCACCTTCAGCAGGCACAGCACCCCGGCGACGAGCGCGCCGACGAGACCGGGCCGCCAGTCGGTGGCGACGCCGACGTGCAGAGCGTCGGACACCTCCCCGGCCGCGACGGTGCCGCCGAGCGCCTGGAACACGGTCCAGAGCACACGGTCGACGAGGTTCATGAAGAACGGGGACAAGAGGTACCTCCTGTGGGATCGGGTCTGGGGGCTTCCGCAACTGGCGAGGACTGACCGGTCCTCGACCAACAGGACGGGAGTACGCGGATGACCACCGAGATGTGGCTCGCGCTGGTGAACGACACGATCGGCAACGCGATCGGCGGGGTACTGGGAGCGCTGGTAGCCGCCTGGCTGTTCCGGCGCCGCCGCTGACGCCGACGCCCGCCGGGAACACCTGGAACCCGGCGGGCGCCGGCTGGCCGGGGTCAGCCCCGCGGCTTCACCTGGATGAAGCAGGACACTTCGGTGCCGCAGCTGTACTCGACGTGGGCCTTCGAGGTGCCGGACGGGATCCGGATCGGCTCGCCTTCCTTCACCTCGACGCGCCACTGCACCGGGTCACCGCCGGTGCCCTTCCCCTCGGTCGGGGTCCAGTTGTAGATGTGGCCGCCGAAGATCGTGGACTCCGCCGCGAACACCAGCGTCACGTCGTAGTCGGGCGGGAGCGCCAGCACCTTGGTGCGGGTGGTCGGCGCGGGCGGGAATGTGACCATGCAGTCCTCCATCATCTGGATCAGGGCGGCACGGATCGTGGCCGCCGTGCCGGGGGTCGGGGGCGGCCGGTCACCGACGAAGACGGTGCCTTCGTCGATGTTGGCCAGGACGTCGTCGAGGTCGACGTGTCCGGCGATGCCGGGCACGCGGCCAGCAGAGGTGTACTGGTGGACCGCGGCCTGGCCGCCCTTGTAGTGGCGGATCGGGTTCTTGGTGCCGTTGTTGACGCCGTACTCGGCCGCCCACTCCAGGACGTCGGCGCCCGGCACCGTGATCTCCCAGGCGCGCATCGCCTGGAGGTCGGAGCCGGAGCCGTAGAGCAGGTTCTTCCCCAGCTGCGGCAGCCGGACGTTCAGCTGCGTGAGGAACCTGCGGATCCAGGTCTGCGCGGCCGGGCCCTTCGGCAGCGAGTGGTCCTCGTAGTCGAGCGCGGGCGCCAGGTCGAGCGCGTTGAGCCGGATCAGCTCGTCGGCGAAGACGTTCGCCTGCGCGACCGGGTCGCCGCCCAGCGCGTAGTGGTAGCCGCCGACGCGGGCGCCGGCTGCGCGGGCACCGGCGACGTACCGGTCACCGCGGACCCGGGCCTGGCCGCCGCCGTTGGTGAGCTTCACGAACACGCGGCGCACACCGCTGGCGACGACCTGCGGCCAGTTGACCTGGCCCTGGTACGCCTCGTAGACGTCGATCGCTCGGTCACCCAACGGGCACCTCCTCTCTTCGGGGTTCGGCGCGCACGAAAAAGGCCCCGGCGGATGCCAGGGCCTTCGTGCGAGCGGGGATGGATCAGTGGCGGGTGGCGAGCTGGATGATCAGACCGACCGCGCCGGACGCGACCGCGCCCGCGATGGCCACCCAGAACATCTGGCGGCCGGTGCTGATCGACTTGGTCTTGTCGCGGGTGTCGGAGTTCAGGTCCGTCTGGATGCGGCCGACGTCGGTCTCGACTCGGTCAAGGCGGACGCCGTGCTCGGCCAGACTGGCGGTAGTGGCCAGCTTGTGACTGTTGAGGTTGTCGGCGATGCCATCGAGCTTCGCTTCGACGCGGCCGAGGCTGTGCGCGATCTGGGGTCCTTCGGGGGCGGACACGGGGTCACCTCGGGATCAGGGTGTCGGGGAGGGAACGGGAGCGATGGGCTCCTGGTCGGGGATCGGGACGACGGTCACCAGCTGGTAGTCCTCGTTCCGGCCCGCCGAGCCGGTTTCGGGGTTGCGGTTCGGCCAGGACGTCGCGGTGATCCGGTAGTGCTGTTCGCCCACGGCGAGCGTCTGGCCGTCGTAGAACGGGGCCGGGTACCGGCCGCGCTCGACCAGCACGGCGCCGGTGTCGGCGCGGACGATCTGCGCGCGGGCGGGCGGTACCCCGGCGATCACCCGCACGTAGTTCGCGTAGCAGGGCACGTACGGGGCCTCGGTCAGCACGGTCAGCTCGGCGGCGCCGCCGTCGACGACCTGTTCGACGTACCGGCCGAGGTTCATGTCCATCACCATCCGCGGGCCCGGCACGACCTTGACCGCCTGGAGGGTGTGTTCGTATGCGGGATCGAGGCCGGCGACCTGCACCAGGTGCCCGACCCATTCGCTCATCGCGTCCGGTCGGAACAGGCCGGTCGGCTCCTCCGGGGTGACGGTGATCGTCGAGACGACGCGGGTTCCGCCGCCGAAGCCGGTGCTGCTGGTCATGGTGTCCTCCAGTTCTATGGGCCCATGCGGCGGATGTTGAGGCGGGCGCAGGTGCGCCCGACGACGGTGGGGATCGTCGATCCGGCCGTGTGGAAGACCGACATGTAGATCACGGACCCGACAGCGAGACTCGGGAAGAACGCGTTCGCGTGCAGGATCTGCCCGTCGTTGGTGTTGAAGCCCGGCTTGTGGTCTTCGCCGCCGACGTTGTTCACCGATGTGCTGGTGCCGTTGACCAGCAGGAACATGTAGATATCGGAGGCGGCGGTCTGGAGCGGGAACTGGGCGTCGACCTCGTAGGACCCGGCGGTGCGGATGGTGATCGTGTTCGCCACCGAGGGAACCCACATGGTGTCCGGGTTCGACTCGGCGACGTCGAAGTTGATCAGCACGTCCTGGAGCTGAGGGACCTGCTGCGTGATCGTCTGCTTCACGCTGGCGTGCGGGACGAAGTTCCTCGGCGCGGGCGCGCCCGTCACGATCGAGGAGAGGTTGTTGATCCCGGTCGACAGCAGGTTCAGGTCTCCCTGGTGAACCAGACTGCCGTCCGCGAAGGTCGGCATCGTCATGGCCGGTCCCCCGCCCCGGGGCGACGGCGGACGTCAAAGGCTGGCACCGTGGCCACCTCCGTTTCGGTCGGTGGCCACGGCACTGGCCCAGATTGATCAGTAGATCGGTGTCGTCGTCGAGCCGAGGACTCCGTACTGCGGATCCCCCAAGACCCACGCCGAGGGAACGAACACCGGGCTGCACTGCAGCTCGATCCGCCAGGTCCCGGCGTCCGCGTCGATGGCGTGGTTGATCTGCTCGACGTAGTAGTCCCCGCTCATCACCAGCGGGCCCGACCGGCGACGGATCGTGACCCGGCGTCCGAGCTCGAGCGAAAGCAGCGGCCCCCACGCCGCTGGGTAGGCGATGGGGTTGAGCGCCAGCTTTTCGACGCGCAGCTTCGCCTGGCCGTAGCGGGCGAGGTAGAACGTCCCGGCCTGGCTGAGGTCGAAGTCGTTTGTCGCCTGCACGTTGTGGCTGAGGATCCGCTGCCCGTAGTCCGCCTTCGCGGCCGCGTTCACCATCGGCGGGAACTCGTTGTTGCCCGGCCTGGTCAGGTTTGCCTGAGAGAAGACATACGTCGGGTCAACGTCGCCCTCAAAGACCTCGTACGGGATTTCCCCCGCCGCGGTGTCTTCGCCGAACACCACCGCTGGGATCTGCTGCTCACCCCGATACCGGGAGTCCCGATCGTCGAAAACGACCTCGCCGCCCTGGTCGGCGTACAACAGGCCACGTTCGGATTCCTGGATCTCCTGGAGCACATCCAGCAGCATCCGTCTGGTGTAGTCGGTGTCCGGCGCGAGCCGCAGACGACCGAGCCCGAGTCTCCAAGAGCCAGCCCAGTACTTCGCCAGCAACCGAGCGACCCGCACGCCGGATTGCTCACCGTCGTATCCGGCGCCACGTGCGTAGTGCGCGCTCACCTGCTCGGCGGTGAGCGTGTAGGGGTAGGTGGCGAAGTTCGCGAAGGACGCGCTCGACACCGGATCCCCGTTCCGCGTCGTCACATTGAAGAACAGGTTGTCCAACTGAATAGATGGCGACGGAGAGAATGGCGGCGAACCAGAATGGCTCAGCTTGTCATCGATATACACCCGCCATGAACTACTGGAAAGCGTTATGGCGAAGTAGTGCCATTTATTGTCCGGGTAGCCATCGAACGTGCTGTTTGTAATGTATATCAGGCCATTCCCTGCTCCTCCTCCGTTCGGGTCTGTGAAGTGAAAGAAGAGTTGGCCACCAGTAGTGTAAAGACCGATGTAGAACTCAGGTCCAAGAGACAAAGCGGGGTCTGAGGTTTTCTCGCCCCTTTTCATGGAAGCTAGTCCGAAGTATATGCACCCAGCTTGAAAACGAAACCATCCCTCGAACGTGAACGAGCGAGGATTCATTGAAATTGCTCCGCCGCGCGTTCCGACATAAGTCACCTGAGTCTCATCCAGCCGAACAGGCGGCGTGGTGTTCTGCTGAGTGATCGACACCGTGGGGGTGCCGTCAAGGAACGTGTCGCCGCCCCAGTTCACCGATGCGGAGTTGCTGCCGAGCTGGGTATATCCAGCCATCGGGGCGCCACCGCCCGGCCGCTGGATCAACTGCGGGCCGGATGCGTCGTTCAACGACGCGATCATGTTCGGGTTGTCCGCCAGGATCGTCGCCAGGTAGCTCTCCGCGATCTCCGTGCGCGACAAGATCCCCAGCGCGTCGACCGCGGTGAGCGGGCGGATTCCTCGCGTGCCGTGCATGTCGTAGTGCAGCGGGTATCGCTCGATGTACCCCGAGTAGAGCCGGTACGCCTCAGGCCCTTCGGTGGTGAAGAGCGTCGGGTTGAGTCCGAACTCCAGCTGCACGGCGTCGACGTAGAACCGGGTTGGTGTTCCACCGGTTCCGAAGATCTCCACCTTCTCGGACATGTCGACCGCGCGCCACGACACGAAGATCCTCGTCCAGGTGTCCTGCGCCGTCGCCGCGGTCGAGACGTGCTCAGTCCCAGATGCGTCGATGACCCGCAGCCACACCGTCGTGCCCGCCGTAGGGCGCACGTACGCGGACATGACCATGCGCAGATCAGGGCCGACGACAACCTGAAGGTTTACCCCGAAGTTGCGGCCCGCCGTCGTCTGCGTGACCTGCATCGACTTGGTGCCGGTCCAAAAGTGCGCGGTCGACGTTGCCTGCGTGGTCCCGGCACCGCTCGGTGTGAACCAGCTGAAGCCGGTCTCGAAGCTCGGATCCGTGCCGCTGCCGATCAACGACGTGTTGATCATGTTGCCGGTGTTGGGCCACAGCGCGGTGACCCGCATCGCTCGGTACGGCTTGATCTTCTGCCCGCCCTGATTCAAAGGGCTGGCAGCGTTCGTCGGATTCAGGTTTTCGAGCGGGTCAGTAATCTCGAAGGTCGCCGTGCCGGCCTGCACCTGATCCAGCTCGTACTGCCGTCCACGTTGGATCGTGATCTTCCGGGCGACCGTGCGGCGGGCCCGCGAGTTAAACGATCGGCGCGTCTCGAACGACCCGACAGGCTTCGGCGGGCCCGCGGTGAAGTCGGCGTACGGGATCAGCAGCGGCCGGTTCGGGTTCGGGATATCCCCCGTCAGGCTGCTTGGTGCGACCGGGAAAAGCCCCGCGCCGCCCAGCGTCGACGTCGGAGCGCCCGCCCGGGAGGCGGCGGGGGCGTCGTTGGTGACCGTGTTCCCGATCGCGGCGGCAGGCGCTCCTCCTCGAGCTCCGGTCGGCCGGTCGGTGAACAGCGTGACCCCGATGGCCAGCGCGGCGCCCGGTGCTCCGGAGCGGGCCGGGCAGACGGTGTCGTGCACCGTCACACCGATGAGGACCGGTCCGTCTACAGGGGAGCCAGCCCGGTCGGGGAACGGGACGTCCTCGACGGTGACGCCGATGGCGACCTCGTCGGCCGGGGTGCCGGAGCGTGCGGCCGCAGGAACATCGATCCCCAGCGGGACGTCGATTGCGACCATGTCTTCCGGCGCCCCAGCTTGCGAGGCGAGCGGAACGTCGAGGAGCGTGATCGGCTCCGGCGCGGTCCCGGCGAGCTTGCTCTCCGGCGCCCCTGCGCGGGACGCGGCTGGCACGTCGGTGGCCAGCGATACCCCGATCGCGGTGGCTTCGCGCGGATTGCCGGTGCGTGCAGCCTCGGCGACGTCGGCCACGGTGACCGGCACCAGCCGACCCTGGTAGATCACCAGGGTCTCCAACGCGGTTTTCGCAGTGCCGAGCGTCGGAGACCAGCTCTGCAGAGCGCCGGTCGATCCCAAAGCGGGGATCTTGTAGGAGGCGCGCACCGCCTGCGTCGTCGACCCTGCCGGGCTGAACGCTCCCGGCAGGGTGTGCCATGAGTCCCCGCCGGCCTGGTTGCCGTCCTCGGTGTAGGCGTCCGTGCTGGGCAGCGGCACGAACAGAACACCGAGGACCAGCGTGTACGTCGGATACGGCGAGGTCGGCGCCAGCGAGTTCGTCGGCGTCGTCGTGACCGCCTTCGTGCCGGTCGGGTCGACCATCCAACGCCACCCGGACGGCGCCACCCCGGAGAACTGGTCCACCGCCAGCGCGTAGTTCGCGTTGTTCGCGGTGAACCCCACCGAGATCAGGTCACCGGCCAGCAGCGCCGTGGCGATGACCGCCGAGTAGACGATGTTCATGCCGTCACTACTGGACGTGCGCGCGAAGTCCTGCTGCCAGGTGTTCCCGCGCGAGTCCGTCACGGTCGGCGGCGTGGACCCCGCCCGGTAGTTGAAGGATGCGAACCGCAGGACCAGCAGGTCCCCGGCAGGGACACCACCGGCAGGGACCGTAATGGACAGTCCGGTGGTGACCGTGCTGCTCGAACCGTTGGTACCCAACGACTTGACGAACGCGAACGACACGGCCGCCTCCTCCCCTGACCCGAAGACCCGCGGTCGTCGACGACTACGGGTGATAGATCAGCAGCGTTCCCTGCGGCGACCACTGATCGGTGAACGTGCCGCCCTGGCCGGACTGATTGCTGCCGAAGTCGTGGATCCCGAGCAACGGCTGCGCGGCCGCCGAACCTGGCGTCCGGTCGGACAGCACCAAGTAGCGGGCACCGGTGAACGTCGCCGAGGCCCACGCCGGATTGCTGGCGGTGAACTGGGTGGCGCCGGACCCGACGCATTCCCACACCACCGAGCCGTCCGTGACCGTGCCGCCCACGACGGTCGGCCAGGTCGGCGCCGAAGCGCCCGAGGTCCCGCCGCTGACGGCGCGGTAGAGGAACCCGTTGCCCGGGGCCGGGCGCACAGTGAACTCGGCCGCGTACGCCGTCGCCCCGGCCCACGCGGTGGCCCAGCTGTTCGCCGCGATGTACGACACCGACTTGCCGGTGAGCGCGACCCCGCCCACCGTGTAGCCGGAGGCGGTGGGCAGCTCCCCCGCCAGTGCGGACACGTAGGCGTCGGTGTCGAGGTTCGGCGTGTAGCCGGTGCCGTGCAGGGTGGCGACGACGTTGTCGGTCACCCAGTTCCATTTCGCTTGTGCGGCCAGCGCGAGCGCCTGCCGATAGAACTTGGCCACAAGGCCCCCTTCTGGTCCTGGTCAGCTGAATGCCGGGGTGAAGCCCGGCCCGTTGTTGCGCCCGGCGAACCGGATCACGATCTTCTGGACGAGTTTTTGCAGGTCGTTCTCGGTGAGCACCGACCCGGCGACGCTCAGGGAGACGTTCACGATCTGCGTGGAACCACCGCCGCCGATCGGCACGACCGGGGCGAGCCCTCCCCCGCTGGCGGTCGTCGCCGCGGCGCCGGCCTGCCCTCCGTTGTTCGTCGCCGGTCGCCCGGAGACGCCGGTCGAGAGGTTCACTGCGACCGACGACGCGTCGGTCACCCGCCGCGCCATCGAGGTGGCGGCGTTGACGGCCTGGTCGGCGTGGTCGTCGATACCGACCGCGAGACCCTGCGCGAGGAACGCGCCAAGTTCGGCCATGACCCGTGACGGCGACTGGATCCCGAGAGCGGACTTGAAGCCGGAGACGATCCCGGCCGCGAAATCGCGGATCTTGCCCCAGATCCACGACGCTGCACCGGTGATGCCGTTCCAGAGGCCTTCGACCAGCCAGCGACCAGCGTCCAGCAGCCATCGCCCGGCGTTCGAGAAGAAGTCGCCGATGCGGCCCGGCAGTTCGGAGAACCAGCGCTTCACGCCTTCGTAGGAGTTCGTGACGCCGTTGCGGAGGCCGATCAGCATTTCGGCGCCCTTCTGCACGAGCCAGTTCCAGGCGTCGGAGAAGAACTGTTTGATCTTGCCGGGCAGTTCGACGAACCACGTTTTCACGGCTTCGTAGGCGTTGATGATCCCGCGTCCCATGCCGATCAGCAGGTCGCGGCCTTTCTGCACCAGCCAGTTGTGTGCATCCGACAGGAAGCTGATGATCTTCCCCGGCAATTCCTTGAGGAAGCGCACGGTCGCTTCAAAAGCAATTTTCGTTCCGTTTGTGAAAGCCTCCCAAGCGCGAATCGCAGTTCGCGTGAGAAGTCCGGCCAAAAAACCGAGCGCGAATCCGATTTTGCGCGGTAAATCCTTGACCCAATCTATCGTTATCTGAATTCCGCGCTTCGTCGCGTCCACGACAAAATTCCAAGCCCGAGAAATCAAATTTCCGAGCATCGTTCCGAGCTTGGAGAGGCCGTCGAGGATCTTGCCGGGCGACGCCTTGATCCAATCGATCCAGCCGGAGACCAAGTTGATCACCCAGTCGATGGCCGTGGAGAAGGCGTTCTTCACGGTGTTCCACAAATCGACGAAGAACGATGCGATCGAGTCCCAGTTACTGATCAGTAGGTAGATCCCGGCTGCCAGCAGCAGGACGACCACGATGATCCCGGCGATGATCCAGGTGACCGGGTTGGCGGCGAAGCCCCAGAACACCGCGAGCAGCGCCGAAAACGCGACGACGAGGATGACGCCGATGACGACCGCGAGGATCTTCGCCGCGGTCTCGTTCCGCGACAGCCAGCCGGTCACGTCGGCGACCACCCCGGCGATCTTCGAGAACACCGGAAGCAGCTCGGTGCCCACGGAGATCGCGAGCGCGCCAAGGCCGGACTTCGCCTCGGAGACCTTCTGATTGAACGTGTGCTGGATGTGGCTCCAGCCCAGCACGTGCCCGCCGGCCTCCACCGTCGCGTCCGCCACGGTCTTCACGGAGCGGTTGGTGATATCGGCGTTCTCGCCGGTCAGCATCAGCGCGACGTTCAGGCCGGTCGCGTCGCCGGTGGCCTTCGCGAGCGCCTGCCCGTAGGACTGCATCACCTGCGCGCCGGTCGTCTGGCCGGTGCCGAGCTGGTGCATGGACGACGCCAGTGTTGCGAAGGACCGGGCCTGTGACGCCGAGATCGGGTCCAGAGCCTTGGTGTCCTGGATGAATTGCTTCGCCGTGATCGAGCCATTGAGCACGGCCTGGCCGAGCTTCTGCACCTCCGGCGGCAGGCCACGGAGCGCGGTCTGAAGGTTGAGGATGACCCGCGTCGACTCCGGGCCCATCGAATCCCGGATCCGGTTCGCGATCATCTGGAGCGTGCCGGACAGGCCCCGCTCGCCAAGGCTCCCGGCGAGGTCCTGGCTGTTGATCCCGAGGATCGCGAGTTCCTTTGCCTGCACCGAAGTTGGTGACTGCATGTGCCGGATGACGTCGGTGAGGTTCTGGGCCGACTGCCGGGCGGACATGCCGTGCACGGTCATCGAGGCGAGCGAGCCGAGAATGTCGTCCAGCGACACGTGCGCGGCCGACGCGACCGGCAGCACCGCCGCCATCGCGCCCGTCAGCTCTTGGAAGGTGGACTTACCCACCGACGTCGCCGCGACCAACTTCGAGGTCACCATCGCGGCGTCGTCGGCCTTGAGGTGGTAGTCCACCAGGACCGACGTCACCGCGTCGGCGACCGTGTGCAGCTCGGCGTTCTCCGCTTTCGCGCCCTCGGCGGCCGCGCGCAGCACCTTGAGCCCGTCCGCGCCGTGCTGGCCACCGGAACCGATGGTGTACATGGCTTTCGACAGCTCTTCGGCCGAGTACCCGACCGACCCGGCCATGTCGAGAATCCCGCGCCGGACCATCTCCAGGTTGTCTGCGGTTTCACCAGCCGACGTGACCAGCCGGACGGTCGAAGCCTCGAAGTCGCCAGCCATCTTCACGGTCACCGCGGCCGCGCCGACTCCGACCGCTCCGATCGCCAGCGCGGCCTTCTTCAGCTGCTCGACTTTCCCGACCGTCGTCGCGGCCGAAGCCGCGGCCGCCGCGTCGATCTTCGCGGCCATCGCCGCCGTCGACGCCGCCGCGCGCGCGTTCGCCGCCTCCATCTGCGTGGTGGCCGCGATCGTCTGCGCCGCCATCCGCTGGTACGCGACCCCGTACGACAGAGCCATTTCATCGGCCTTGGTCGTCATCGCGCCCATCGACAGCAGGAGCTTCTGGTTCTCCCGGATGATCGTGGCCGCCGAGGCGGTGATCTTCGCGGCCATCGACTCCCCGGCCAGGCCGGCGGCCTGGAACTGGGGGAGCAGCTCGGCGGCGTTCGAGCGGAGCCGGATGTAGAGATCAGCGACTTCCTGCGCCACAACCCACCCCCTTCACGTCGTGATCTGATGGGGGTGGAGCGGGTCAGCCGAGGCGGAGCCAGCCGGTCGCGCCATACATTTCGTCGTAGATCCAGCGCGCCGGACCGTTCACGACCCACAGGAACGCCGGTTCGAGGAACGGGTACTTCGCGCCGTTGCGCAGCCCGGTTTCCAGGTACATGCCGTACTTCGACGACGGCGTCTTCGACCGACGCGAGCCGTACGACGGGTACTGCCCGGCCGCGATCCCGACCTTGACCTCCCAGCCGAGACCGGACGGCAGGACCGCCGTCCGCACGATCGAGCGGTACAACGTGCCGGAGATCTGCGCCGGGCCGGTGCCCGGCCACGCCGGGGTTTTCGTGCCGTACGGGTGTTTCCCCACGCTGGCGTTGATTCGCGCCTGCTTCACGATCAGGTCCGCGATCGGCACCAGCGCCGTCCGGGTCCGCAGACCCGTCTCCGCGCTGATCCGCGCGAACGTCGCCGACAGCAGGCCGGGCGCCAACTCACGCTCCATGAGCCGCCCTCTCCCTTTCGTGCTCGGCCATGACCTTGTCGTGCTCGGCCTGCTCGGCGGAAAGCCGGGCCTGCATCAGGTCCCAGCAGTACCGCCGCACGTACTCCGGCGTGGAGTCCAATTCGGGCCAGGACCAGCCCATGTAGCGCATCAGCTCGAAGTCCACGAACTCCGGCGGGGGAGGCCCGGAAGACCACGTGCCCTCATAGATCGCCTCGGCAGGCCAGAGGAGATCTTCGAGGTACGGGCTCCCGGGCTCTACTGAGGGTTTTGGGCGCTCTTCACGTTGTCGGTGATCGCGGAGATCACTTCCAGCGGCAGGCCGGCGGCCGACTCCGGGGTGAGCGGGAACGTCAGCAGCGGCTGGTCGAGCGGGTTGCCCGCCTCGTCGATGCCGTCCACACGGGCGTCGTAGAGACGGCCGCCGATGATCAGGCGTGCCATCAGCCCGTTCACCGCGGCGGAGGCCTGCGCCCGGTCCGGGGTTCCGTCCGGGCCGAGCGCGACCGCGTCGGCCTCCAGTTTGGACATGGTCTGTGTCTTCGGGTTCCGGAAGACGACGTAGATGTCCTCGCCGTCCTCGGCGAGCTCGGGGAAGTGGGTGGTGATCACGCGGTTGGCGTATCCGGCCACAAGGGACTCCTCAGGGAAGGTGTTGCGGGACAGGGGAAAGGCGCGGCCGGAACGGGTCCGGCCGCGCGGGCGGCGTCAGTAGACGCCGGGGTGGAAGTTCTTCAGGACGACGGCGAGCGAGCCGCCGTCGACGCCGTTGTAGATGCCGCTGATGCTGTAGGAGGCCTGCACGTAGTTCCCGCCGATATCCCTGCTGGCCTTTTCGAACCCGGTCTTCGACGTCGTGATCGCCAGCGACGTGCCGCCCGCCGTGATCGGCTGCGTCAGCGTCGCCGTCGCGGGCAGCTGCACGTTGTTGCGGTACAGGTCGTAGTCCAGCTGGTTCTCGAAGATGGCCTTGTACGAGCCATCCACCGACAACGGGCCCTGGAAGATCTCGCGCGGGCCCTGCGTGCCGTCGCTCGACTGGATCGGGTCGACCGACCGCTTGATCGTGTAGTCCAACGACAGGCCGCGCGTCGACGCCGAACCGGCGTTCGCCATCGCCCACTGCCAGCCCAGCAGCGGAGGCTGCCCGTTGAAGGCCGGGGCGAACGTCGCCTGGCTCGTCGCGGGCATCGACGTGAGCTTGACCGACATGGTGACGGCGTTCTTCGGGTCGATCTTCAGCCCGAAGTCCGAGAGCGTCGCGTACGTGTAGCCCTGCGGATTCCCAGTCGTGTCGTCGAGCGTGATCGCGTACGAACGCCGTGGCACGAAAGGGTTCTGCTTGAACGTGTGCGTCGTCTGGCCGACGACGGCCGCGTTGATCAGGTGGCTCTTGCTGAGCCCGCCGACCGGCGTCACGATCGGGATCTCGTACGGGCCCGTGCCGGTCGCTGCCCCGGTGACCGCGTACTCGATGTTCTGCCCGGTGTCGAGCATGATCGTCGACCCTGCGGGAATCGACACCGCGGTCTGGATCGACGTCGCACCAGCGGCGGCCGCGGCCGCCAGCGTCGTCGAGACACCGGGCGTGACGACGTCCGGCCCGACGATCCCGGCCAGGAACAGCCCGACGAGATCGGGGTAGGCCATGACGTCCAGCGACCATGTGGCGTGCACCGGCCCCTGATACATGCCCTGGAGTTCCGAGTCGTTGTACCGGTAGGACTCGTCCTTAATGGACCCGATCACGTCGTCGAAGTCCGCCTTGGTGAACGGAATCGAGTACGACGGGACGACGTACGTGCCGGGCGTCACTTCGGGAGCGATGCCCAGTTTGGTGAGCCTGGACAGCTGGGTCATCGGCTACTCCTTCACGGTCGATTCGTCCTCGCCGCCGGACGTCGGGGCCTCGGCGACAGAGGACTTCCGCCGCGCGGCCGCGGACACCCGGCTGGGGGTCTGCTTGCCGGGCGGCGGGGTGGTGGGCTGGGGGAGCGTTGACGGGTCGGCCGGTGTGTCCGGCACCGGCACGACCTCGGGCGGCGGGTCGAGCGGCGTGAGCCCGGTGATCGGGTCCGGCCAGTCGATGGTCTCGCCGGGGCCGACCTCAGCCGGAACGCCCGGCACCGTGACCGGCCACGGGGTGTTGTTGATCTGTCGCACGCGAAACTCCAAGCAGGACAAGGGAAACGGGGTCAGATGAACGCCTCGTCCTGCGCCTGCCACATCACGTCAGCGCGGAGCAGGCCGTCGACGGCGGTGTTCTCGACCGGCATGTAGTGCACGGTGATCTCCGTGCGCGCGGGCGCTTCGGCGACGGCGAGGAACCGCCCGCCGTGGGTGTGGTCGCCGAGCAGGCCGCGGACCCGCTCGACTACCAGGCCGATCGCGTCGTCGAGCGCGTCTTGCTCGAGCTCCGCGATATTGGCGGTGACCGTGGTGGTTCCGAGCGGCCAGTAGATCGCCGCCCGGAACGAGTACGTGGCCAGCTTCCGCTGGTTCGCCCACCGGTCATCGGTGTAGTTGCCGGGCAGCAGGTACAGGCCGGCGGCCCGTGTCGGCGGGGTCCGGGGCATCCGCGCCTGCACCACCTTGAACGGGCCGCCGTCGACCTGGAGCAGCGCGGGCAGCCCGTCACCGGAGGAGGTCAGCCACGCCGCTTCGCGTTTGATGGCGTCGCTGATGCCCGGCACGGCTAATCGCCGTCCGCCGCCGGGGCGTCGAGCGCGGCCCGCACGAAGGAGTCCTTGGCGGACAGCAGGGAGCCGAGCCCGCGCGTCAGCATCGGACAGTCGGGCAGGTGGTCGATCATGTCCTGCGCGAGATCGTGCACGGCCTTGCTCACCGCCCGGAGCCGGTTGGGCAGGTGCTCGTACTCGAAGTACCTGGCGAGATCGACGACGGCCGCGTGGCGGCCTTCCAGTCTTTCCATGTTCACCTCACGAAGTCAGGGGAGCGGCCCTGAGCAGGGCCGTCAGGTCTTGCGACCACGGCGCTTCTTGTGCCGGGTCTTCTTCGGCGGCTTCCACACGCGGTGGTGCGGAACGCGACGGCGGACGACGATCCGGGTACGGCGCATCCGGTGCTTGATGACCACACGGGTCCGTTTCCGGTAGGAGCGCGCCGAGATCAGCCGGTACTGCTGGGCGTGGTGGCTGCCCCGCTTCACCCGTCTCGTACCGTGACGTTTCCCGGCGTGCGACACCGCACCGTGCCGCGCCGGACGTCGACGCCTGGTCGCGGTGCCGTCGTGGCGGCCGCGAGCGTTTCGTGACCGGGCCCGCGCGTTCGGGTCGCGCGGTCGCTTCGGCTTCGTACCGGCCGTGCGCCGCTTCTTCTCCCAGTACGCCTTGAGCGCGGCCGAGATCTTCGCCTTCGTCTCCGCCGACAGCGGATGACCCTTGTGCGACTTGCCTTTCCGCGCGCGGTTCCGCTGCCGCGCGGCCTCCGCGAGCTTCGCCCGGCCCGCCGGGGTCAGGTGGTACGTCCTGGTCATCGGATCAGTCGCCGCGCTGGTACGGGCTTAGCCACGACACCGCCAGCGCCTCCAACGCATCCGGGTCGTGCCCGTGCGTCGTTTGCAGCGGCGCCAGCTCCCGGCACGCGATCGCGGCCGCCATGTACTTGCACGCCCGCTGCAGGTCAGATGGCACGGTCGTGTACCCGCCGGAGTACCGCACCGTCGCGTACGACCCGATCGGCAGCCACGTCCCGAGCCGGAACCACACGTGCCCGGTGTCGACGTCCGGCCCCTCGAACCCGCCGCCCACGAGATCCTGCCCGCCGCCGTAGGAGCGGGTGACCGCGATCGACAGGTCCGAATAGGACCAGAACTCCGGATAGTGCGGGGCGCACTGGTGCAACCAGATGTGCCGCACCTGATCCGATCCCGAGTTCAGCGACGTCGCCCACGACCGGCCCAACTGCCCGGCCAGATCCAGCGGTATCCCCGCCGACCCCGAAAACTCGTCCGGGTCGACACCCGCGAGCCGGTGCGTCTCGACGAGCCCGGTGAACGGCGCCAGCCGGCGCCCGACCTCGGTTTCGCACGCACGGGTCGCCTCGGCGAGCATGTCCGTGATCGCCGCCGGGGAGAACCCGTGCACCAGGTCCGCGAATGCGCCTTCCTTCAGCTGTTCCGCCGTGCACAACGGCGTAGGGCTGTCCTCCGGCATGGCGAGCCACCTCCAGCGTCGGTCAGGCGGTCTTCCGGCTGCCGCCTCGACCGCGCGGCTTCGGGGTTTCCGGCTCGACCTCCGGGGCGGGGTCGCTCGTCTCCGGTTCGGTGCTGGCCTTGCGGGCAGCGAGACCGGCGAGATCCGCCTCCGGCTCGACGTCCGGCGTCGCGGCGGCGGCGGCCTTCTCGGCGGCGACCTGCGCGGCGAGCGCTTCGAGGTCGACCAGGCCGGTGGTCACCGGCTCCGGCTCGTCGACGGGCTCGGCCTCGTGGAAACCGCCGTCCGGGATCTCCAGCAGGTCGGCGGCGTGCTCGGGGGCGACGTCGACGACCGCGCCGTCCTCGCCCCACGTGTGGCCGTACGAGTCACTGCCCGCACGGTCCTTTCGGATCAAAACCATGACCGTCCAATCACGACAGAAGAGGTGGATAGAAGGAGCAGGGCGCGGCCGCCACAGTGGACGGCCGCGCCCTGGATGCCGTGTCAGAGCTGGGTGTTGACCCGGTTGATCACGCCGAGGTACTTCGGTGCGCGCAGCGCCAGAGTCGTGTCGGCGACGATCGCGTACGGCAGGGTGTCGGGGCTGTCCGTCGTCGGGAAGACGTCCAGCGGTTCCAGCTCCCGCACGTACGGGCGGTACAGGTTCTCGCGGTCGCGCGACACGAGGTAGATCGACTCGTTGCCGGTGGCGGGCGGGAACCGGTTCACGTTGCCGCCGACGTACACCGGGGTCGGCTGCGCCGGAGCGGTGGCGCCGGCCTTCGGGATCAGCGTGGCGCCGTTGTCCACGATGGACGTGGCCATGATCGGCGTCTTGCCGTCCGCCGCGAACCCGACGACGGCGTCCACGACGCCGAGCAGGGTCTCGGTTCCCGGGCTGGTGGAGCGGTAGACCTTGTAGAGGAGCGGCTGCGCGCCCTCCAGGCCGCCCGGCACCGCGAAGGACAGCGTCACCGTGTTCGTGGCGCCGGTGAGCGCCGCGGTGGTGACCGCCGCCGACGCGGCGATCTCGCCCTGGCGCTCCATGACCGCGGAGATGCGGTAGTTGTAGGTGCCCGCCGCCAGCGTGCCGCCGGTCGATGCGCTCGCCTGCGTGACCGTGCCCATCGTGTACGTCCGCGTCGACAGGAACGAGGACTTCACGATCGGGATGCCCCGGTAGGACGGCACGATCAGACCGGCCGCGACCTCGATGGGGCCCTCGAACCGCTGCTGAGCCTGGAGCAGCTGCGACATGCGGGACTGCGCCGTGTTGCTCATGACGAACATCCACTGCGAGTCGAACACCGACATGGCCGCGTTGGTCTCGACCATGTCCGCGAGCTCGTCGAGGTGCGCGAGCGACAGCGACGCGCCGCCCTTGTCCTGGGCGTTCTGCTCGGCGCCGGAGAAGTTGCCGACCAGGGAGTCCAGGCCGTCGAACTGCGGGTAGGCGCCGTTCACGGTCGCGGCCGCGTTGCCCCACAGGACCGAGGTCTCCATGTCCCAGTAGAGGCCCTGGATCGAACCCTCGATCTCTCGGGCGCGCAGGTCGCCGATCACCTGGCGGGTGACCGCCTGGGCGTAGCCAGTGACGCCACCGACCGTCTGGAGGTGGGTCATCTGGAACGCGTACTGCTCGTAGGTGCTGGCGGTCAGCGGTCGCGCGCCGCCGTCCTGCACGTGGCCGCCGCGAGGGTTCCGGGTGCGGCGGTTGAAGTAGTAGACGTCCGAGTCCCAGCGGCCGGACGGGATCGAGCGGACCAGCGGCGAGTAGCGACGCTGGTACTCCAGCAGCTGCGGGTCGATGATTTTCGGGATGAGCGCGCCGACACCGGCCGCGCCGAGGGCTTCCTTCAATTCGTTGCCGTTCACGGCGATGGTCCTTTTCTCAGGCATGAAAAAGCCCGCCACAGGGGCATGGCGGGCTTAGGGGATGGGCGACCATCACTGCCGGACGGCACCAGCCGAGGGCTGGCGGTCAAGACGAGGGGATGAAGCCGAGACAGAGGGAGCGGCTACTGCGGCTGCCGGTAGATCGAGCGGGCGCCCATGATCGTCTGCTCGGTGGAGGGGCGCAGGTACTTCGCGCGCTCCTCCTCGGTGTAGGTGTGCAGCGGCTTCTGCGGCCACTCCGCCGGGAGGCCGTAGTCGGCGCCGACGAAGTTCGCGGCACCTGCGGCCGCCGCGCTCTCCGTGGCGCCCGGCACCAGGCCCTTCCTGGCGGGCAGCCCGCCGGCTGCGGCGTGGCCCTGCAGAGCGGCGGTGATGCCGTCCTGCACCAGGCGGGCGATGCGCTGTTCGTCGGTCTCCTGCGCGGCCACCGGGGCGGCGGGCGCCGCCGGGGGAGCGGTCTCGGTCGCGGCCGCCGGAGCCTCGGGTGCCGCTTCGGCGGCCGGTGCCGCCGCGGCTTCGGCGGGCTTCGCGCCGCCGATCCGGGCCAGCAGGGCATCGAACTGGTCGCCGGTCAGGGTGATGCTGGGCGCGGCCGCCGCCTGGGTGTCGGCCGCCGGGGTCGTGGGCTCCGTCATCGCGGGCTCCTCTCCTGGTGTGTCGGCGACGGCCACCGGGGCGGTCACCGTCTCGTCGTGGGTGTCGGCCGCGGGCGCGGCCTCGGGTTCAGAGGTGGGCTGCTCGGCCTCGACCACCGCGGCATCGGGGTCCTCGGCGGTCGCCTCGGTCGGCTCCCCACCGCCCCCGCCACCGTTGAGGTCCGGGTCGATCGCCAGGAGCGCGGAGATCGCGCCATCCATCGCGGCCTTCCCGATCGCGGGCAGCTGGTCGGCTTCGAGGTACCAGGACGACACGCACACGCAGATCGGGCCGTTCGTCAGCTCGACCTTGAACGCGCCAGAGTCGTCGTCGAACATCTCCAGCACGCTGGACTCGTTCACCGCGCGGACCGGACCGGCCAGCACTCCGGCCGTCGCGGTCAGGCCGTGGCTCTCCAGGGCCCGCGCGATGCGCTGCCGGGCGCGCTTGAGCTGCGGCGGGGTGTACTCGGCGGTGACCGACTCCTGGGTGAACGCGTACCAGGCGTTCACCGTCTCGGCGGCCGTGCCGAGCGGATACCGCTGGCCTCGGCCGGTGTAGCCGTTGTCGGCGTAGGTGACGCGCGGCTGCTCGGCGGCCGCGGGTTCGGACGCTGGGGTCACGGGGCTTTCCTCCTTGATCGGGGTGGTGTCCACCAGCGCTTCCTGCACGGACTCGTGGATGACGGTGCGGCCAGCGGACTCGGTGGCGCCGACCTCGGCCGGTTCGGTGCGCTGCACGGCGTCGACGCGCGCACCCGGCACGCCGGGGCTCTTGGTGAAGTCCAAGCCGTCCAGCTCCAGGTCGTCGCCGACCTCGACGGGCCCGCCGTCCGGCCCGGACTCGGTGCGGACCGGGCCGAGCCAGAACCCTCGGATCGAGACGCCGCGCAGGAACTGGCGTCCCTCGGCGTCCGGCTCGATGAGGTCGAGAATGTCGCGGGCGGTGCCCGTGGTGGCCATCTCGGCGACGAAGTGCACGGCGCCGGTCTTGTCCATCGACAGCTCGACCAGGCGCCCCACGATCTCCGTGGAGTCGTCCTCCGCGTCGTGGTGGGTCAGCATCGTCAGCGGCATCCCGTCCGGATCCGCAAGGCGCTCCTGCGCCCGCGCGACCATCCGCGCGATCAGCTCCCGCGTATACAACCTGCGGTTCCGGGACACCCCCGGCTTGATCGCGACACCGGTCGCGATGGCGAGCGTGCTAGCGGCCACGGCGGGCACCTCCTCCTCGAGCTGGGGGCGTCGCTGCCCGGATCGGCGCGGCGGCCGCGGGGAAAACCTCGCGCAGCTTCGCCCGGATCTCCGGGGAGTCGAGCGCGAGCAGAAGCAGCTCCATGAATTCCTCGACGTCGGCGTCGGCGAGGACGTCGTCCCCGTTGTCGGGAGGGCGGGGACGGGGACGCATCCGACCCGGCTGTCGCGGGGAAGACGAGGACCGGGCCGGGGACGGGGAACGCACCGGGGAAGACCGGGGAGCCGGGGAATAAGAGGGGGACATGCAGGTCACCGGCCATAAAGGGCGACAGCGACGCCTTGCAGGTTGGGGGTCGTGCCGCCGACAGTGAAGACCAGTCGTCCCCGCTCGGGGAGCACCAGCGGCTTGGTTGCGTGGTGCAGTCCCCCCGCCGCCTGCGCCGTCCCCGCAGCGGTCAACTGGGGAGCGGCGAGCCCCGCGGGGAACCACTTGTCCCCGGCCCCCTTGATCTCCAGGGACACGTCCAACGTCGGGGCGTCCCCGGCGACCGAGTCGACGGAGACCGACAGCCAGAGGTCGGTGAACTCGCGGAGGCTGAACTCCTTCGAGGTGGTCGTCGCGGTGAGCGTCGAGCTGATGCCGGACGAGGCCCGCGACCAGACAAGGCGCCCATGAGGCAGGTAGTTCATCGAGACCCTCCGAGCAGGTAGGGGAAGACGTCGAGCGTCAGCGGCGACGTGGGAATCAGGACGCACCGGCAGTACGGGTGCAGCGGTGGCGGTGGGGCGCCGCCGATCGGATACGGACCGGCGGACTCGGCGTCCATGCAGAGCCCGCACACCAGCGCGCCGCCCACCGTCACGAAGTCCACGTACTGGGCACCGTGCTCCCGGTAGAGGGAGAGGCCGGCGCGGGCGAACTCGGATCCCATCGCGACGTCCATGCCGACCGTGAGCGCGCGCAACTCGTCGTCGTCGAGCAGGTCCCACACGGAGCGGACCATCTCGTCGTAGTCGGCGCCGTCGTCGGCGAGCCGGGCCAGGACTGCGGCCACGTCGCCAGCGGCCGCGCGGATCAACGCGGTGATCACCGCGGCGGCGAGAGCCGGGTCTGCGGGGTGGTCGGTGTAGGCATCGGCGAACACGGCGGCGACGTCGACCGGGCCGTGCCCGGCTTGGTGCGCGGCGAGCGCGAGCGCACCCGCGTAGCCCTCGGCCCAGGCCGCCCGGAGGGCATCGGTGACGAGCGTCGCGAGCGCCACGAACTTCGGATCGTGTCGATCCCGGACGATCCCGGACAGCAGCAGGAGCGCGGCCGCGATCGCCTCGGCACGATGCCGATCCCGGGTCTCGGGGTCGGTCGCCTCGGACGCCAGGGCGAGTCGACGTCGGAACGTCGCCACCGATCCAGCGACGTCGGCTGTGACGGTGAGTGACGTCCATGCGGTGGCGGCGAGGCGGGTCCGTTCGTCGACGAGCGCGTCCCGCCGTGCGTACACCTCGGCCCAGATGCCTTCCAGTTCGCCGAGGCGGACAGTCGCCTCCAGCACCCCTGGCTCCGTGTCGTGCTCGCACGCGAGTGCCACGGCGGCCGCGCACCCGGCCCGCACCTGGTCGGTGAAAGGCCCGTTCGTGGCAGCCCACCCGGAGACGTACGCGAGCCGGGCGGCATCGGCGAACTCGGACACGGACACCTCCCCGGGGACGTCGTCGATCGGGGACGCGGCTCACCGCGCCGGGGACCCCAAGCCGCCAGCGCCCCCCCGGTTGTCCGGTCGTGCGGGGACGGCGAGTGAAGAGGGGAGTGAACGGGGAACGGGTGGACCCGAGGGATGCGCGGGGACGTGGCGGGGACTCACCAAGCGGGGTTTCCCCGCGTTCCCCGCGCCGGGGACGAGTGAACGGCAACTGATCTGACCTGCGGTTTCCCCGTTCCCCGACGTGTTCGGGCGGGGACAGCCGCCGCCGAGGCGACTATCGGCGGGACTGGGGAGAAGTCGGGGAGTGATGGCGCCCGGGGACGTGTTCAGAACCGATAGCGGAACGGTTCCCAGCGGGGAATCGCGGAGATCCCGTCTGACCGGCTGGCCCCGTACTGGTCCCGCGCGGACCCGCCGATCCCCGCCGTCTGGGGATAGCCGCGGTCGCGCAGCAGCCGCAACCCGGCGGCCTGACTCTCCACCGGAAGGTCGGTGTCGGAGGCGAAACCGTAGCCGGGGATCTCGACGACCCATCGGCCGTCGCGCTTCCGGATCGCAGGCCTGCGGCGCGGCATCGGTCAGCCCTCCACGGGCACGTGCCACGTCCCCGGCTCGTGATCGAGACGCGTGCACAGCAGCGGCCGAGGGTGGCCTTCGGCCGCTGGCTCGCCCTCATCCATCGGGATCTCGTCCACGAAGAAATGACCACGGGGAGTGAACACGGCGAGGGACACGGCCGTCGCGTCGTCGTCGGGCGGCGGGTCGTTCGGCACGAGGGTGGTGACCGCCGCGAGGCAGTGCGCGGGGTCGTCGCCCCACTGGGCGACGTAGTGGACGATCTGCGCGAGCGCGGCGGGCACGGGCACCTCCAGAGGGGTCGGTGAGCTTGGCCCGGCCACCTCGCCGCACACGGCACGTGCGCGCGGTCGAGGTGGCCGGGAAAGTGCCGGCCTGGGAGCGCCACGGGGGGCTCTCCAGGGCGGCATGGGGCCGCGGACGCGGCGCGCCTGGATCCGCCAGTTACGGGGGTGAGGTCCGGCGCGGCCAGCGTCCGCGGGGTCAGGCGATGATCTTCGGAATCAGAGCTGCCACGTCATGGGCCCGCACCGGGCGCGGCTGCTCCGGAGCGGGCTCCGGCTCGGCCGCCGTCTCGACGTCGTCGTTCATCAGGCGGCCGCCAGCTCAGCCAACGCGGCGTCACGACGGGCCCGGTAGCGGGTGTGGAACTCCACGAGCCGGACGCGGTCACCGCCGAACATCTCGGTCGGCTCCTCGTCCTTCTTCGCGTCGTCCTTCTTGCCCGCGGCCTTGCCCGGCTCCTCCTGGTCCTCTTCGCCGCCGGTGCCGACGTCGTCGGGTTCCTCGGCGCCCGGCTCCCCGGCGAACGGTTTCAGCTCGTCCGGGATCGGCTCGGGCTCCGGCTTCACCAGCTGCACGGGCGTGGCTTCGTCGGCCGGTTCGCCGGCCTCCAGCGACGTCCCGCGCAACAGCGCGGCGATGGCCGCCTGGCCGTGCGCGATCACGTCACGCCACAGGAACATCCTCGTTCCGACCACGAACACCGGTTCGTCACCGCCGGGGACCGAAGGTTCACCGATCTCGGCGCGCGCCCGATTCAGCGTCCACAGGCCGGTGGTGACCCGCTTCTCCCGGATCTCCTCGATGACCTTCGAGTCGCGCATGTCGACCTGCTTGAACTTGAGCGTCCAGCCGGTGATGTTGAAGCCGTTGGTGACCAGCGCCGACACCAGCTTCTCCAGCACGATGGCGGCGATCGGGTCGCAGGTGTTGACCTCGTAGCTCTTGCGCTGCGACTCGCCGGTGCCGCCGCCGAGGTTGCCGGACTCGATCACGCCGACCTCGGCCGGAGGCACGCCGTAACAGGCCAGGATCTCGTCGCGCTTCTGCGCCAGCGTCTCCAGCGCCTCGCCGATCTTGGCCTGCTGGAGTTCGTTGATCTTCCCGCCGCCCTTGGTGGTGATCGGCACGCCGATGTTGCGCGGGCCGACGTTGCGCACCATGTGCTGCGACGTCCACTTCGTGATCTCGGCCGGGGACATGTCGCGGGGGAGGTCGGCGTGGATCTGGGCGGGGTTGCCCTTGCGGTAGATCTCCTTGAGCGTCGCTGCGGTGAACAGCCAGGTCGTGATGGGCAGCAGCGCAGCCTGCGTCGGCGCCACCCCGAACATCCCCGAGCGCGGGGCGTCGAGGCTGATGTGGATGACCTCATGCGGCGCGAACTCGGCGCGCTGCCCCTGATCGGTCACCTGCACGTAGGCGGTGATCTCGCCGTGCTCGTCAGCGATCGGCAGCATCGACGGCGCATCCAGCGTGTACAGCGCCACCGGCACTCGTCCCAGCCACACGACTTCGACGTACGCGTCACCGAACACCAGCAGGTCCGCGATCGTGGACCGGAGCAGCTGTCGAATGTCCTCGCGTGGGTTGCAGAATTTCAGCAGCCGCTCCAGCGCCAGCACGTTCGCGGGCTTCTTCGGCTGCTCCTGGTCGCCCTCGCCGTCGTCGTTCACCCAGTCCGTGACCAGCCCGCCAGCGGTGATCGTGCGGGCGATCGCGTTGGTGCACGCCCACGACCACGGGCACGCCAGGAACGCCTCGTACAGCTGTTGCATCAACGTTCGGCGGTCGGTCTGTGTCGCCGTCCCGACGCCCTGCGACGTCTCGGTCAAGCCGCCCGGACCGACGCCGTACTCGAAACCGCGGCGCGGGGCCGCCGGCTGCGCGAGCGCCACCGGAGCCTTCGCCTCGGTGACCGTGTCGTCCCGGCCGCCGCGCCGGAACCAGTTGCTCCAGAAGGCCATCGTGCACCTCCTGAGTCAGACGTCGTCGGCGGTGACCACCGCTCCGCGCGTGGAATCGGTGTCCCCGGCCCAGCCGGGACGGTTATCGGTGCGGTAGGCGTAGTCACCGATCCGGTGCATATCGCCCACGTTGTTTTCGCCTGGCGGAGCGGGCACGAACTCGGGCCCGCCGCCCAGGTTGATCAGCAGATACCGGAGCGCGTCTCCGGCGTGGTCCTCGGCGTTGCTGTCGATGTCCTCCGGGTCGCCGGACGTCGCGTGAGGCAGCGTCGGCAGCGTCCGGATCAGGTTCTCGACGGTCTCGAACGCGTGCAGGCGCGGGCAGGTTTCCCAGCCCATCGCCCGGTGCAGCACGCACGCCGGGCCCTCCGCGAGGTAGGAGTGCACGCGCTGCCAACCGGGGACGCGGCCGCCTTTCCCCGCCGGGGTCAGGAACACACCGTTGTCGGCGTACGCATCGCTGATCGGCTTCGCGTCGCCCCGGGTCGCCCACATCGCATCGTCGCCGAACCGGGAACCGACGTGCTCCTCATCGGCCTCGGCCGCGAGGATGCGCCGCGCCTGCTCGGCCTCGCCGACCCGCGTGGCGTACAGCTCCCGGTACACCCAGACCCGGCCGTCTTCGTCGACCGCGGCCCACAGCACGCACCAGGGGTTGCTGAATCCCCAGTCGATGCCGTTGTAGCGTCGCCAGCTGGACGGCAGGCTCACCGGCTTCACTACGTGCCGGTCGAACGACCACTCCGAGAAAGCCTGTCCGGCGAAGGTGTCCCAGTTCCCGTCACGGAACGCGGCGCGCAGCTGCTCGGGCAGCGCGTCCAGGTCGTGCGCGTACTCGGCGTTCACATGCGGATTGTCCGAGAGCTTCGAGGGGATGAAGCGCACCTCGCGCTTGCGGACGTCCACATAGGTCTTCGTGCCGTAGTTCGTCGGCTTGATGAACCGGTCCCGCACGAACCCGTGACCCGGCCCGCCCGGGTTGGTTCCACTCCGGATGCCCAGCACCGGAACGTCCTCCCGGCCGGACCGAAGCCGCGACTCCAGGAAGCTGACGACGTTCGGCGGCGTCAGCGTGCGCTCGTCGAACAACAGCAGCTGGTACTGGCCACCCTGCCGTCGCGTCGCGTCCTGCAACGACTCCGCGTACCGGAACATCAGCCGCGAGCCGTTCGAGAAAGTCAGGTTGTACTTCGTGCCGTTCCACGCCGCGCCGAGCTCCCGCGCGAAGCCGACCTCGGCCAGTTCGGCGAGCAGGCTTTCCTCAAGCTCTGGGTACGTGCGCCGGAACGCGCCGACCCGGAGCCCGGGGTAGCGGACACAGGCCCGAAGGCCCTCCATCAGCAGCGCGCGGGTTTTCCCGCCACCGGCCGCGCCCCCGTAGAGGACGTCGAACTCCGCGGCTTCGTGGAACACGATCTGCCGGGGCGTCGGGACGTACCCGAGCGTCCCGAAGACGTCCACGTTGCGCAGCCGCTCAGTCTCGCGCCGCTCCTGCTCAGCTTTCAGCTCCCGCAAAAGGGTCAGGCGCTGGATTTTCAACTCCGCCAGCGAGCTCGGCTTCGAGTTTCCGGATCTCCTCGTCGACGGCGTCAAGGGTGATCACCTCGACCTTCGCCGGGCGATCCAGCCCCAGCAGCTTCCGGCGCTCGACGATCAGCCGGCGGCACGTCTCGATCGCCAGCAGGTCACCCTTGATCGCGGCAGGCCACGCCGCCGCCTGCAACCGGTCGAGCCGCATCAGCTCGACGTTGCGCAGCTCGTCGACGGCCGCGGACGCCTCTTGGATGTAGGCCGTCATCGCCCGCTGAATGTCCTTGTGCGCGGCCTGGCGTGACGAATAGTCGAGCCGCTCGGCGATCGTCTCGTAGTCCATCCCGGCGAGCCGGAGCCTGATCGCGTCCGCCCGGCGTTTCGCGGTGGCCGCGCGCTGCTCCTTCGACGCACCCACGAGGAGGTCACCCCCTCGCGATCGAGCACTACCAGAGCTGGGCGGGCTGAGGCACGCGCAGCGAGTCGAGGAACGTCGCGCCGGGCGCGTCCGGCCGGACACGGCCGGGGAAGACCCCCTTCATCACCGTCCGCTGGAGCTCGCCGAGCGCGGTGCGCCGGTCGAGAACGGCCGGATGCTGGTAGCCCTCCGCGACGCGACGTCGGTACTCGAGGAATCCCTCGGCGTTCCGGAAGCGGCAGTGCAGCGCGAGGTGGCAGATCACGCACAGTCCGACGAAGCTGGTCGGCTCGTCGTAGTTCTCGTGATGCGCGTCGATGATGCCCTCGTTCTGGCCGCACGACTCGCATTGCGTCGGGCGCTCGATTCGGCCGGCCGCGAATTCCCTCGTGAGCCAGGACTGGACGCGTTCGCGTTGCGCCCCGGAAAAGCCGTTGTAGGTGGAGAGTCCCATAGGAATGTCCTAAGTGGATTCGGTGCGTTGCTGACCGAAGGACACTACCGAGGACCCCCGCCGAGCACTACCGCTTCGCCGCGGGCTTCCGGCCGTCCTCGGCCGGGTACCAGGCCGGGCTGTATGCCCAGTTCTTGATCCCCTTCACCGCGAACACGCCGTCCTGCGCCAGCAGGTTGACCTCGTCGAGGGTCGCGCCCATCTCGGTGGCGATCTGCTGCGGGTCCATCGCGTGAACCTCGATCAGCTCCCGCACGATCTCGCTCATGCTGACCGCGACGTGCGTGCCCTTCGCGCGGTTGATCCGGATCGTCATCAGCATCGCGGTCGGCCGGTCGACGTCCAGCACCGCCACCGGCACCCGTCCGCTCCAGCGTTCCCGCACCTGCGCGGCGAGGCGCTTCCACTTCCCGTGGCCGTCGACACCGCCGTTGGAGGAGAGCCGCCAGCGGTGGAAGCCGTCGATGATCAGGCCGTCTGGGTTCACCAGTAGCGGCTGAATCCAGCCGGTTTCCAGCATCGAGCGGGCCAGCAGCTTGAGCTCGGCGTCGTGGACCCGGTTCGGGTTCCAGCTGTTCGGGTCGAGCTGGTCCGCGTCCACCCACTGGAGGTGGTTGAGCGGGTCGGCCCCTGCCGGGGTCGGTTCGAGCTTCGTGATCATCCTCGCGTCCCCCGTTGCGCCTGGTCGGATTTGGTTTGGTCGGCGAAGGCCTGCGGCAAGATCCGCCGCTTGTACGCACCGCTGGTGAACTGCTTGAGCACGTAGGGGAGCGGGAACGAGTCCGGGGCGCGGCGGGCGGCGACTTTCACCCGCGCCAGCGCCTTCATCGCGTTCGCCAGCTCCGCGGCCTCGTCGAAGTGGTCGGTGATCCACTGCTCGATGCCGTCCCATGATTCGGCGTAGCGGGCGAGGATCCCGGCCCGGTCGATCTCCGCGTGATACCGCTCCTGGAGCGCCATCTCGGGGAAGATCTCCATCACCTGGTCGTAGAAGACCGGCTCGGTGGCGCGCAGGTAGTGCAGCGCCTTCGCCGACTCGGGGATCAGCGGCGTCGCCACACGGAGCGCGTTCCCGGCCCACGCCTGCGCGTCGTAGATCGGGCAGTACCGGATCGCGTTGTCGTAGAAGAACCGCAGGACGTCGTTCTCTTGCCAGTCGAACAGCGGCTTGCACAGCGACGCCTTCGGCGTGCTCGACGCGCAGATGTAGTTCTCGTTGAGCTTGACCACCGACGACTGCCACCGCATCAGCGACTCCGACGCGCGGACACCGGTCATGATCGCGACCTTGCCCTTGTACGGGGCCGCGAGCACCGAGTCCATCGTCAGTTGCGAGAACACCGTGTCCGGCGGGTAGCCGAGATCGTCGAGCGTCGTCGCCCACGCCGGTTTCGGGCGCACGTGCTCCCGGTTCGGATCCCACTGGATGTACCGGGACGTCTTGCCCAGCACGTACTTCGAGGAGATCAGCGGCACCGCGTACCAGGTCATGTTCACCCACGGCAGTTGCCGGTAGGTGTCCACGAAGGACAGCACGGTGTCCGGGATGACCTCCTCGTCGCGGAACGCGACGTTGACCGCGGTGAGTCCGCGCTCCTGCGCGACCTCCCACGTCAGGTGCAGCAGCGCCAGCGAGTCCTTGCCGCCGGAGAACGCCACCACGACGTTGTCGACCAGGTCGTAGATGTGGTGGATCCGCCGCCGCGCCTCGTCGACCACGTTCGCGTCGATGTGCCTCTTCACCCTGGTCACCGGTCAGCACCGCCGATCCCCGGTACCCGGGCGTCGAAGAACTCCACCAGCCGCTCGCCGAGTGTCTCGGCGCCGCCGTACTCGCGCTTGAGCCAGCGCACGAACGCGTACCAGCGGGCCTGCTGCGTCTCGTCGTCGAACACGATCTGGTACGCCACCACGGGTTCGCCGACTCCGGCCGGGGAGTCCCCGCCGGCCTCGTCCTCGCCGTCGAACTCGGGGGGTTCGAGCAGCCGGTCGACGTCGTCCTTCGTGTATCCGGTGCCGTCGTAGTCCTCGTCCAGGTAGGACAGGAGATGCACCAGGGCGTCGTCGTCGTATCCGCCCAGCTCGGCCGTGCGGTTGTCGACCAGGTTGATCCGGAGCGCGGTCTGGTCGTCGCAGGTGATGACCTCGCACCGCGCCGTCGCGGACCGCTCTTGCCGCAGGGCTTCGTACGTGTGGTTCCCCGCGAGGATCACCAGGCCGTCGTCGACCTGGCGGACCACGAGCGCCCGGTACTGGCCGTTGCGCTTGATCGACTCGCGGATCTTCCCGACGTCGCCGCGCTTCGCGTTCCCCGGATACTTCGCCAGCTCGCCGAGGGGGATCTCCCTCGTCTCGACGTACACCGCGCTCATCAGCCACCCCCGCTTGAGTTGTTGGATCTCGGGCCCGCCGAGGTGCCGCCCGGCGGGCCCGAAAGCGTCGGTGCGCGCTTCGCACCCCATCCATTCCGTTACGCGTGCTCGTCCGGGGCGAGGCGGGTATCCTGGAGTGACCGACACCGCCCAGCGACGGGGAGACCGCTCGGGAGCGGTGGTCGGACAGCTTTGGAGGATCAAGGCCTGGCCGCGCCAGGTCTTACTTCGCATGGGCTCCTGGGCCCGAATCAGCCTCGGCACGTTGGTGATATCCACGCCCTGACTCGCCGCTGATCAGTCGCCAGGACGACTGATCAGCGTGAGGGGGACGGCAAGTGGTAAACGCTCTCGTTGCGGCCTACGCACTCTTGTTGATGGCCCTGCTCGGCTGCGCAGGCTGCGTCGCCCTATTCGTGGACGACGCGACGAGACGGGCCGACGCCTTCAAGGTGTTGAAATACACCGGTCGTCTCGTGGCAGGCACCGGAGGCGCCGGTGGGCTGATCGCCTTAGGGATCAAGCTCTACGAGCTGGGAGTCCTGTGAACGAGGCCGGGCCTGCCCAGGGTGATCCCCGGGCAGGCCCGTGAGGCTGACAAAGTCCTCTGCGATCACGGTAGCGGTCGGCACCGACAGAAACGGCCCGCCCCCGGAGCAGAGGGGCGGGCCGTTTCGCGGTTTGGATACACGACTCCCGTCGCGCAGGCGCCTATTTAGCCAGGGACCGAGTCGATCACGCCACGGCCGCCACCTCTTCGGCGTGTCGCGGCCGCCGATTCCGGGTCGGCGTCGACGTCGCCACCTCGACGACGTCGGCCACCGAATACAGCGGCCAGCCGCGGCCATTGCGGCGCCTCGCGACGATCCGGCCGTTTCGGGCCCAGGTGTGGATCGTCTGGACGCTGAGCGAGTCCCGCGCCATCAGCTGAGGGAGCGCCTTCGACAGCTCCGCCGCGGTGAGTTCGAGCGCCAGCGCCGAGTTCAGCAATTCTTCCCGGCGAGACGCGGCATCGTAGGTGAGGCCGCAGGCCGCGCAGCGCGCGAACTTTCGGTCCGGCCAGCCGTACACGTCGCCGCCGCACACCGCGCCGGTGTCCGGGTCGGGCTCGTCGCACTGTCCGGCGTACTGCCGATCCGGCCGCCGGTCGATCGCCCGCCAGCATCTGTCGATGCCGTCCATCACCATCGAGTACAAGTCGCCGGCCTCCGGGGTCTCGGCGAGCCAGGTCGGCCGCAACGCCAGGTACTCGGCCATGCCCTCGATGGTGGGCGCGCAGTGCGGGACGTGCTGGTACCCGTGCGCCAGACGGCGCAGGCCTTCGCCGTCGCTGATCCCGAGGCACACGGCCGTCGTCGGCATCCACCGGTCGTACAGGTAGCGGAGCCAGGACACCAAGGTCGTCTTGAGGTCGCGCAGCGCGGTATCGGCGCGCTGGTCCGCCAGCGGAGCCTGCGGCTCGCTGGACCGGACCACGATCCCGATGGAGACCTTCGAGCCGCGGCCCTGGCGTTCGGAGGTGAACCGCACCTCCTCGGTCAACGTCGGCATGGACGCTCCCCGGTCGCTGCGACCTCGCCGGTACAGCGTCCGCAGGCCGGCGCGGAGCCGGGCGACACAGGCCGCGCACACGACCTCGGGGGAGTCGGGGCGCAACGCCGTCGAGCACTTCCGGACGGCGCACACCTGGCGGGTGTCGATCATGGTCACGGTCATCGGGCACCGCCGGAAACCCCGCGAGCGTGCTCGATGACCAGGGCCAGCGCTTCGGCCCGCGTGAATCCGCACTGCTGATAGGCGGTGAACAGACCGCCCATGACCATCGCGCATTGCCGCTGTTCGGGGCTCGGGTCGACCGCTGCGGGCGGTAGGCCCGTGAGACCTTCGGTCGTCAGCTCCGACGCGATACTTTCCCCAGTCATACGCCCCTCCTGAATCAGGGGAATCCGTGCCTGATTCCCTCGAATCCATTCCAGAGTGGCGGCTTAAATATGGCCATACCGTAGTTCGTAACGCGATTTCGCGACCGAAAAAAATTGTTATGCGGCCAGGTTGCTGGAGGTGTGCGTGTGCGTTGGCGAAGGGTCTCAATCGCGTCACCCGGGGGGCAGCGTTACCGGCTAGGCTGTAAAGTATATGTGACATGAGCGACGTTGTTCTGACTTTAAGTTACATCTATGGTCGCTCGGGCTGGAGAGGAACACCATGACGGAGCCGAAGGATCTCGAACCGGGGTCGACCTTCGCTGACCGCCTGACCTACTTGATCAGAACGCACCCGGATGAGCCCGGCGACATGGAGATATCCGCGAAGATCACTGAGCAGGGTGGCCAGCTGAGCCGGAACGCGGTGTACCGGCTGCGGACGGGCAGGGAAACGAACCCCACGCTGGCGACGATCAACTCCCTGGCCAAGCTCTTCGGGTGCTCCAGCTCCTTCCTCACCGACTTCTCCGCCAAACCCGGCACCGAAGCGGCCCCCGCTGACGCCGACGACGAGACGCAGCGCGCACTCGAACTTCTCAAGGAAGCAGGTGTCAAAGAAGTCCTCAATCGAATGGGGCAGATGGGGGCAGACAGTCGCAAAATCCTCATCAACATGAGTGAACAGCTCGCGGCGCTCAACCAGAAACACGCACCAGACAAACCTGAATAGGGAACAGCAGTACATGTCCATCGAAGACAAACCTCCGGTCAGCGCCAACCGCTGGCGCTCCGGACTCCGAGGAGCCGTCGAGTACCGACGACTCCAAGGCCGCATCAACGACCTCCTCGACAAGGTCGGCATCCCCGAACCCTGGGATATCCGGGCGTTCATCCAACGCGTCGCCGACTACCGCGGCCGCCCGATCGAACTCGTCGCCGTCGAGATCCCGCCCGGCGGCCCAGACGCCATGTGGGTTCCGGCCGAGCACGTCGACGTCATCCTCTACGACTCCACCCTCCGCGAGGGTGACCTGCATTGGGAGCAAGTTTTGGCACACGAGGCTGCCCACATCCTGCTGTGCCACCGCGGCGACGAAGACGCCGTCCTCGCCCGCGGACCGGTCACCAGACAGCTCCTCGAGCTCATCGCCAAGAACGTCGACAACCCGGGCGACGGGCCGATCCTCTTCCGCGAGACGTACTCCTCGGACCAGGAGACCGAAGCGGAGATCGCCGCATCGCTCATCTGGAAGCGTGCAGGCCGGCGGCTGATCGCGCCGAAGCGCACCTTGGGTGGCGCCGACGCCGTGAGCGTCGACGAGCTCGCCTCGATCATGGAGCGCACCCGTGCGTGAAGCCATCCAGGCCGGTTTCCAGTACGTCATGGTGATCGCCGGTCTCGCGGTGACGATCTACCGGCTCGTCGACCTGATCCGATCTCCGCGACGGCCCGCGATGTGGGCGATGTGGTCCGGGCTGCTGATGCTGACGCTCGCCGTCGCGGTCGGGATCAAGAGCTTCTGGCCGAACTCGCCAGCCACCTTCATCATCCAGCACCTCTTCATCCTCGGATGTCTTGCCGCGTTCGAGTGGTTCTACTTGCTGACGATCTACGGAACGCGGGCTCGGCCAGCCGAAATCCGCTGGTACCAGCTGGCGATGTACCTGTTCACCGCAGGCATGGTCGTGAGCTGGGGACTCAGCGTCATCTACGAGACACCGGACTACAACGACTTCGACTACACGGCTTACCCGTACGTCCTCACGATGGTGCTCAGCTACACCGCGGCGATGGCCGCCTCGTTGCTCACGCTGTGCCGTCTGTCGTGGAAGTGGTCCCGGATCGCTGACCGTGTCTGGCTCCGACGCAGCCTCGTCACTTTGACCATCAGCACCGGCCTGGGGCTGATCTACACCGTCCACCACGGCATGTTCACGCTGCTGAGCGCGATCGGCCACACCCCGCCGTACCCGCAGGGCTACGAGGTGCCGGTGATCGCTGTCGGCGTGCTCGCCGCACTGGTCGGTCTGTCGATGCCGGCCTGGGGGCCGCGCGTGACCGCGCTGCGTCTCCTGATCCAGTACCGCCGCTCGTACCGCGAGCTGCAACCGCTGTGGGAGGCCTTCACCGCGGCCATGCCGATGATCGCGCTGGAAAGCCGCCCGCCGCGCTGGGACGCGGAGTTCGCGCTCTACCGGCGGGCCATCGAGATCATGGACGGCCGGAGCCGTCTGCGCGGCTACCTCAATCCGGAGCTGGCGAAGGCCGCCGAAGAGGCGGGGCGGGCCCGCGGTCTCACCGATGCGAAGCTGACGGCCGCCGTCGAGGCTGAGCTGTGGCGCGACGCTCTCGCCGCCCATGAAGCCGATTCCCAGCCGGGTGAGAAGCTGATCGAGGAGCCCCCGACCGGGAACAATCTCGCGGCGATGGTCGAGTTCCTACGTCTGGTCGCAGCGGCATGGCAACGCCCGCCGCTGATTCCGGCCGTGACCCCACGTTGATCGAGAAGGCCATGACCACCGAAACCGTTGAACCTCAGACTCCCGCCTACAAGCTCGCGAAGGTCGTCGGGGAAATCCTCGCGCCGTGGGTGGTGCTTGTCCTGCTGTCGCTCGCCGTGCCGTGGAAGGCCACCGGCTACAGCATCGGCTACACCTTGCTCTGGGGTTTCGTGATCGCGTTCTTCTGCGCGGCCGTCCCGATGGCGTTCATCGTGCGGGGCGCGAGAAAGGGCGATTGGGACGGGCACCATGTCCGCAACCGCGAAGGCCGCGTGAAGCCGCTGATCGTGTGCTTCGCCTCCACCGCGGTCGGGCTGGCGATCATGCTGACGTGGAAGGCGCCGACCGACCTGGTGTACATGGCGATCGCGATGCTGGTCTCGCTCGTCGTGACGTTCGCGATCACCAGCTGGTGGAAGATCAGCCTGCACGCCGCCGTCTCCGGCGGGGGAGTCGCCACGCTGGCCGTGGTCTATGGGCCCGTCGCCCTGTTGCTGCTGCTCGTCGTGGCGCTCATCTGCTGGTCGCGCGTCGTCACCGGCGACCACACAACAGGCCAGGTCACGGCGGGTACCGCCCTCGGGTTCGGGATCACGATCCTGACGTTCGTACCGACGTTCTGAGTCGCACCGATGTAACTTGTACATCACACGCTCCGCCTGGATGTAATTTATAGTTGACGTCCAGGCGGAGCGCTCGATACGGTGAAGACCTCACGCCGCGCGGATCAGCACTACGCGCAGCGCCGAGGAGCAGGGGGATCCTGCTGGCGACACAGACCTTCCGACACGCTTTCCCTGTGTCGCCAGCAGGACTGCAAAGTGGAGTGCCCATCGGCACCACCCCCGAAGAGACCCTTCCGGCAACCCTCGACGCCGGAAACCCTGGGGGTGACGAAAAGCGCCCGGTAGCCATCAGGCCACCGGGCGCTTTTCCTTATGTCATCAGCTATTCAGTGCGGTCTCGTACTCCTTCGCCTGGTCCGGCGTCAGGAACCGCGACACCCGAACCAACACCGCGCCCTTCACGTAGTCGTATTCGCCGACCGAGGGCAGGTTCTTCGACACCGACTGGATGAAGTCCATCCTCGCCTTCGCGCCGGCCTCGTCCGCGAACACCTCCACCGAACCGCCTCGCTCCACCGCGTCCGCGCCGAGGTACTCGACGTCGGCCGCCTTGACCCGTGAGTCGCCGAACGCCGTCTTCGACGTGTAGCCGTTCGGGCGGCCCAACAGGTGATTCGGGTCGTCCTCCGCCGTATACGCCTTGATCAGCTTCACCGAGGCGATCTTCTCACCGAGCGCCTTCGTCACGTCGTCAGCGGTCTTCGCGCTGGCGCTCTCGGCGGCCGCGCCGGTGCCGGTGGACGTCGACGAGCTACCGCTGCACGCGGCCAACGAGAACGCGGCCAGCGCAACAGATGCAGCGGCCACAGTACGGCGGATGATCACGAACCCCTCCAGCATGACGATGGTCAACGCCGGTATGTCTCGCCGACCTGATCTTGCGTTACCTGTCGCGGCCACATCGTGACCCTCCGGTGTGGACTGGCCAACGAAAGCACCACCGCCGAGCACGTGCAGCGCACCGTGAGAAGGTGCCGGGGTGAACATGCTGGGAGAGCTGCTGAACCCGGAGAACCGCCCCGACCCGTATGCGCTGTACGCGCAGTGGCGGGAGAAGTCCCCGGTCGTCAGGGTCGGTGGACCGTTCGTTGCCGTTCTGGGGCACGCTGAGGCCGAGCAGGTACTGCGCGGTGCCGACTTCGGACACCCCGAGCCAGAGGTCATCGCGGACGACGACCCCGATCACCCTGTCGACGCGCAAGGGCGAGTGGTGCGCGCGTTCGCATTCCTCAACCCGCCAGACCACACCCGGCTGCGCCGCCTGGTCTCGAAGGCGTTCACGCCGCGCGTGATCAAGGACCTGCAACCGCGGATCGAGGCGCTCACCACCGCGGCGATCGACCAGATCGTCGACGCTGGCGAGACCAACCTTATGGACACGCTCGCCGTGCCGCTGCCGGTCACGGTGATCGCGGAACTGCTGGGTGTTCCGGTCGAGGACCGGGAACGGTTCGGCGCCTGGTCAGCTGCGATGGCACGAGCGTCGGACCCCGGATTCCTGCTGCCGCCCGAGGTTGTCGAGAAGGCGGCCACGGCGCGACGCGAGTTCATCGCCTACTTCCGGGACCTGGCCGCCGCCCGCCGTCGTACGCCCGGCGAGGATCTGTTGTCCGCGCTCGTAGCGGTGTCGGACGAAGGCGAGATGCTCAGCGAGGGCGAGCTGCTGGTCACGCTCACCCTGTTGCTGGTCGCCGGTCACGAGACCACCACGAACTTGATCGGAAACGGCGTGCTCGCCCTCCTGCGTCACCCCGAGCAGTACGCCGCGCTCGCGCAGGACGGCTCGCTCGCGGAGGGGGCGGTCGAGGAGATCCTGCGCTACGACTCGCCGATCCAGCTCACCATGCGCACCGCCTTGACTCCCTCGACCCTCGGCGACGTCGAAATGGCGGCCGGTGACACAGCGCTTGTGTTCTTCGGCGCGGCCAACCGCGACCCTCGTGCACACCAGACACCCGACACCTTCGATATCGCGCACCCGCCAGCACGGCACCTGACGTTCGGCCACGGCATCCACTTCTGCCTCGGCGCGCCGCTGGCCCGGCTGGAAGGGCGCATCGTGCTGGGGGAACTTGCCCGCCGACTCCCGGATCTGCGCCTCGCGGGCGAGCCGGAATGGGCATCCACGGTGACCCTGCGCGGGCTGAGCTCCCTGCCGGTCGCGGCCACATCGTGACCACGACCGGCTGAACGGTTCCTACATCTGGTAGCTGTGCGATCGCATTCGGTCGTTTACGCTGCACGTGGGGAAAGGGCGAATGCTGGTGCGCACTGTCGCGCCCAACGACAGCGGGAGGGAAACCGCATGACCGCCCTTGCGACGGATACCAAGTTCCTGTGGTTGGAAATCACCGGCAAATGCCAGCTGGACTGCGGGCACTGCTGCGCCGACAGCGGCCCTGACGGAACCCACGGCACGATGACCACCGACCAGTGGAAAGAAGTCATCTTCGAGGCCGCCGGCCTCGGCGTCCGCCGCGTCCAGTTCATCGGCGGCGAGCCCACCCTGCACCCCGGCCTGCTCGACCTGATCCGCCACGCACACAGCTTCGCCCTGGAAATCGAGGTGTTCTCGAACCTCGTCCGCATCACGCCGACCATGTGGCGCGTGTTCAAGGAACTCGGCGTCTCCCTCGCGACCAGCTACTACTCCGACGACCCCGGCGAACACGCCGCGATCACCAAACGTCCCACCTACGCGAGGACGAAGGCCAACATCTCCATCGCCCGAAGCCTCGGGATTCCCCTCCGCGTCGGCGTCATCGACGTTCGCAACGGCCAGCGCGTCGACCAGGCCCGCGCCGAGCTCGTCGACCTCGGCGTCCCGCAAATCGGCTACGACCGGCTTCGGAAGGTCGGCCGCGGAGCTTCCTCGAGCTGCGGCACCGGCGAGAAGACAACGGACGCGACGCAGCTGTGCGGAGGCTGCGGCGACGGCGTCGCAGCGGTCATGCCGGATGGCCGGGTCCGGCCCTGCACGATGGCGCGGACAGTGACGGTCGGAGACCTCAAAAACAGGTCACTCGCTCACGTGCTCGGCAACATGCCCGCCATCCGCGAAGATCTCGTCCGCGCCGGAATGCCTGACCGCAAGAACAGTGCACCCGAGGCGTGTGCACCCGATGGCGGCAACTGCTACCCGATCAACTGTTTCCCCAGGTAGAAGACGAAACCGTGACCAGCTCCCCGACGCAGTCCGACGAAACCTTCCGCGCGTGGATGCTCACGCAGCTCGACCACGCCTCCGAAGACTTCAAGGTTACCGTCGCCGGGGAGCCGCGCTTCGGCTGGCAACTCCGGTCCGTCAGCACCCTCGTGCGGGGTGCTGACGGACCGCTCTGGCTCCGCGTCGGCTGCGAACAACGCCAGTGGGCAGACGATCCCATGTGGACCGGAATTCCCGAGTCGAACGCGATCACCGACGTTCCGAAACCGATCATCGTCAACAGCGCCACATGGAGCCACGGCGACTTGGCCGTCCGTGCCGACCTGATGACCGTGCTCGACGGCACCCCGTGCGCCCCGACCGAAGTCCTACGGCAGCCGCTCGACGTCGACGACAGCTGGTTCGCCGGCCTCCGGCACGCCCTCTACCGCGTCGCCATCACCCCGACGACCCGGTTCGCCCGCCCCAGCGGCATCGATCGGCGAACCGCGCAGATCTTCGGCGCGACCACCGCGGCGGCGATGCCGATCAACCACTGGGCCACCATGCACGGTGACCTGCACTGGAACAACGTCCTCGCGCCGCGCCTCGGCATCCTCGACTGGGAGATGTGGGGATGCGGACCTGTCGGCATCGACGCCGCCACGCTGTACCTGAACAGCCTCCTGGTACCGGAGACCGCCCGGCGGGTGCACGAGACGTTCGTCGACGTCCTCGATTCCCCGGCCGGGCGGACCGCTCAGGTGTACGGGGCCGCGCGGATCATCGGCCGCGGCGACCACCCCGACCTGATCGAGCAGCTACGTCCTCACGTTCGACGCCTGCTCGCCGGCTGATTCGATCAGGTCGGCCCAGTTCGCGGGCAACGGCGCGTCGACCAGATCGGCGCTGCTGTCGCTCAGGACGTACGGGATGAGCCCGCCCAGGTTGGCGCGGGCGCTCTCCGGATACCCGGAGGCCCATTTGGCCCACTCCAGCCACTCCGTGACGAGCCCGCTTGCGGCCCACGCGGCGGCCAGCGGCCAACGCAATGTCGGCACTTCGAGGAAGCTGGCGAACAACGTGGCAGCGACGTGAGCGCCATAGTGCCGGTTGGCGAGGCTTTCCCCCTCGACCGGGACCGGCCCGCCATGCGCCGCCAGGCCCGCGCACAAGTCCGCCGCAGCCCCGGGCCGGTCCCACAACGCCTTTCTGATCCGGCCCCGCAGCAACAGCAGGATCGGCTCTGGGCAACGGGAAGTGACCTCGTCGCGCAGCAACGTCGCGGCGTGCAACGCGTCCGACGAGATGAGCAGGTCCGCCTCGAACCTGTCGTACCTGTCCGCCGCGGCCTGTGGGATTGCCCGCAACGCCTTCACCACGTGCGGCTCCGGGATCCTGGCCTCGGCCAACAAGGTCATCAGCGCGACCGCGCGGACCGTGTGGCAGTAGGCGAGGTCTTCGATCAACTCGACGGTGTCGGGCGAGGTCCTAATCGCGGGCCTGTCGACCCAGACCGTGCTCCAGGCCGACGTCCCCAGTTCGCGCAGGACGTCGGGAGGCGTGAGCGGCCGGATGTGCGGATCAGAGTCTTCGTAGGTGAGGTCGTAGCCGTCCCTTTTGTGGGCTAACACGTTCTTTGCGGTGTCATTCGCGTGTTGTGCGGCGGCGGCGGCACGGTCGTCCCCACCGACAGGACAACGCGGGTAGGGGGCTCCAGCAGCCTTGAACTCGACTTCGTACGCCCCGCAGAAACCGCACTTGAAGAGGTCGTTGGACTGCTCGTGGTCGAACTCGTGCCACCCGAATTGCTCGCCACGGGACGTGGGCAGGTCATCCAAGGCCGCCGTGACGGCGTCCCGCTGCTCGTTTAGAGCCCGAAGGGCATCGGTGTGCTTCTCCCCGGTGGCGGCTTTCCGCTCGCGGAGAAGTCTCTTGGTGTTGCGGCTGGTCATGATGGCGTCCTCCAGCGGAGCGCCCACGTCACCCCGCGAGGTCTGCCGTTCACGGGTATCCAAAGTTCAAGCTCCGCGCCGAGGCCCTGAGCCGTCTTGTCCGCCTCGCCGGTGGCAACGTGGGTGCCGTCCCGGCGCGGAGAGTGGTCAGCGCGAGTGACCACCAGAGATCATAGCGACCCGCGATGCTCGGCGGCAGCTTCGGCGTATGCAGCCGAGATCGCCAAACCGGGCGAGCTTGCCGGGTCGAAGTGCTTGTTGCCGTACCGGCCCGTGGTCTCCTTGGATCGGTGTCCGAAATGCTCCTGCAGCTGCTCGTCGGTGTAGCCCTGGACGTTGCCCTCGGTTTTCAGGGTGTGGCGGGCGACGTGCGCGGTGACCCGTTTCGGATCCGCGATCCCGGCCTGCCGGGCAAGGCGTTCAAGGACGGCGTTCACCGCGGACCGCGCCAACGGCCGGTCGTTGGCGGTGACGAACAGGTACGGGGGAGCGGATGCCTTGCCCCGCAAGACGACGGCCGAGCCGATCCCGCGCGAGCTGAGGTACCGGTCGAGGCGTTCCCCGGCCTCCGGCGGCAACGTGACGCTGTGCGGCCGGTCGCCCTTGAGTACCAGGTCGACGACACGGACGCCGTGGGTGTGCCGGATCTTGCCGACCCGCAGCGTGGTCATCTCGGTGACGCGGGGAGCGACGGTGAACAGGAACCAGACCATCGCCGAGTTCCGCAGGCGCAACGACTCCACGGCGTCGTTGTCCGCGGCCGCGAGGAGCGCACCGACCTCTTCGCGGGTGAGTGACGCGGTGGTCGACTTCGTGCCCTTCGGCATCTCGACGCCCAGGTTCGAGCGGTTGATCAGCTCCATCGGATTGACGACCGTGATCCCCTCCTGCATCGCCCACTTGTAGAAGGCCGACGCCGCGGTGAAGGTGTGCGCCCGCGTCGAGTGAGGAAGTGTCTGCCCGGTGTCAGGGTGCGGAGTCTCGTTGAGCGCCTCCGCCCAGGCGACGACGTGCTGGCGGCCGACGTCGAGCAGGTGCACCCCGTTTCGGGCGCACCAGGACAGCCACGTGACGCCGTTGCGCAGCCGCGAGGTGTCGCGCCACGTTCCGTTCTTGTCGTACGGCCAGCCGATCGCGTCCGCGTAGGTGGACTTGGTGTTGCCCTTGACCTCCTTGAGCCACGCGCGGACGATCGCCAGCTCGCGTTGCCAACGCTCGCCGGCCTCGTCCCGGGCCTGGGCGGGGATCGCTTCCGCCGGGACGAGTTCACCGGCGACGTCTTCGCTCAACGCTGCCTCCTTGCAGATCGGATCGTGCGGGGGGTTTTGCCACTGCGCCAGGCTTTCCCGGGGTTTGACGTGAGATGGAAGCCGCCGCATTTGCGGCAGTCGCGGACCCGGACCGGGTTGTAGAGCCTGTCCGGGTCCGCAGGCCTGTCCTGGATTTCAGCAAGCCGGGCGAGTGCGGCCCGCTCGGTGGGGAACCGCAGCCGATGCCCGTCCGTGCAGAACCGCGCAGCAGCGGGTTTGTCGCGGACCGGTTCGGCGATGTTCGGCGCGGCCCACCCAGGGGGCGGCGCGAAGGACGCCGCCCCCTGGTTCTCGCGGATAGCCGCCTGAATGGCGCTGGGATCCACGTTCACGATCTGCTCCCATCGAGGAGTGCGCGGACCTTGTCGGCGACGACCGCGCCCGAGAGGTCGCAGGTCGCCGGGTCGCTCACGAACGCGAGCACCGCGGTGATCCGCTCCTGCTGTGCCGGATCGGCGAGCATCCCGGCCGCCTCCATCACAACGGCCTGGCGAGCAGCCATCACCGTTCTGTTGTCGCCGAATCCCACCGTCAGCGACGTCCGGTAGGCGAGGCCGGCGGCCAGCTCGACCGGGGGCGTCCCGAACAAGCTGGGCGAGTGCTCGATCAGCCAAGCGTCATCCACCTTGTTCTGCGTGACGTGAAGCCGGTCCCGCTCCGCAGCGATCGCCTTGCGCCACACGGCATCTGTCCTCCTCATCGAGCACCGCCCGCAGCCGCGCCGAGCGCCGCGAAGATGGCCCGGGTCTCAGATTCGCCGACGTGCTCCAGCAACACGCTTTCGAGGGTGTGAGGATCGATCGGGAAGGACCCCACCTCAACCTCGGCTTCCTCTTCTGGCTGGTGCATCGCGTCGTAGATGGAGCACGCGTTTGACCAGAGTTTTGGGGCGAGGTCGTGGCCGTGCTGGGCGAGTACCCGCGCGTACAGGTCGGGGAAGATCGGAGGACGTTCGCCGGGGAAGTCGGGGTGTTCGGCGATCTCGCGGGGCGTGGTGGGCGCTGGCGGGACGATCTCGACGTCGGGCGGTGTGGCGCCCCAGTTGATCGTCGTGCCGGTCGGGTGGGCGGTTCCGGTGAGCATGTCGGTGAATGCCCAGGCTGCGTGTTCGGCGGAGTGCTGGAACCGGTAGCCGAGGTACAGGGTCGGGTGGCCAGGGCGGGTGATCGTGACGGCGAACGGGAATTCGGCTCTGCTGGCCGGTTCCGTGGTGTCCGTGGTGGACATTGGTGTCTCCTTCGCTGTTGTGCTGACAGCTCGAAGTGGGTATCGGAAGTGGTGTTGCTGCCGCGAAGTGCTGGCCCGCGGACGTGAAGGTTCTACGCGTCGCGTTGCGAGGCGGGGTGTTCTTCTGGCCGGTACTCGACGCGCCGCGCGTTCCAGACCTCAAGGGCCTGCTTGATCTTCCGCTGACGTCGGGCGCTGCCGTAGTGGCGCTCGCTCGTCAGCCAGGTGCAGATCACTTCCGCGTTCAGGTGCGCCATCTCCCAGTCGTGCCGGGCAACCTGCCAGGCCACCTGGCGCTCGGCGACGTGGAACGTCCGCATGTCGCAGACGGTGGCTCTCTGATGGGAGCGACGTCGTTCGGTCAGCCGCGTGATGAGCGCGGCCGCACCGATGACAAGTACGACCCCGAGCGGTGCGGCGATGCCGAGAAGCCACGGGCTCATGCTCCAGCCCCCTCGGCCGCCGATGCCGCCTCGTCCAGCGCGCGGCCTGCGTCGATCACTTCCTGTTCGCACTGCGTGAGCCATGCCGCCGCGCGGATGTAGTGGTAGTACTCGTCGCTGTCTTCAGTGTCAGGACAGTCGGCCTGATTCCAAGCGGTCTCGGCTGCCTCCATTTCAGCCTGCGCGCGCTTGAGCCAGATGCTCTTGTTGTTCAGCCGTTGACTCAACTGGGCAATGAGCCGATCGTGCTCGGCTTGCGTCATCGGAGACCTTCCGTTAGGTAACAGTGTTTGGATACTCAGTACATAATACAGATTATGTACTGAGTAGGGTAGTGCAGCTTCATTCCAACGGCCTTTGGCAGAGTGACCGAATGAGCGCGCGAACAGCGGGCCGCGCGGCGGCTGCACACCTGTGGCGATTCAAGAGGCCCCTGTTGAGCCTCGTGATACTTCTGCCTTCGGCCGGGGCGCTGTACGAAGGATTCCGCAACGGGGACTTCATCGTCGCGGCCATCGCGACGCTCGTCCTTCTGCTTCTCGGCGTGGCCGTCGACCGGCTCGCGTTCTCCAAGCTGCCGAACGGCCGGGACGTCACCACGCATTACCTCGAACTGGCCACGGTGGTCGATGCACACCCCCACGACCAGCTTCTCCGATACAAGGACTCGACCGAGGCGGTGTTGTTCCTCTGCCGCCACCAGGGACCTGTCCGCGGTTTCCTCCGGCTGAACTTCAACGACGTCGAGCTACCTCAAATCGACCAGGAGGGCTGGATTTCGGCCGAGGACTTCCTGCTCGTCCCTGGTTCCAATCTGGTCCTCCAAACCCCCACGGCCTGCATGATCGACGACGATGGCGCCTTCTTGCCAGCTACCAAAGACCCCACCGTGTCCGACAGCATGAAGGGGACGTTCTTCCGCTTCCGCACAGGCCACGGGTTCGCCGCCACCGACACACTGCGAGACCTCGTACGGCAGGTCCGCCAGGCCGTCCCCTTCAAGAGCGAGGCGCCATAACGCCGATCCGGTGACTGGATCGTCATTGTCGGTGAGCTTCGCTATCGTGATGGCCTGGGCAACGCACAGGCCCATCTCCGAGCCGATCCGGTCCCCACGCGGCCAACACGGCGACCGAGGACAAGACGGCGCCGCCTCAGTGCGACCGGCACACCCGACGCGATCACCTGGGCGACCAGGCCGACCTCGCGGGGTGCGTGGGACCTCGCTGGAGGACGACCTGATGACCCGCCACAACCACCGTCGCCGCCGCGACGTCCGGCAATACATGACCGACCACGGCGTGACGTACACCGAGGCACTACGAGCGATCGACGCTGCCGACGACCGCAAGAGCACCGCCACCGCGAACCCGTTCCGGCCCCGTCCCGTCGACCAGGGCGGCCCGGAGATGCCCGCGGTCGTCACCCTCGACAACGACGTCAACCCCATCTGCGGGCACTACCTGGGCAACCTGTGCACCGGCTGCGGCGTGTGCACCACCTGCGACGGCTGCTACTGCGCCGAACTACGGCAGGAGGCCGAGCTGGACGCGTACTTCCGCGAGGTCGAGCGTGAGCACGCCGAGCATTGGCAGGAGCCCGGCGAGGACTGCCCCACCTGTGAAAGCGATCGGAAACGGTCGAAGGACTTCACCGAGTGCCCGAAGTGCGGCAAGGCGTTGCAGGGGTTCTGGCATTTCCGCGAGCACTGCCCGCCCTACTGCCGGAAGGACAAGCCACACGCGCCCGGTCTGGACTGGTCGCACCTGATCGGCAAGCGGATCACCATCGACACCCACTGGCTCTACGAGGGCGACATGTCCCAGTACGCGGCCAGCTGGACCGGCACCGTCACGGGACCTTGGACGAATCCCGGCACCGGGACCGAGACCGGCATGTACGAGCTGGAGCTCGACCCGACCGTTCCGCAGCCACGGGATGACATCACCACGACCCCGTTCAACCCGCGCGAATTCACCATCACCGAGCACTGACCAGCCGCGCTGGATCGGCGAAGGACCTTTCGCGTACGATCCCGACTGCATGTTGTCCCCGCATCAGCGGGGTTGATCCCTGGCCTGCCTCATCGCTTTGCCAGCTCGGATCGTCGTCCCTGCGCAAGCGGGGTTGCCGCGCTCTCGCGGATTTCAAACACCAGGCCGATCTCGGCCCCTTCATTGCCCCTGTGGAGGAACAACATGCCCACGATCTACGCGGACGTCTCCCGCTGGCGGAAAGGCGCTCGCGACGACGTGGCACGCGCCGCGCACAACGCCGAGACAACGTCGTGGCGGCGGTCGCTGCGCGAAGCGACGTTCGATCCCGAGGACCACGAAGTCCTGTTCGAGCAGCTGCGCGCCGGCCTCCGGCTGTCGGAAGCCGCGGCCGTCGTCGGCCAGACGACGCACGCGGTCTACGGCAGGGCCCGGTGGGATGCGGAGTTCAGCGAAAAGCTGGAGCGGGTCCTTGCGGAGACCTGTCCCGCCGAGATCTGCGGTACAGCCAAGGGCGCGCGGCAGGGCGGGCATTGCGCGTCCTGCCGCGCCGCTCACCGCGGTCGTAGCGTGGGCTGAGCGTGGGTCGAGCGTGGGTCGGTCTGCTCGCGCTCAACGTCGACCATCCACCACACTTGACCAATGGCTGACGAACAGCAGGAGTGCACGGGAGATTTGTCTTGCTCCGCTACCGAAGAACATGACGCCGAGTGCCGTGGGTGGCGCCAGGAGCAACGAGCGCAAGCACACGAGGACTGGGAAACCAAGAACGCGCTTGTCCACGAGTTCGACTACTGACGTCCCGCAGTGACGCCCTCGGGGAGCTTGAGGCCGCGCTTCGCCAAGTGGTAGCCGATCCACTCGTGCTGATCGGGCCCGAAGACGCCCAAGCGGATCAGCTCGGTATCGATCCACGCGTACAGCAGCAGGGCCGCGTCGCGTATGGCGGAGTCGGGACCGTCGAGGGCTTCCACGATCGGGTGCTTCGGATCCAAGGTCAGGTTTTTCGCCGCGTGATCGATGGCATGTCGGACGTCTGTGTCCGTGAGCGGTTTCTGCTTGGAGCCAGGCAAAATCGTCCGGGGGTGCATGGTCATCAGCAGCCGGGTCAGGTTGAAGCGCGGGATCACGATCCGTGCCTCGATAGCCTGGAACTTGTCGCTGTCGATCTCGCTGTCGCGGCGCGCGTACTTCGGCATACCGCCACTCCAGCACGAAACAGCGGTGGGGAATGTCCACGTCTGGACATTCCCCACTGATTCCCTCGAACAGAGGATCAGCCGAGCCAGGTGACGTCGAGGACGTCGACGCGGTCCTGGTCGTCAAGCACCAGATAGGTCACGCAGCCCCGGCCTTCCGCGAAGTCCAGCTGGCGCATCGGCCCATCGGGCTTGGCGATGTTGTACGGCGGCGCGCTCCACGGAACCAGCTCGAGGAAGTCGTACACCTCGACGAAGTCGTCCAGGACGTCGTCCGGGAGCTTGCGGATCTGGTCGAGGACACGCGGATCCGTCACGATGCGGTACGCCACAGGAGAAGGGGTCCTACCGGCCGAGGAAGGCCCGCACCTGGGCGGGCGATACGGCGCCAGCCGGCGGTTCTCCGGTCCGCATGGTGCGCGCGGCCTGCTGGAGCATGGCGCGGTGCGCGGCCGGGTCGACGAGCGTCTGCTGCGCGATCCGACGCCAGTTCTCCAGCGTCTCGAAGATGAGGCCCGGGTTCCGGGTCTGCTTTGCCACATCCAGCGCCCGCTGGAAAGCAGCGCCGAACTCATCGCGCTCCTCCGGCAGGAGGGCATCCCGGATCGCCCAGGGCGATTCCAGCCCGCTGGGCTCCGGGTGCTCGGGGTGGTGCGCGGCCGCAGTCACGTGTTCACCATAGCCCGCCCGCGGTCGAACTGGGATCGTTGCTGCATGGTGGGGCTGGAAGACCTGACGCCGGGACGTCGCGAATACCTTCAGTGGTTCCACGGGCGGCACTCCGGCGCGGAACGCGAAGATCTCGACCGCATGATCCGTGAGGCTGTTCATCGCCGCTGCTCGGTCCCCTTGGAGGCCATCGAGCTGCTGTCTCCGCCCTTGAGCACGACGGGAACCGGGCCGATCGCCGTCATCCGGAGGCGGTTGATCGCCACGTATGGTTCGACCTGCATGACGTGTCCGATGCGCGGTGAACGCGTCGACCACGATCATCGAACCGGTTTCGTACGGGGGTTCCTGTGCAACTGGTGCAACGGCCGGGTGGATCACTGCCTTCACGTGGATGGGTGCGCCTACGCGCGCTACCTCACCGCGCCTCCGGCGGCCGCCTTGAAGATCCGTTACCCGAACCGCGGGCGGCGGCCGCGACCTCCGGCCCTGAATGCGGACGAACGGCGCGCGCTACGAGCCGAGATCGCCGCTCAGGAGGAGTCTTCGGGGTAGAAGCGCCGCTAGCGTGCGCTTTCCCAGGCCCGAAGAAGCTCGGCGCCTTCGGGATCGTCGATGAACATCAGCGTCAGCTGGTCGAGCATGAGCCTGAACATGTCCGGCCCGTACCCCTTGAAGTCCTGGTGGCGGATCACCCCGTTGATCGCCCAAGCGAGCAGGAGGGCGCTGTAGGGGCCGATCTCGGTGTCGAACCGCTCCCCCGCCCTCTCCTGCCGAAGAAGGTCGGTCAGCTCGTCGTCCGATGGAACTGGCGGCTGGTCGCCTTTCTGGGTGGCGTACCAGGTGATGGCCGGGATCATCGCCTGGCTCCACGGGCCGAGCTGGAGGATCCGCCGCTCCCCTGCCTCGTCGCGTTCCCGGAGGCTGCGCAGGTACGCGTCTTGGGCTTCGGTGATCACGATGGGCCTCGTTTCCCCGCGTCCAGCGGCTGCCCGGGTCCGAGCATGATCTTCCGGAATTGGTCGACGGCGCTGTACTCGAGCTGCGCGTAGCCCAGCTCTTCGGCGAGGCCGGCGAAGTCTTCGCGCGCGATGAAGGCGTGGCAGTGGTCGCAGGCGACCCAGCCGGTACCGGTCAGAATCCCTGCGTCGACCGGGACGTCGATACCGCCGAAGTTCATGGTGACGGTGGACTTCACCGGGTAGTACCAGCGCGGCGGCCGCTGTTCCTTCGAGCGTTCGCAGAAGTCGCACATCTGGCTCAAGCCGGTGGCGGGAACGTCGGCCGAAAGCCCCAGCGCGGCAAGGAGTTCCGCCTCGGTGCGAGCAGGTTGGGGCGCGGGTCGAATGTTCCCCAGCGGGTGCGGGAAGTCACGATCACCGGTCATCGTGCGTCTCCGAGGACTTCTTGGCTGGCCGGGCTTCGTTCTCGCGGTCCATCATCGCGTACAGGTCGCGCTTGACCTCGTCGATGCCCGTCTTCAACGCGGTGATCTTCTTCAATACCGCGACGCGATCGTGTCCGGCGTCGACCGAGTACGGGCCGGGCGGCCGCCAGTCGGAGTTGAGTTGGTCCCGGGCGTCACCGAGGCGTCCCCGCGCGCCGGTCAGTTCCTCCAGCGCCTTGCCCATCATGTGGTCCCAGGTGGGCAGCCTGTTCGGGTCGTTTCTCGCCTGCTGGCTGCTGGTCATCGCCCCTGCTCCTCCGTCGCTGGCGCGGCTTCGGCGCGCACCCAAACCTCGATCGGTCGTGTGCTGTCCCCCGACGGGTAGATGGTGCTCTTCATAACCTTGCCCGGTCGAGGCAGCTCGCCGAACCATGAGGCGCTCTCGCCGCGGCTGAACTTCAACGGGACGACAGGTTTGTAGTCGTTGCCGAAGCGACGCAGCTGCACTTCAACGGCCTCCTGCCCGGTGACGTCGGCCTCGGTGAGCGCCATCCAGTACCGCACCACGATCCCGGGCGGGGTGACCGCTTCCGGGTTTCCGACCAGAGGCGAGCGGGTTCCGCCGAGGATGTTGTAGTACCGCTTCGTGAGGGCTGGGCGGCTGTAGCCGTACACGTCCTTCGCCAGGGCGGTGAGCGACTGGCCCCGGTCTAGGGCGCCTTCGATAAAACGGATCTCGGCGGCGTCCAGATCCTCGCGCAGGTTGACGAGCAGGCGAAGGCCTCTGTGGAGGTCTTCGGTGGTCACGTTGTCCGGACGTTCCAGGCCGGCGCGATCGGCGGCGACGGCGCCCTGAAGGACGTCGAGGGTCTCGATGTCGGAGCCGTATCCGATGTGCCGTTTTTCGATGTTGAGGCGTTGAAGTTGTTGGCCGAACTCATGTCGTTCGAGGACGTCGAGGGGATACAGCATCCGGCAACCGTAGGTTGCCGGATGCTGGCCCGGCAACCTACGGTTGCCGATTCGCTGATGGTTCACCCGATCGGCCATGACCGTGACGGGTATGGCCGATCGATCTACGCGGCCCGGCGTTCGACCTTGTCGAGCTGTGCGTGGAGGCCAGCGTCCTTGTCGGCCAGGTAGGCAGAAAGCTTGTCGTAGTCGTCGGCCGGTAGCCAGCCTTGCCGCAGCCCGGCGGTCAGCATCGAGAACATCATGACCTGGTCCAGAATCTCCGGCGAGAATCGCGCCTGCATCAGCTCGCCGAACGCCTTCATGGTGCTCTCATCGCCAGCCTCGATCGCGAACAGCTGGTGCCGGAACAGGGCCAGGGCGAGCACGAACTCCCGATCCTGGTCGCCTTCGGCGGCGATGTGGTCCACGATCTTCAGCACTGGCCCCATGTCACCGGTCTCCCGGGCGGTCTTCACGGCCGCCTCCAGCGCATGACCTTGCCGGACTTCATAGACGTCGGGGAGTTCAAGCGGCTTGTCCACGGGGACCACTCTTTCGCAATCGGAGGTGCGGGGGCCAGCTGACGCCCTGATGTGCGGCGTCCTTGCCCCCGGATGGACTATCACCCGCTCCAACGTGCATTATCGAACGCGTGTTCGACGATGGCGAGTCTCCGGGATGGGTGCGCGGTGCCGTGCGCCCGAAGGAGCCGCCGGAGGACGTCGAGGTCGACATGTCCCAGGTGCTCCCGGCTCAACGCCTCCGCTGGGGCAAGGAAACCCCGATCTGGTGCCGGGCGTACGGCGTCGGCGGCGGCCGTGTCCGCGGGCTGCTCCAGGCGTGGGTCATGTCGTCCACCGGGGACTGGTGGGCACTGGTCGACCTGACGCTCGTATCGAGCAACGGGAGGACGACGCTCCCCGTGCGGCAGCTGGTGCACAAGAACGCGGTCCGGCCAGCGGGTGAGGCGTAGCGTCCGTTCCGGCCTGCCCGTGCGGACCAGCACTACGCACGGTCAGGCCGGCGACCGCTTACCGATGAAAGAGATCTCGCGGGCCTCTATTGATCTGGATCGCGATTTCGGCGACCTCAGCCGCTCCGGCGGCGTCGAACGGCGCGAACACACCCTTATCCCGCACGGAACCACCGATTCGGGCCCGATCGTGGATGTACAGGTACCAGCCGATATCGGCGGAGAGCGACACGGCGAGCTGGCCGTCCCCGTTGGTGCCCCAGGCCGGAGTGGTCTCGACGCGCGGCAGCAGAACCGACAGCTGCCCCTCCGGCTGCACGCCGTAGAGCTCGCGTTCCGCCAGCGTTCGCGCGACGTGGCCGAGGAGCGCTTCCGCGGCTGCCGCTGTTTTCGGCGCCTGCTTGCCCTGCCCGACGTGGATGGCGTCGACGCAGGCACCGGCCAGGTCGGTGACGTAGTCCCACGTGGCGGGGCTGATGCCGTGCTCGGCGCCGGTGTGCTGGAGGGCGGTGAGGAGCTTCGCGGCCTGGACAAGCTTGCTCGGGGCGTAGTAGCCCTGGCGGGACTTCGCGGCTTCGGTGACTCGTTTGACGGCGGCCGTCACCGAGGAGAGGTCTTCAGGCATCGGGTTCCTTCCACGCGTTGCGGCAGGCAAGGCGTCGGCATCGGAGCCGCGGTTCGACGTCGCGGGCGGGGATGGCGCCGTTCTCGTCGAGCAGGGCGCCGGAGCAGACGGCGCTCATCGAGACCGCCCCGGTGCTCATGGGCTGGCCGGTTCGGAAGGGCTTGCCGACGTGGGCGAAGTGGTACCGCTTCGTCGTGCGAACGTCGGGCCGGTCGTAGCTGGAGGCGTCGCGGGTGGCTGCCCATTGGCGGCTGGACACGGCCTACTCCTCGTCGGGTAACCGGTGTCCGACCTGGCCCAGCTTGTTGAATGCTTCGTCGAAGGCGACCGCCACGTGGGTGGAACGAAGCACGGCGCTGTTGAGGTCTTCGGCGGCCGCGTGCGTGTGGGTGTTGGCGTCGCCTTCGGTGGCGTAGAGCGTGGGGTCTTCGTCCGTCATGCGCACGAGTCGACGGGCCAGGAGCTCCGCGGGCTGGGCCATGCGGCTGGAGATCAGTTTCAGCCGATAGGCCGCCTCCTGAATGTCCTGGACGTGCGGGAGGGCTCCGGCGCTGTCGTTGATCAGGGCGTGGTTGACGAACCGGAGCAGCTCGGCGGCGGTGTCGAGCGCGGAGGCGACGCGGTCCTTGCTGTAGTCCGGATGCGGCCAGTACTTGGCGATCAGTTCGTCCGCTACTGGGTGTTCGTGTTCGGGCATGGCGGGGTCCTCCGTGGGCTACGGCTGGTCGGGGGCGGAGATTCCGAGGGCCTTCTCGCCGGCCTCGATGATGGCGCGGCGGCGTGCGATGGCGGTGCGGGCGGCAGGGGTGGCGCCGCCGCTCATCTGCTCGGGCCGTTCCCAGAACATCACCTGCTCGGGCAACGTCTCGGGGTCCTCGGCCCATGCGGGGCCGCCTACGACACCGGTGTGGACGAGGCGGCCGTCGATGGCGGCGTACGTCGCTTCGCCGTCGTAGAGCGGCAGGACGCCGGTCCAGGTGCCGCGCTGTTTCGCGATCTTCTCCAGCTGGCCGCCGATCTCGTCGAACTGCCGGGCGAGGGCCCGCACGGCTGCGGCGCGCTGCTCGGTGCTCATCTTCGACCACTGCTCATCGTGCAGCTTCTCGCCGATCGCGAGGACGTCGGCGAGCGTGTCCTGCGCGTTCCGCTTCGGCTTGGTGTCGTCGTTGGGGCTGGTCACCGGGGCATCCTCCCAGAGCCGGAGGCCGTGCTCGTTTGGGCGAGCCGCACCCAGTCGCAGGCGGGAAGGTCGTGCTCGGCGGTGTCGGTGGAGATCTCGACGACGCCTTCGGCCGCGGCTGGGGTGGCGTGCAGGACCCGCTCCCCCGTGCCGTAGCGCGGGCCTGATGCGGCTTCGAGGATGACTTCGCCGACCTTGACGTCGGTGGCGGGTACCCAGTGGCCGGGCATCCTGGCGGCGCGGAGCGTGAGCCTGCGGGCGAGGCTTGCCCGTCGACGTCGACGGGCGCGGGCGGTGCGCTGGTCGAGCCACGCGAGCAGGCGGGCGTACAGGCCCCGGTCCAGGACGGGATTGTGGCGGGGCCGGTCGAGCAATGTCGTCACGTCCGCGCCTCCACCCGCTTCTGGTGGTCGACCAACATGCGGCTGAGGGTCTGCTTGCTGACGCCGAGGTCGGCGGCCACGGGACCGAGGGAACCGCCCGCTTCAGCGACCCAGCCCTTCACCATGACGGCGCGGGCGTTCGCGATCGCGATACGGGCGGCCTTCTCGACCTCCATGAGCGCGGCGAAGTCTTCGTGTTTCGGGTTGGCCGGGTCGAATGGGACCTGGTCGGTGAGCTTGAGCGCGCGGATGAGGGCGGCGGCGGTGCGGAGTTCAGGCTGCGTCGGCATGACGGCAGCTTCCACCATCTCCTCCAGCTCATCAACACGCGGGTTGACATGGGGGGCGAAGGTGGTCATCGTGCGACCGCCTGACGGGCGCGGCGGCGGCCGCCGAAGAACCGGCGAAGCTGGATGCCCCGGTGGTGCTGGTCTTCGCTGCGGGCGATGAGCTCGAGGAGGCATTCTCCGGCGGTGTGGACGTCTCCCGCGGCTGTGCCTTCGCGGAACGGGTCGACGTCGAGCGCGGCCGCGAGGTCGGCGAGGCTGTCGAGTCGGCCGGGCGCGGTGCCGAGGGTGCCGCTGGCGAAGCTGGCGAGGTCGAGCAGGCGCGGGTGCCACGGCTCGTTGGTGGTGACGTTGTCGTCCCAGTTCGGCCGGAGGTAGGGCGGGACGAGCTTGTACTGGAGGGCGAGGAGCCGGGCGACGCGGGCGACGTCGACGGCGGCGAGGGTGTTGGCGTACAGGTGGGATTCGAGCCGGATGAGTTCGCGGTGGTTGAGGTCCTGGTCCTGGTCGCCGAGGCCGCGTTCGACGTAGCGGAGGGCGCGGAGCGCGTCGGGGTCGCCGAAGTCGGTGACGTACTGGACGTTGTGCTTGACGAGGAAGTCGCCGGAGTCGCCGGTGGCGAGGTTCCACCACGCGATTTCGACGGGGGCGTGGCCGAGGCGATTGAACTCGTCGCCGGAGGTTTTGACGTCGACCACGACGATGGCGCGGTCTCGGGCGGTGGGCATTGCGGGCCTCCTGGTGGGTGGCTGCGGGGCCTGCCGGCTGCGGCGGGCCGTGAAGTCGGTTGGGGATGGTGCACCCCGGTCCCGCCACGCAGGGGCGTGCAGGACCGGGGGTGTGCGAGCTGGTCAGCGCGGCTCGGCGAGTTCGTTGAGTCGGCGCTGGGCTGCGGCCTCGTGAAGGGTGATCGCGACGTACGCGTAGGTGTCGGCGGCGTTGTCGTGCATGTCCTGGTGGACGTGGCCGAGGGCGATCATGCGGCCGTCGTCGCCTCTGCCGGTCGGGGCGAAGAACGACAGGTACACGTCGAAGGTCCCCATCGAGAGGTACGTGTTCGTGTCGTCCTGGACGTAGAGAATGTCGTCGGCGTGCTCGTTCGCGTGGCGGGTGAAGCCGTGTGGCGTGAGCAGGGCGGTGAGTTCGGCATCGGTCTGCGCGCGCCTGGCGATCTGCCTGCGGATCTCGTCGATGCTCTGGTTCTTGCTCATGCCACGTCCTGCTGGGCGTCGAGCGTCGTGAAGTAGGCGACGGCGAGGCGGGCGATGAGCACGATCCCGTCGACGTCGCGGTGCTGGGCGGGGGCTCCGACCGGTTCGTATCCGACGCGGATGGTGTGGCAGACGGTGCGCGGGCCGACCTTGGCGTCCGGACGGTCGAAGTAGCTGAGCCTGACGCCGGTGAGGCCGATGGAGAAGTAGGTCTTGGTGGCGGGGTGGTCGATGTAGCGCACTTCGTTGTCGTCTTCGCGGGGGACGTCGACGAACCCGATGGGGGCGAGTTCGGCGGCGATGCGGTCGGCGATCTTGTCGAGGTGGGCGAGTCTGGTGGGCACGCTGTTGGGGTGCATGGGGTTTCTCCCGGTTCGGGGTGGCTGGCGGGCTCGGGCGCGGGTGGTCAGCGCGGCGGCAGCCCGAAGAGCTTGCGTTGTTCTTGGCAGTGGACGTACTGGATGGCGTCGCGGACGGCGTCGACGACGCTGCCGGGGCGGCGCCATCCGGCGGGGTTCGGGTTGGCCATGAAGCGGCGGAACAGGCGGCTCGCTTCGGCGGCGGCGGCCTCGTCAGCGAAGTGGACGCGGATGCCGTGACCGTGCTCGATGATGACGCGGATGCCGACGGTGTCGTTGCTGGCGATGCTGTCGGACCAGGGGGGCGTCTCGTACTTCCACCGCTTGCCGAGGAGTACGGGAATGATGGCGTCTCGGGCTTCGGCGAACGGTTCGTCGTGCAGGAATGCGACGGCTGTTTTGGCGCTCAAGGAATCCTCCGTGCAATTGCGTTGCTGACTCATAGAACGCTACTCGCATTGGCGAGCCGTGTCAACACGCACGTTGACGACCGACTGAGGGGATTGCCGGGCGACGGCGCGCATGGGCCGCCGCCCGGCGAGTTCGATCAGGTCCAGTCCCACCAGGACCGAACAGTCTTGGGAGTCGCCTCGTAGCACTCCTCGACGACGCCGTCGAAGTCCACCTTGGGGTCATCGAGCCGGGTCAGGATGGCGTTGACGACCAGGTCCAGCAGGTCACTGTCCCTGTCGGTGAGCGTAAGTTCCTCGTCGACGAGATCCCGGCCGCCGTGGACGGCCTTCTCGATCCGCTTCCGCGTGAAGCGCCGAGTGTCCGCGCTGGCGGTCACCACTCGCTGCCGTTCGCGTGACGCTCGGCGCCTTCGATGCCGCGCTGGGTGACCTCGTGCTGGATCGCGGCGTCGACCCAGCGGCCGAACATCTTCGCGTCGGCCATGTCCCTGCGGATATTGGCGGATGCGGAGTCGGTCCGCTCGTCGCCCTCCTGGGCGCTACTGCCCTTCATGATGCCTCCTTGGTTGCGTTGCTGACACCAAGAACATTAGTCGCATTAGTGGCGGTTGTCAACACGCGTATTGATAGACAACGTGGCCGTCGGCGAGGCAGCTACGCGGCGCCTGCGGATCCGCTCCCGCTCCCCCGCCGTCACGCCGCCCCACGTTCCGTACCGCTCATCTGCGGCGACCGAGGACGCGAAGCACTCGACGCGAACCGCGCAGCCGAGGCAGACACGGCGGGCCTCGCGATGCGCGCGGGAGACGTCGCCCTGCTCGGGGAAGAACACGTCCGGGCCGGTTTCGGCGCACGCGGCGTCAAGGCGCCAGTCCTCGTCGACCAGGCGGGCGAGCGAGGGGGTGAGCGCGGCGAGCTCGGCGCGCAGGATCTCGTCGCGGCTCGGCGCGGCGGGCGGGCTGGTCACGGTGTCCCCCTTGGACGGTCGGGTGTGCGGGGCGCGGTGGCGTCCGGATGGGATCAGGTGGGCCCGCCACCCCGAAGCAGCCCTGGAGCGTGACGTGCCTCCTTGTGCCCTACGATTCGGGCACGGGATGACGGTCAAGGCCATCAGCTGGGTATCTAGCTGGGTCGAGATGAAGAGAAGTTCCGCACTGAGCTGTACCCCCAGCTCAGCGCACTCGGGCGGAGTCGGTGATACGGCTCCGCCCGATCCTTATCCAGGAGAATCGCGCGATCCCGGTCCTGCTTCCCCGCTGGCGGGTCTTCCGCGGCTGCGGGATGGAGGCCGGCGGCCGCGGCTGGGTGGCGTCCTCGGCGAAACAGGACCGGCCCCGCTGGCGGGCGGGGCCGGTCGAGCGGGTCAGGGGCGCGTGTCGATGTTGACGATGTGCAGGTTGGCGGCGTCGCCGTAGTTGCCGTGCATGAACAGGCGGGACCAGCCCTTGGTGTCGACGGGGTCCGTGCCGATCAGGGCGTCGAGGTTGAGCGGCGTCTCGTCGTCCTCCTCGGGGTGGCCGAGGAACGCGGCGAGCTGCCACAACTTGACGTAGTCGCCGACGGCGTCGCCGTAGCTGTCGCAGGTGATCTCCACGCCGATCACCTCGTCGTAGGCGCAGCGGCGGGTTTTGCCTTCGCTGGTCACGGTGATGTGGGTGACGCGCTCTTCTTCGGCCCAGGTGTAGCGCTTCGCCGTGTACTTGGGGGTGTTCGGGTGCTGGGTGGCGACGAATTCGTGCAGGTCGGCGAGGTCCCAGGCGGGCACGTAGAGCGTGTTGCCCTTGGGGCCGAAGTCGCCGGTGACCTTCCAGAGGTCGGAGTACTGGTTGGGGTCGACGTCGCGTTTGCTGATCTCGGCGTACATGGCGGGGTCCTTCCGGGGCCTGCTGGCCCGCTGGCGGGTCTTCGTGGGGTATCCGGGGTGAACGCGCGGCCCCGCGCTCAGCGGGGCCACACGGCGATTCAGCGCTTGATGCGCACGATGCGGACGGTGGCGCGCGGGTCGAGGTCGAGCGCCTGGAACAGGGAGCCCCACGGCTGGCCGTTGTCGAGGCTGAGGCCGGTGAGTTCGGCGAGGTTGATGAACGGCATCCCGTTGCTGGTGCGGCCGGTCAGGGCGGCGAGCCTCCACGCGGGAACGGCCTCGATGCGCTCGGTGTCGTTGACGATGTAGGTGACGGTGAGTTCGTCGCGCCACTTGATCACGTCGGCTTCGGCGCCGAGTTCGGTGCCGCTGATGACGAGGACTTCGCCGATGGACTGCTCTTCGCGGGCGGTGAGTTGCCGGGCGATGGCGACGGTTGCCTTGGGGTGGTTGAAGAGAATCGCGTCGTAGACGTTGTGCGAGTAGTCGTGCGAGATGTACGTCTCGAAGCTCCCGTCTCCGAGGTCGCCGGTGACGTGCCACATCGGCGCCATCTGGGTTTCGTCGGTGCGGTAGACGATGGTGAGCGTGAGTTTGCACGTGGGCCGGGTGATGGTGTTGGTGCGCAGTTCGGTAGCCACGGTGTGGTCCTTCCGGTTCTGGTTGGCCGCTGGCGCGTCTTCGCTGCCGGGCGGGGTGGTCGGTGTCGGCCTGCCGGCTGGCGGCGGCTGTGGCCGGGCAGGGGCGCCGGGGGATGGCGGCGCCCCTGCCCGGGGTCATCCGGCGTTGGCGGCCGGTTCGGGCTGCTCGGCCGACAGGGTGTCGACGAGCTGCGCGGTCAGGTGGTCGACGAGGGCACTCGGCCATGCGTGGCGCCATGCCTGCGGGCCCTTGAGGGTGCGGCCTTCGCGGTAGCCGTAGCTGCGGAGTCCGGTGTCGATGGCGTCGCGGATCTGGTCGGGGTTCACGGCTGGCCCTTCCGGGTCGCGTCGAGTTCGAGCAGGTCGTTGGCGTAGTCGATGAGGGACGTCGGGCAGCTGGGGAACCGCTTGAGCAGGAAGACGACGGCCTCGTCGAAGTAGATCTGCACCAGCTGGTCGAGCAGTTCGTGGTGCTCGTCCTGTTCGGCGCGGGTGAGCGCGGCGAGCGGGTGGCCTTCGGTGGGGCGTCCGGCCTTGGTGTTGAGTTCGGCGAGTCGGGCGACGTCGGGCCGGGCGGGGATGGTCAGCACTGGCCACCGCACACGAACAGGCCGGGGGTGCCGCGCCACTCGTAGCCGCCGAGGTTGGCGACCAGGACCCCGGCGTTGCCGGGCGCGTCGTAGACGGTGACGAGGCTGGTGATGGCGTTGATGACGCCGGTGCGGATCTCGTCGAAGAGGACGCCGATCGGGCCGAGGGGGTGGGCGGTGAGGGCCGTGAAGGTGTCGGGGCCGCTGGCGAGGTAGGTGATGGTGGCGAGTGCCGCTGTCACCGCGAGTGCGGCGATGGCGGGTAGTGCGTGCTTTCGCATGGGGTTTCCTCCGTGCTTGCGTTGCTGACATGTAGAACACTACCAGCAATGCCCGCGCCCGTCAATACGCATGTTGACGGGCGCGGGTGGCGCTCAGCACCAGCAAGCGCCGGACGCGGCAGGAATCTGGAAGCAGACGCCGCAGCGGGTGGCGACAACGCGAGCGTGCTCGGCCTTCGCCTTCGCCTCGGCGTTACGAGCACGGGTCGCGACACCCCGCCGCGCGGCGGCGGCCTGGCGGGCGAAGTGGGCGCCCATCTCGCCGACGATGGTTCGCATCGTGTCAGCACTCCCGATGGCCGCGACGGCGTCGCCGGTGTTCATGCCCAAGACCTGGACGGCAGTGCGCGACGGGCGGAATGCGGCGGGGATCTCGGTGCGGTTCACGGTGCCTCCTGAGTGCTTCAGCGTTGCTGACACGAAGAACACTAATGGAAGTAGTCCAGCCTGTCAATGCGCGTGTTGACAGTTGTGTCCAGACGGGCAATGTCGGCACGTCCCTCTAAGAAGGCCCATTCGCCCCGAGACGCCACGAACGGCGGCCACCGAGAATCCACTCTCGACGGCCAGCCGGACGCGGCTCACGGCATCATGCGGCGCGATCGACCACCAGCGGGTGATCCGGCCTCTCGGCAGTCCACACGGCGGCCACGATGCACTCGGCGGTCGCGCGGGCATCCTCAAGCGGCGTGTCCATCACGCGGGCGAGTTGGCGCACCTGGTAGATGCCGCAGTGCGGGTTGGACACGGTCACCACTCCGATGCCGAGGTCGGGGTGGATGCCGTAGGCGATGAAGTAGTCGAAGACCCTCACGCACCCGGCCGCCGATGTCCATTCGGGCTGCTCCCACGGGATGAAGTCGGCGAATTCCATCGGGAGTTCGGTGATGTCGGTCAGGGTGTTGACCATTGCGGGTTCCCTTCATCGTGCGTTGCTGACATGTAGAACCCTAGTTGCATGATGAACCGTTGTCAACATGCGTGTTGACGGCGGTTGCCACGGTGCCCGCCGCGCGGATGGCTCGACGGACACCGTGGTGTCAGCTGGCGTGGGGTCAGAAGGTCAGCAGCTCCCGCAGCTCGGGGAAGCCTCCGCGCTCCGGAGCTCCGGCCGCCTGGCGGGCACCCTGGAGCACCTGGCCCGCCTTCCGGATGGTGGCGCGCGGGATGGGGGTGTTCGCCTCGGCGGCCTCGGCGGAGGTCGCGGTGATCAGGAGCGCGGCCACGATCAGGGCGGCCACGTCCGCGACGCTGTCCCCGTGCACCCGGAACGAACAGGTGCCGGTCTTCGGCTCGTGGATGACGACGAGCGGGACATCCCCGCTGGGCGGAGCCGGGTTGCAGGCGACCAGGGTGCTCCCGACGCGGGCGACCAGGTAGCTCACGTCTCCGATACCGGAGGTGGCCCACCGTGCCAGCTGGCCGCCCTCGACGAGCAGCCCGTCGACGTTGAGCAGCGTGGTCGGGGCCTGCGCCTCCCGGGCGCGGCGCTCGATCTGGGCAACGGCCTCCTCCACGTCGTCGAACGCGTTGAGGCATTCGGGCACGTATTCCTGGCTGTCGCTCTCCCAGTTGTGGGCGAAGGCGAGGTAGACCGTGCGGTCCTCCCCTGCGGGGATGACGTAGATCTCGCCGATGGTGTCGCCCTCGTCGTCGATGTAGGTGGAGTGGCCGACGTTGGCGGTGGCGATCCTGGTGCGCATGGTGTTCCTTTCGGGGCCTGGTGGCCCGCTGCGAGGTCTTGGGATGGGGAGGCGGGGGAAGCCCGCGGCCGCCGGCCTGGTCCGGCTCGGCGGCCGCAGGGCGGGTCAGAGGGTGACTTCGTCGGGGAGCGCTTCGTCCTCGGTTTCCCAGGTGTCGAAGGCCTCGCGATAGAGGTCCTCGCCGAGCGCGTGGCGCGCGATGATCAGGCCCTTGGTGTAGTCGTGCTCCTGGACCAGGACGTGCATCCAGGCGACGGCCGTGCCCACGGGGTCCTCCGCGAGGTGCAGGGCGGCGAGGATGGCCGAGGCGATGGGGCGGACGTCGCACTCCCCTTCGGAAACGCGGTGGATCTCCGGCGAGTGGCCCATTCGCCCGACCAGGATGTGATGCCCGACGGCTTCGTAGCCGACGACCCAGGTTGTGAAGGTCGTGTAGCGGAAGGTCTTGAGGTCGCGGGTTTCCATTGTCCACGCGGAGCTGCGGAAGATGTGGCGCATCAGGTCCGGGTGGAGTTCGTTGATCTTGGGCAGCCTCACGGGCTTCCCCTTTCGGTTCGTGGCGGGTGCGGGGGTCAGTCGGAGAAGCAGCCGCAGGGCGGGCTGTCGCTGTAGACCTCGCGCTCGATCTCCCAGCGGGTGTAGGCGGACCGGTAGAGCTCGTCGACGCCGAGGGCGGCACGGGCGCGGGCGGCGCCTTCTTCGTGGCCGTGCTCGTCGATGAGGTAGTGCATCCAGAGGGTGGCGGTGGCGACGGGGGCCTCCGCGAGGAGCAGCGCGGTGATGATGGCGCCGACGATCTGGCGGGCGTGGCCGGTGGTCCCGCCGGAGGCCTTGAAGATCTCCGGCGCGGCGCCGGGCTGCTGGAGCCAGACTTCGTCGCCTCGCATGGCGTAGCCGACCACCCAGCCGGACACCACGGTCACGAAGAGCGGGATGCCCATGTATTCGCGGCTCAGGAAGTGGGTCTTGTGGCGGGTGTAGTCGCAGAGGTCGGGGTCGAGGCGGGGGATCTTGGGCAGTGTCACGGGTTCCTCACTCGGTTTGCGTTGCTGACGTAAAGAACACTATTGGAACACCCGACAGTTGTCAACACGCGTATTGACGGGTTCTGGTGGGCCGCTGGGCGACCTGGCGGCGCGGCAGGCCCGGAGGCCGGCGGCCGCGGCTCAGGTCGCCCAGCGGGCGATCAGGCGGCGGTGGGCGCGGTCGGCTTGCGTTCGCGCAGGAAGCCGATCGCGTGGCCCGACGTCCCCAGGGCGGGCTCGTCGGCCCATCTCCCCCAGTACGTGGCGCCTTCTTTTGCCTGGTAGTGGTACATGTTCACGTGATGGGTGACCGGTGTGCCGGGCGCCTCCAGGTCCTTGTGTCCGGTGACCACAACGGCCGGAATCTCGCCGATGGCGTAGTAGGGACTGCCGACCGTCTGGTCCAGGCCGTCGTGAGTGAACGGCTCGCGGTGGTTGATCGTGACGATCCGGAGGGGATAGACGCCGGGCTCGATGCGACGCGACTGCCAGTAGGCCGCGTACTGGTAGGAGCGATCATCGACGATCGCGGGACGTTCGATCACGAGGTCTAACGTGGGGAGATCGGTGCGAGGGGTCATGTTCATGGTCACTTGTCCCTGGTTTCGAGGTCGATGCCGAGCGGCATGGACACGAGTTGAGTGCAGGCGTCGCAGTAGAAGGCGACGTGCTGAAACTCGGGGCTCTCGCCGACGACGAGGACGCGGCCTTCGGCTACGCGGACGTCGTTCTCCCGCGTGCAGTCGTCGACCTCCTTGATCGCATCGAGCGTCGCGCAGCTGGAGTACGGGCACGCGATGTTGCCCAGGTCGAGGTCGACCACGGCTACGGGCGGCATGAACGGGATGACGGTGAACGCGGACTGCCGGGCGTATTCGTCGAAGACCTGCTTCTGCACCTCGGGCCGGAAGGCGGCCTTGGCGGCGGCTTCGGCGGCCGCGTGGCCGAGGTTCTGCGTCCAGCTGCGATACAGGGACACGGTGAAGGTGAGTGCGCGTTCGGTGAGCACGGTGCTGGTGTCCTTTCGGGACGCGGGTGGGGCTGGCCCGGCTCCGGGCGGGGAGCCGGGCCCGGATGGTCAGGCGGCGACGGCTTCGCCGTAGTCGCGGTCGACGTTCTTGGCGAGCTCGATGTCACGGGCGCGGCCGAGCATGTGCGCCATGTACTCGCGCCACGTGATCCGGCCGTTGGCGTAGAACCACGCCTTGAGTTCCGGGGACGCGTGCTTGCGGATGCGGGAGGCGGGGCCGCAGAACAGTTCGCGCGGATTGACCTTGCCCACGGACTCCTTGACCAGCATGTGGCCCCGGCAGGCCTTCTCGGCCTCCGCGTAGCGCCGATCGGCGTCTTCGGTGAACATGCGGTCAACGGTCTGTTCGAGGCTTTCGCCGGGCAGGCGGTTCTCGCGGACCAGGGCGGCGCGCTCCTGCTGGGCGAGCTGCTCGGGGTCCAGGCCATACGCCTCGGCGTAGGCGTCCCGGTATTCCCAGCCCGCCGAGACGAGTTCGGCGATGCGCTGCTCGATCTGTTCGCGGCGCTCGATCTCGGCGATGAGCGCGGCCACGACGTCTTCCGTCTTCGCCTTGGCCAGCCGGTCGGTGAGCTGGTCGTCGGTGAGCTTGGTGTAGTCGCGCGCCTTGGTCATTTCCGGTCCCTCGAAACTCGGTTTGCGTTGCTGACATGAAGAACACTACCTACACCACCGCCTGGTGTCAACACGCATATTGACGCGAGTTGGATTCGGTCCTGTTCCGCGGCTGGCCGGCCTTCGGGCGTCCGGGGTGGAATGACCGGCCGGGCGGGGTCAGCTCCCGCTCCGGCCGGTCAGGGCCGGTCAGAACAGGGCGAGGGCTTCGGCCGGTGCGGTCGCGGTGAATCCGAAGCCGGTTTCGGGGGTGCCCTCGGTGAGCGCGAACCCGAACAGGCCGCCGTCGGTGGCGGGCACCAACTCCGGCGCGGTCCCCAGCTCGGCGGCGGACACGATGACCTCTTCGACGACGGGCGCGACGTCCGGGTCGATCGACTCATCCTCGGCGCCGGGCTCCCCCGGGGGGAACATCGGCACGGTGGGAATGGTGTAGCCGCGCTTCTCGGCCTCCTGCAGTGCGACGGCGTACGCCGGGGCGTAGAGGGGTTCCGGGCGCTCCTCATCCAGCGCGGCGAACTCTTCGGCGGTGAGGTAGCCGTGGAACTGGCCGTAGGCGGTGGTGATCGCGGCAGGCCAGGCTTGGAAGAGGATGCCGACGACCTTTTCGGACTCGACGACCAGGACCGCGCCATCCTCGATGGCGTCGTTGCACTGCGAGGCGTCGTAGGCCTCGCGGGTGGTCGCGAACTCCCACACCTTCGGCGCGTCGTCGGCAGCCTCGGTCGCAGTATCGACTACGACGGTGGCGACAAGCTCGACAACGGCGTCCTGGGCGACGACACGACTGATGAAGGTGCCCCACGGCTCGCCATCGCGCTCGACCGTCCAATCGCGACCGTCGCGGGTCAGGTAGAACTCTCCGGCCTCGGTCTGCGCGGTGTAGTTCCAGTTGTCGTCGCGGATGAATTCGACGGTGGCGGTGGCGTTCATCGTGACTCCTTGACCCGATTGCGTTGCTGACACGAAGAACGCTACACGTGGGATTGTGGCGTGTCAACACGCGCATTGACGTGAATTCTCTGGCGCCCTGCGTGGCCGAGGCCCGGCCTTCCGCGGCTGAGGTGTGATGGGTCCGGCAACGACCCGAAGGCCGGCGAGCGGGCCATCAGGGCGCCGCCCTCGCCACAACGGGGCGAGGGCGGCGCGTTCTCATCTGATCTCGGGCCTGAGGCCGGTGATTCCGGCCGTGATCCCGGCGTCGAACCTGGCCTTGACGTCCGCGAGTTCGTGGAGGCGGCGGATGGGTGAGCGCACCTCGACGTGCTCGTAGGCGGCGTTGAGCAGCTGGTACCACCGGTAGACCAGCTCGTAGATGCCGTCCAGGGCGTCACTGTCGAGGTGGCTGCACGCCGCGCGGATGGTGATCCACCGCCTGGCGCGATGGTGGCCCAGCCCCTCAAACAGGTTGTGGGCGATCACCTCGCGCTCGGCGTCCAGACTGGCCTGGTCGGCGGGCACGGTGATCTGGGGTACCGGGAGACAACCGTCTTCGGGGTGGACGCGGGTGATCAGGTCGTTCAGGGCGGCGGCTGCGTCGGTGAGCGCGGTGCGGGCTTCGGCGGCACGTTTGGTCTTCATGGCTGGTCCGTTCTCGTGGTGGTGTCGGTGGTGGTCTCCTGCTCGGTCACCGCAACCCAGCGGCCCACCGCGCTTCCCGTTCCTTCTGCTTCGCCTTGTCCGCAGCGACACGCACCTTGTGGTCGGCCTCGACCTGAGCCCAGTGCTTGGCCTCCTCCGGCGTCGCGTCGCGAACCTGCCTGACGCGTTCGAGCTGCACTGTGTTGGTCCACCCGTGCTGGGAGCGAACCGTCACGGACTTCTTGTTCACCCGGACGATCGGGCCCACGCCTCCCCAGTAGGCGAGCATTCGGCCGGGCTTCATCTCGTCGGGGTCGACGATGGTGAACTTCCCGGACGCCTTCGCCGCCTCCAGGCGCTTCCGGTCGTAGTCGAGTTCGCCTTCGAGGTACGGGATCTTCGCAAGAAGGGCTTCGCGGTGCGTGCCTGTGGCGGGCGGGTGATTCTCGACGTAGTAGACCGTCTTGCCGTCCGCGCCTAGGTGTCGCCTGGTGTGGCCATCGAGTCTGCGCCGGACGTCCCGCAGGTCGGCCTCCAGCTTCTCGATCTTCCGCGTGATCTTCGCGGGGTGCTCGTGCTCGCGGTCGAGGTTCGCCTGCGTGACGGCGGCCGCGCGGGCAGACCGCTCGGCCTTGTCCAGCTCCGCACTCTCGTTCCGCATCGCGGTGTGCATCCGCTCCTGGTCCTTGCGGGCGCGCCGCTCGGAGTGGTGGCCGACCAGGATGGGCTGGCCGAACGCGAACCGCTCGGAGATCTGGTCGTGGCGGGCGCGGTAGCCGTCCGCCTTGGACAGTCGCCGTTCGGTGAGGTCTTCGAGCCGGTCGACGCGCTCCTCCAGGCGCTCGCGCTTGTCGGCCACCACCTGTTCGTGGTCGCGCGGGTTGTCGTTGATGGACACCCACACGGAGAACCCGGCTTCGCGCAGGGCTTTCGCCGAGCCGTTGATCATGTAGCGCTTGGCGGGCCGGTCACGGGACTGCGGGATGTACAGGGTGCCTTGGGGCAGGCCGGAGTTCTTGCGGGCGCCGCGCCACCGGAACCCGGCCTTGAACATGGCGTCCCAGGTGCCGTCGCCCTTGACCGACCCGAAGAGGAGCGTGCCCGATTCGGGGGTGTGCTCGATCTGGATGTCGGTCTGCTCCATTGCCTGCCCGGCGGTCAGCTCGAGCTCGGCCGCGGGCTCGCCGGCTGCGGGTTCGGCGGGAGCGGACGTCTCGGCCGGGGGCTCGTTGACGGGCTGTTCGGCGGGAGCGTTCCGGGCGGCGTCGACGTCGAGCGGGGACGGCGGCGGGCTGCACGGGACGGGTTCGAGCGCGATGGGCTGAACGCTGATCCCGAACCGGCCTCGGTCGTCGGCCTGGTCGGTGAGGACCAGGTCGAACAGCGCGGTGGCGTCGCCGGGGTGGACCTTGCCGGGTTCGAGGTTCTGCGTGCTGGCGGGCATCTCGGGTCTCCTGATGCGGGTTATCGGGCGGGAGTCAGCGGGTGGCGCGCTTGGCGCGGATGAGGTCGGCGTAGCAGCGGGCGCGGTCCTCGCCGAGGTAGAAGCCACGGACCCAGGCGCCGTTGTCGAGCCGGATGCGGCGGTGGAAGTCGGCGAAGGAGATCACGCGGCCGGTCTCGAAGAGGGGGCCGTCGCGGTGGGCGTCGGCCCAGAAGCCGCATTCGGTGCAGCAGGTCCCGTAGGCCTGGTCCTCGTAGCTGCCCGGGGTGATGCCGAGGAAGAACTCGGTGCCGCCTTCGGTGCACAGGTCCCACTGTTCGTTGAGTTCCCAGGCTTCGGTTTCCTGGGCGAGTTCGAGGATTTTGGTCATGTCTTCCACGGCTTTCCTTTCCGCATTGCGTTGCTGACATAAAGAACCCTAATTGCATCACGCAATGTTGTCAATGCGCGTGTTGACGCTCGGAAATGGCGACGGCGCCGGACCTGAACCAGGTCCGGCGCCGTCGAGCAGGATCTTGCTGATCAGTCTTCGAGCTGCGGCCGCCCGAAGGTGACGCGCCCGATTGCTCCCCACCTCTGCTCCTCCAGGGAGGAGATCGGCAGGTTGTTGATGAAGGTCGCGAGCGACTGCGGGCCGCCCTCGGCGAGGTTCTCCTCGCTGAAGGCGAACGGCTCCTGGCCGGTGTCGAAGCCCTCCCAGAGCAGGTCACCGATCGCGACACACGCGGTATGGGTCTCGATGACGTTGCGGTCGTAGGTGATCCAGATCTTGGTGTCGCCGGAGATCTCGACGACACGGCCGTCGGTGGTGCAGATCGCCACGACGTCGTCTCGTCCCTTGGCTTCTTGCATGGCTGTTGCCTCCTTGGGGCAGGTCAGGCGGGTTCGGTGTAGTCGAAGAGCGGAATCGGGGCGCGTTGTCCGGCGATTCGTGACCAGCGCGGGTCGTCCGACCACAGGAACGCCTCACCGAAGCGATAGGGCAGGAATCCGGGATCCGGCGGGATGACCGGGTAGGCGACCAGCTGCCGATTCACGCGGGCAAGGGTCACGGGCGGTTTCGCCGCGCTGGGTATGGAGATGCGATACGGGGGCGCGACGCCGTCGCCGGTGATAACCACGGAGCGGTGCCTGGCGAGCCGGAAGCCGTGGCCGCGGGCTTCGATGGCCCGGTAGATCATCGCCGGGAATCCCTGGAACGCCTCGATGGTGGAGCCTTTGGGGACGCCGGGGCGGCCGGGGATGACGAGGCAGGGGTGACCGTCGTCCTCGTACTGCTTGGCGTATGCCCTGACGATGGCTTCATCGGCCACGGTGGCGTCGATTCCGATGAAGCCCGAGTCCTTGGGCCCGGTTGGCACGACGTAGAGATACATCGCTTGGTCCTCACTGTTGCGTTGCTGACAGCAAGAACATTAACAGACAAGCGAAGCCCCCGTCAATGTGCATGTTGACGGGGGCTTCGCGGGGATGCGGGACTACTGGCCCACAACGAGGGGGACGCAGGCGCCTCGGATTACGCGGCGGACCACGATCGATCGACGGACGCGCGCCGTGTGGCCCGAGGTTCGGAAGCGTCCCCACTCCTCGGCATCGGCGCGCGTCTCAAAGATCGGCAGGGCGTATTCAACGAACCAGCCGGTGAGCCACTGGTTCTCATCGAGAGTGCCAACGTAGCCGTCGTAGGAGATCGGCGACGCGCCGCACGCTGCCGCGTAGCCCTGACGTCGCTCTCTCGCCAGGGCCACATGCTCGGCCCATCGCTCCTTGTCATCCGAAAAGATGGCCGGTTGCGCCTCGGAAATGCGGCGAACAGCGCCTTCGGTCATGAGACTTCCTCCCGTGATTGCGTTGCTGACAAACAGAACGCTACACGAATGCTTGCGGTTGTCAACGCGCGTGTTGACATAGGGAGGCCCCCGTGCCGGGGAAGGGGCACGGGGGCCGGGTCTCGGTGAAGCAGTGCTCAGCCGACGCTGTAGCGGGTGCGGGAGATGAGGCGTGCTCCGTACGGCAGGGCGGCGTGGTCGACGAGCTCGGGCTCGCCGTGCATCCAGGAGACTCGCCAACGGCCGCGTACGACGCTGAGGTTTTGGACGAGCCCGATCGGGCTCCAGCCCCGTATCCGGGATTCGCCGTGCTGTCCGACCCAGACGCCGGGGAGCTGGATGAAGTCTCCGGGCTGGACGAGGTCGAGCGGGATCCGCGGCTGCGCGTCTCCGTGAATGACCTTCAGAGCGGGGACGGTAGCGCCAGCGATCCGGGAGGAAACCGTGAGGAGCAGGAAGTGCCTGGTGTACTCGACGGTGACGCGCCGGGTGCCGTCGACCCGCTTGTCCAGGCGGGGCATGTCGAGCAGGACGTCCTCGTAGCGGGCGGCGTTGGCGTTCCGGGGCGCGGCGATCGTCGTGACGACGGTGGCTTCGCTGGTCTGGGTCTGGATTTTGCGGACGGGCAGGCCGGCGTGCTGGAGCCGGTGGCGGATCAGGCCGGTCTGGCGCATGGTGACGGGTTTTATCGTGACAGACATGGAAGTTCCTCCCGTTTGCGTTGCTGACAGTAAGCACGCTACGGGAGCGAACCCCCGGGTGTCAACACGCGCGTTGACACCCGGGGGCGTGCGTCTACGGCTTGGTGGCCCAGATGACGCGGGTGATCGTCGAGGTGCCGGAGTTGGCGAAGGTGTCGCCCGGGAGTTCGTAGTGGTCCCCGTGCTCCTCGATGAGCTCGCGGATCTCGCAGTACTTGCGATCCTCGCGGTAGGAGAAGCTGTTCGGGACGATGGCGACGAGGGTTCCGTCGTACGCGAGCATGTCCCACGCCTTACGCACGTGGTCGATCCAGATGGTGCGGTTGCCGGGGACGTTGAACGGCGGGTTCATCAGGATGCCGTCGAACCGCAGTTCGGCCTCTTCGGGTGCCGGGTCGTAGACGTCGGGACCGTACTCCTCGAACGTGATGTTCCTGACCTCGTGGCGGAAGTGCTTGCCAATGTGCTCGGCCAGACCGCGTTCGGGCTCGATAGCGGTGAGGAAGTAGTCGCGCATTCGGAACTCCTCGTGCAGGGCTCGGACGAGGTTGCCGTTCCCGGCGGACGGTTCGAGCAGCAGCAGCGGCCCGTCCCACCTGATCTTGCGCTTGAGGAGGCCGGCGAGCTCGGCGGCGAGCTCGGGCGGTGTCGGAAAGAAGTTGGTGCGCTGGCGGTTCTCGCGGCCGCCGACGGAGGCCGCGAGCTTGACCGCCTTTTCGACGGCCGCGTTGGCATCGTCGTGGCGTCCTTCGGCGGTCGCTTTCCTGGCCTGGACGCGGAGCATGAGTTCGGTGGCGCGCATGGGTCCTCATTTCGTTTGCGTTGCTGACACGAAGAACACTAGCGTCACTATTTGCGCTGGTCAAGCGTCCTATCCGAACAGCGAGACCTGTTCGACCTCCGCCTTGGTGACAGGAGGGGCCGGGGGCGCCGGGGGCGCCGGGCGGGCGCGCTTGCGCCTGGGGGCCACCTCCAACTGCCCTTCCTCGAAGAGGCTGATGCGGATCGACTCGCCGACGGCTGGCCCGTCGAGATACAGCAGTTCGTACCAGTCGCGAATCACTCCGCCTTCGCGCGGAAACCAGAACAGGCCGTTCGGCTTGCTGCGCACCCATACGCACCCACTGGCGCCCGTCACCTGGCGAACGTCCTTATTGGACGGCTCCGGGTCTCCGTATTCCCACTGCACGACATGCTCCTTTGCATTGCTGACAACCAGAACGCTATACACATCGCGACAGACGGGCAACCCCGCAATTCCGGGAGCGAACCCGCGAACATTCGACGGGAGCGAACCGAGAATCAGGCGTCGGTCTTCGCGGCCGCCGTCATGGCGAGGAGTTGCTGATAGGTGGTGAGCAGCACGGTGGTGAGCGCGGTCCGGGCCGCGCGGTTGAGTGAACGGTCCTGACCGATCGCGAGCATGGCGACAGTGATCGGGTCCTGGCCGGGCTCGTCGGCGGGCGACTCGGCGCCGGTGAGAAAGTCGGCGACGTCGAGCCGTCCCCACCTGCACAGCGCGGCAAGGCCGTCCGCGGCCGGTGCGGCGCCGTGCTTCATGCGGCTGAGCATGGCGGCGGACACTCCGGTCGCGCGAGCGACGTCGATCCAGGTCATGCGACGGGCGAGCCGGACCGTGTCGAGCGCGGAGTGGAAGCCGTCCGCGTCGAACCGAGTGCTCATCTGATCCCCTGCCCGTGCAGGTCGCCGCGCTGTTTCGACGACACCCTGCGGCCGACGCTACGACTGGGTCCCGCCACGCGGGAAAACTCGGGTGGCCGTCTCGCGCGCACGTGTTGTACTGTTCTCACAGTCAGCAACACACCGGGTGGCGTTTACGCAGGCCTGGGGCAAAAGGTGGGCCCGTCGCCGTAGCGACGGGCCCTTGCCCCTCGGAATTGCCACGAGGTGTCAGCAACGCAGCATGAAAGGCGAGACGGATTATGGCACAGGAGGACCGGACGATCGACGACGCTCTGCCCGAACTGTGGACCATGCAGGGGCTCGCGACCGCGGCAGGCGTTCCGCGCAGCGACGTCGCCAAGCAGTACCTCGCCGGCCTGCTTCCTGGTGTCCGGGTCGGCGAGCGCCTCACGGTGTTCCGTGCCAAAACGCTGAACAAGCTGCGGAAGAACCCGGCACCGAATACGCCGAAGAAGGACGGCCGAATTCCTGAGCTGGTGACCACTGCGTGGGTCGCGGAACGCTGGGACCGCTCATCGACGGCGATCGACCGGCTCTACCGCTCCGGGAAGATACCGGGAAAGGTGCTCGGCGGCGTGCTGCTGTTCCGCCGGGCACTGATCGAAGAGCTCGATATCGACGAGCTCACGCCCGGCCCGCACCACGAGCAGGTCGGGACCGGCGAGCCGGTCGAGGACCCGAAGCTGGCCGGGCTGCTCACCCGGGAGGAGGCGGCTGCGGTTCTGGGAATCAATCCGCAAGAGGTGATCACCTGGTACCGCTACGGCCGAGTCCCCGGCACCACGGCGACGACGACGGCCACCGCGCAGCGCAAGCTGCTGGTATTTCGTGAAGCGACGTTGCTCAACCTCGATGAGTCGAAGTTGCTCGAACCAGCTCGCGACGCCGTTCTCCCCGACCTTGTGTCCGGTGCGGAGGCTGCCGAAATCCTCGGGATCAGCGCTAAGGCGCTGGCGGACTGGAACGAGGCCGGCAAGCTGCCCGGCCGTCTGGTGACGGACAAGGACGAAGAGCGGCGGCGCATGGTGTACCGCCGGGAGGTCGTGGAGAGGCTTGCCGGGAGGTAACCGCTGGTGAACGACGAAGGGCCCCGCCCCCGTTTCGGGAGGCGGGGCCCTTCGTCGTTCACTCCCCTGCCCGGTCTTCCTCGAGCTGGTGGTCTCCACCCGCGCAGCAGACGCATCCGATTTGGACGGTGAGCCACAGCCGGCGGGTGTGCTGCGGCCCTGGGTGGATGACCGCGCCGAGTTTGGTCATGTACCGCGGGCTGTCGTCGGGGACCAGCTGCAGCCCGGTCCATTGGGCGCCGGTGGTCTTGCGGGTGGGGCGGGCGAGCGCGTCGTAGGCGGGTTTCGCCGAGGCGGCGAGGTTGTCGGTGTCGGCGCTGGTGTTGTCACCGGGCGCCCAGTGCAGTTGCACGGTGAGGTGGTCGGCTTTCGGGATCCGGGCTGCCCGTGCCCGCCAGGTCACGGCTTCGGCGATCACGCGTTTGTGCTCGGCGTGCTTGGCCCAGTGGAGTTTCCAGTTCAGGTTGTACGGGCACAGCTTCTGCGGCCTGGTTCGGTTGACGGCCTTGCCGCCGCGTCGCCTGGGCTGCGGCGGCAGGACGAGCGGCACGTCGAGCTCGAAGACGCGGCCGAGGATCGGTTCCGTCACGCGGCCACCTGCCAGCGGCTCGGCGCGCGGAGCGTGGCCACGGAGGCTTCGCGGCGCAGTTCGGCGCGGACGCGTTCGACGGTGCGCGGGCTGACGCCGGTCCGCTCGGCGACGACGGCGACCGTGAGCGGGGTCGCCGCGAGCGCGCGGAGCAGGTCGAGCTGCTCCGCGGGGATGTGCTCTTTCCGTGGCGCCGGGATGACGGCGGCCACCGGGGTCTCGCGGCGCAGTTCGGCGCGGACGCGTTCGATGGTGCGTTTGCTGACGCCGGTGCGGTCGACGATCTCGATGGCGTGCCGACCGGTGGCGGCGAGGCGCCGCAGGGCTTCCCGCTGCTCGGCGGGGAGCAGGCGGCCGAAGGCGATGATGCCTTCGCAGGCGAGCGCGATGGCGAACTCGTCGAGCACGGCCTGGGGTTCGGGGTCGAACATCGGGATGGTCACGCCGCGACGCCCGTTCTCTTGTTGGCGCACAGGGTGCGGGCGATCCCGGCGTCGACGCCGGTGCTGACGAGGCGTTCGTACTCGGCGGGGTCCTGGAGCCAGCCGAGGAGATCGGCAGGTGAGCGGTCTTCGAGGACCAGGCCGGCGAGGACGGTGAGGACGGCGCGGGTGCCGAGTTCGATCCCGGCCGGGACCGGGGTGCGGTCGTTTCTGAGGGCTCGGCGCAGGACGCGGTCGGCGTCGGCGAGTGCGAGCCCGATGCCGTCAGCGTCGCCGCGGTGTACGAGGTCGATGACCTGTTGGACGTGCGGGAGGACTTTGTCGAGGTGACGGCTTCCGGTGACGGCGACGGCGTCGGCCGTCCCAGGTGCTGCTGGGGCGATCATCGCTCGTTCCCTTCGGGGCTAGTGGCTGCTGGTGGTGGCGGATTCGCGGGCGTAGCGTTCGGCGGCCGCGCGGCAGACCTTGCGGTGGCCGTGGAAGATCGGGGCGGGGCCGAGTGGCCAGACTCGGTTCTCGGTGAACCGGATGGGTCGCTGGTTCGCGGTGACCTCGCCGCCGCATTCGGGGCAGCGGCCCGCTTCGGAGAAGCGCAAGGCTCTGGCGAAGACGACGTCGGAGACCTGGTTGGCCTCCTGGGCGCGGCAGGGCACGGGCTCGTGGCAGCAGCCGCACACCGGGTAGTGGCCGTTCGGGTAGATCCACCAGGCGACGACTCCGGCCCAGGTGCGCAGCCGCAGGGAGCTGGTGCCCGTGGTGGCGTGGATGGTGACCAGGCTCGGGGTGGCGTCGCGGCCGTGGGTTTCGCGCATCGAGCGGTCGGTTTCGGTCCATGCGTCTCGGGGGACGGCGGCGACGTCCTTGACGATCCAGGCGCGCCGGTCGTAGGCGATGGTGTCGCCGATTTCGGGAGTCCGGCGGGTCTTCTCCGCGTCGGCGGGTTCCCATGCGGGCGGTTTCAGCATGTGCTTGCTCCCGCCTGGATGGCCGTCTGCGCGAACGGGCGGTCGTCGTCGGGGTGCAGCGCTTCGGGCAGTTCGTCGACGTTCTGGACGAATCTGGGGCGCGGCAGTGGCGGCAGCTCGCGCGTGTGCGCGCGCGTGTGGTGGGTTACCTCCACGGCCGGAGTTTCGAGTTGGCCGCTGATTCGGTGAGCAGGCTGTTCGAGGGCAAGCCGACCCGGACCGCAGGGAGCGGAGCGACCGAGGACCGGAAGCGGCGCGGCAGCGCCTTCCTTCGATTCGGGTTGTTCTTCTGTTGTGGTTGTTGAGGGTTCAGGTTGTTGATCTCCCTTCTGAGGGAGGTCCGGACGTCCCTTGGAGCGGGTAACCGGATGTCCCTTGGAAGGGGTCGCCGGACCTCCCTTCTGAGGGATGTTCGGGCTGACCTGCACCTTTGTGCCGTAGAAGCTGGTCAGGGTGATGTGGCCGCCGAAGTTTCCGGGCGGCGCCTCGTGAACGGTGTAGATCAGCCGCTTGTACATGCGGTTCGGACCCCACCGGACCTCTTCGATCTCCACCGCGCCGAGCTCCACGAGCGGGCGCGTGTACTTCCCGACGTCGGTCGGCTTCTTGAGCCGCATCAGGCCGGCGAGCGTGGCCTGGGTGGGCCAGCAGGTGTCGTCGCGCCGCTGCCCGTTCACGTGCATGCGTAACAACGCGTAGAGCGTCTTCGACTGGGAGGGGAGATCGGCGAGGAGGACCCACTGGCCGACTGTGGTGTACGGGAATCCGCGTCCGTGGCGGATGGCCATCTCGGTGTCGGGGTCGTGCGTGTCGAACAAGGTCGTGCTCCGGTTGTGAGTCCGCGCGCGGGCGTGCAGGAACGCCAGGCGTGGGAGGTGGTCCGGACAACGAGAGGGCGCGCGGGTATGCGGCGGCTCGGGCTGTGCCGGGAGAACCCTCGACGGGGTGCGACGAACGTGCGGTCCGGGCTGTTGGGCCCGCAGGGTTGACCGCGTGGACGTGCTGGCGTCGTGGGTGGGAAGTAACCCCTGATCAGCCGTTAGGTCAGCTGGCGGGGCTGAGCCGCCCGCGAGGAGGCGGGCGGTGCGACGATCGTCTGATCTCTACGGCGTTAGGCCGGAGATGTGACGCTCGTATCGGCTTGACGTCGCCGTGTCGTGGGTACGATCCACGCTGGCCCCCTGGTGCTCGTTTTTATCGGAAGGAACGAGTCTGGGGCGGTGAGACGGTCTTCGACTGTCTCGGCCTCGGGGTGGATTGTGCTGATCCACCCCGAGGCTCCGCCTGACAAACTCGGTTGTTGCATACTCAACGAAACCTATGTTAGTGATGGTCCCCAACCAATAACAGGGCCGTAACACATAGATCTCCGAAAAAGAGTCGCAGCCGCCATTTGGGTGACGTGTTTTCGTGACAATTCCGAGACTGAAACCTGTAACGATCACCGCGCCGGTGTCACTCACCAGGGACGACGTTCCACTACCGCCGAGTAGGTGAGGCAAGGGTAACCGCAGGTGGGAAGGGTCCTCGACCGTCCACAGTGACCGGACACACACCCTCCGAACTTGATCACCTTCGGTGCCGGATCGATCACCTCCGGTGAATCCGGAATTGCGTGCTACGCGGACTGCGGCATTTGCACTAGCCCCGGAAATGTCACAGTAACGACAAAGGGGTGTCCGGCGATAAATAGTGTTCGCCATTGTGGATTTCGAGCGCAATTGAGCGCGCAGCTCCTCCGCTGACGACCACGGCCTCACGTCGGGAACGCGTAGTAGCCGCCACGCGGGGTCACATGCTCGTCCAGCGCCGCGAAGAACTCCGCCATCGCCTCGCGTTCCCAGCTCGGGGCGCCGCCGTCCGCGGTGCGCTCCAGGTAGCGCCTGGTGCTCTCCCATTCCTCCACCACCTTCGCCGTCGACTCGTTCGAGATCAGCCACCGGGCGTGGCCTGCCGGGGTTCCGCCGCGCACGGCGGGTTTCAGCCCAGCGCGCAGGGCGTCCTCTTCGGACATGGCGAACGTCGACCACGGGGCGCCGTTCTGCTCGGCGGCGCCCGCCGGCTTGTGCCCGGCGGGGGCCGGTGCCCGCCGCGCGGGGGCGGCGGGCACCGGCCATGACCACTTGCTGGCCTTCACGACGCGCCTTCCTCGGCGTCGTCCTCGCCCTGAATCGCCTGCTCGATCGCGGCCGCGATGATCTCTTGACGCTGGTCCTTCTCCAGTGCGCTGTACTCGCGCAGCGTCGTAAGGATCAGGCGCCGGTCTTCCATGGTCAGCAGGTTCGGGTTCTCCACCGGATGCTTCACCACGTCGGCCAACACCCGGATCTGGTTCTCCAAGTCCCGGACTTCCAGGTACTCCAGGCCCGCCTTGATCGCCACGAGCAGCTGCTCTCCGGTCATCTCCGTGACGGGCTTCCCCTGGGTGTCCGCCGAGGTCTGCGCGGGCGCGGCCGGGGGCCGCTGGGGACGCTGCTGAGCCTGCTGGCGGTTCTGCGGCGGCCGCCCGTCACCTTGGGCGCGGGCGTCCCGTTCGGCCAGGCGACGGCTCTCCTCTTCGCGGTCCTCGTCCGCGCCGTCGCGGCGCACCTCCCGGCTGTACGCCTTGGCGGGGTCGCACTTCATGTAATCGAAGATCAGCCATTCCAGCGGGTTCCGGTCCTTCGGTGGCTCCACGGCCTCGTCTTCGGACTGGATGCCCGCGAACACCGAGCGGCAGCCGACGACCTCGACCTTCGCGCGACGGCCGCGCGTGCCGCGCCGGACACGGAGGATCGCCGTCGAGTCGAACGACAGGTCCTTCTGCGCCTGCGTCGACCACACCTTGTCCCCGGTGGGGTTGCCGTCGTCGCCGATCGCCGAGACGTCGCGGCCGCGCGCGGTGTAGACGACGATGCCGGGGATCGCGGCGAGCAGGTTCAGGATCTCGTAGTGCTTGTCGATCACCGGGTTCCAGTAGTTGGGTCCGGCGTTGATCTCCGCGTTCGGGTCCTGCCGCAGGATCGCGCGGTTCTTCTTCGACTGCCTGGCCCGCCACTTCGCGAGCGCGCCGAGGGCTTTCCACTCCCCCGACATGGAGTCGATGCACACCAGGATGGGCTTCTCCCCGGCGGCGAGAGCGGCCTTCCCGACGTGGCGCAGCCACGCCAGGCGCTCCATGAAGTCGGCGAGGTTCGTGAAGTTCACGACCTGGTAGTTCGCGCCGGGAACGGCGCCGTACTGCTGTGCGGTGCCCTCGAAACCGAATTCGAGCCAGAACGCGCGGCCGACCTTTTCACTGCCGGTGAATTCGGCGAGGAGCCAGGACTTCCCGGCCTTTTCCTCGCCTTCGACCAGGACCATCGGCCACGGCACCGCGCCGGTCGGCGTCTCGGTCGGCACCAGCTTGAGCAGGCGTTCCAGCTCGGCGGTTGCCTTGTCGAGCGAGGTCCCGGCGCCGGTCGGTGTGCTGCCCGGGGCGTCGAGTGTTGCGGTCATTTCTTCCTCGTTTCTGACATGACGGTCCCCTGACGCGCTTTCGTATCGGACCGAAAGCGCGCTTTATGAACAGTTTGTTTTGGGGATGCCGAAACGCTATTCGGAATGGCAATCAGATGTCAATAAGCATTATTTGACGTCTGTTCTTAATGAATCAGGCCCGAGACGAATTCCGTCTCGGGCCTGTTCGATGACTTCCGCGGCTGGCGTCCTATGGGTACAGGTGTGCCGTCGCGCAGCCCGTACTTTAGCAGCTTTCCGCAGGTGAGCGAGGCTCCTCGCCCCAGTGTTCGCGGTTGCGGTCCGCCTGGGCGCGGAGCATCTGCACGCGGCCGGTTTTGCCGAGCTCGTCGAGCTGATCCGCGAGCTCGTCGAGGCGGCGGGCGCGGCGTCTCGCCGCCCTGCGTTGCAGGCGGCGGACGCCGAGCAGCACCGCGAGGCCGTAGCTGGCGCGGGCCCGCAGTTCGGGGCCGGTCAGCATCAGCTGATCTCCCAGAAGCCGTGTTCGGTCGCGGTCAGCTCCCGCACCTCGCACGGCACGCCGTCGTCGGCGGATGTGGCGAAGGCCCAGGACAGCGGGGTCCGTCTGCTCGGCTTCGGCTCGACGCTGAGTTCCCGGAGGCCGGCGGCCCAGAGCCATCCTTCCTGCTGCCGCACGAGGTACGGAGTCTTCGACGGCTTGGTGTCGATCAGGACGGTGACGTTGGCGGCGGGTTCGGTGTCGCCGGTGCGCCAGGTGCTCATGCGGTGGCCTTTCCAGGGTGAAGGTGGACGGTTCGGGTCATGCGGGTGGCGAGGTGGTCGAGGAAGGCCGGGAGGCGTTCGCTGTCGTCGAACGGGTCCAGGTCGGTACCGCGGATCTCGGCGGCGAGGTCCGGGCGTTCGCGCTTGAGCTGGTTGAAGGCGGCTTGTCCTTCGCGCTGGTCGGGGTGGTCGTCGTGGTACTCGGCGGCGCGGCGCAGGTATCGCTCGAACTCGGTCACGGCTGCGGCTCCGGGAACAGGCTCGGCTCCGGACCTTCGGCCAGGCGGGGCCCGGCCTGGCGTTCGTCGAGCGCGAGCGCCCACCGCGCGGACGCGGCGCCGATCTCGATCAGGTGGTCGCGCAGCCGTGTCGGGTCGAGTTCGGCGAAGGCGGCGGTGACGTGCTGCATGAGGACGGCGCGGTGCGTGAGCCGACCTCCGGCGCTGTCGGCGGCGACGAGCTCGGCGGCCTTCGCCGCGGCGTGCCGGTCGTGCGGGCGGCCGGTGCCGTCCGGGAGCGGGCCGAGGCCGGCGGCCGCGGCCGCGCGGTCCTGCGCGGTGCACGCGGTGAAGACCTCGCCGAGGACGCGATGCGTGGAGGCTCGTCCGGGGATCACGCGTTCGCCGCCTGGTCGTCGACGAGGGTGAGCGCCGAGGGCGGCAGGTGCAGCGGCTTCTGGCCGTCGTCGAGCCGCACGAGCACGTCGACAGGCGCCAGGATCTCGCCGCCGAGGTTGACGGTGGGGCCGATCGTGACCCGCTGGCCGGGCTTGAAGCCGCCCGGCATGACGAAGACGCCGTGAGCGAGGAGCTTGCGGGCGATGACTTCGGCGGTCTGGACGATCGCCTCGTCGAGGATGGTTCCAGCGGGGTCGGGTTCGTCCTGGCGGAAGTCGTTGAGCTTCGCGAGGGCACGGAGGCGCTGACCGACGAAGTCTTCGATGGTCCCCATGATCCGGTCGTCGTCCTTCACCGCGCTGGCGATCAGGTCGACGAGCAGAGGCTCGGCTGGTGCGGTCATCGGCGGTTCCTTCGCTGGTAGAGGTGGCGGTCGCGGTTGGTGGCGCGGCCGTTGAACAGGGCATGGAGGCATCGGCGGACGTAGCGAGTCAGGTCGGTGATCACGTGGGCTCCTGGGCGGGGACGACGGCGGCGACGGCGGAGGGAAGGAATTCGAGGACCGGGTCGACGTCGGGCGGCAGCTGGCGGATGTGGTGCACGAGCGACGTGTCGGCGGCGCGCAGCGGCGGCCGGTCGAAGGCGAGGGTGAAGAACTCGGGAGGGAACCGGGTCAGCTCGGCGAGCAGGACCAGCGATTCCCACGTCGGGTAGAGCTCGCCGGCCTCCCACATGTCCACCTGGGGTTCGGTGACGCCGCAGGCTTCGTCGACGCCGGGGCCGTCGAGTCCGCGCAGGTCGAGGGCCTGGGTGATGCGGTGCGGGACGACGTCCCCGGCCGCCCACGCCTGGTAAGCCCGTTGATCGGGAGAGAACCGCTCGTACCGCTGGTGGGCGGCGCGGATGGCGGCTTCGAGGCGGCCGAGGGCGGCGATCCGGCGCCCGGCGGCGGCCGGGTCGAGCTTGGCCGCGGGCTGCTCGGCGGGCGGCTGCTTCCGGGCGTCGTGGTAGTCGGCGAGGACCTGGCGGCCACCGGGCCGCATCCGGAAGCAGGGTTCGAGCGGGGCCGCGCCGCAGGTCGGGCAGCGCCGGGAGCGCGGGTTGTCCCGCGCGGTGTCGCGCACCGGCCCGGACGGGGACCAGCGGAAGCCGTCGATGGTGCTCACGCCGCGATCCCCTCCTCGAACAGGTCCAGCTGGCCGCCGATGGGCTCCGGCGAGCGGAGGGAGTGGATCAGACGCCCCCGCCACGTCAGGGCGTAGTCGAGGCAGGACACGCACTTCTTGTGCGTGCCGACGCAGCCCGGTAGCGGCTCGCTGTGCCGGGCGTCGACCGACCACGCTTCGCTGTCGGACGTGGCGAGGAGATGGCCGACGCGGCGGATGCCGAGGGTCTTAACCCCGTAGCCGTGCAAGCGGATGCCAGGCGCCGCCGCGGTGATCGCCCGGATGATCGCGACGATTTCGCTGGTGGCCTGGCGGCGGCAGAGCGAGCCGACACCGACCGGTCCGGCGAGCAGGTCGACGCCAGCGGCGAGGTACTTCCGGATGTGGGCGACGTAGTCGTGGGGCGTGCCGCCCTGGAGCGTCGGGATGAACTTCGAGTCGCCGACCGTGCGGAAGTGCTGATTCCAGCGGGCGGTCAGCTCGAGGTAGTTCTCGGTGGTGCGGTCCTGGTGCTCGTCGACGTCGAGGCCGGTCTTGGCGAGGATGTGGTCCTCGCACATCCAGTCTTGGATGCCGACCATCACCGGCGGGCCGATCCAGTGGTGGTATTCGGCGACGGCGGTGACGTACTCGCGCGGGTCGGTGCGCCAGTACCCGTGTTCCTCCAGCTCCGTGCGGGGTGTGCCGTCCGGGATGGAGTCGAGCATCGAGAAGGCCCCGGAGTCGACCATGTACGGCGGGAGACCGCGATCGCGCCGGACCCACCAGGTGGTGCGCTGGAGCCGCTGGTGGGCGATGCACACCGGGACCGGCGCGGCGAGGTGCCGGGGTTCGGAGATGCCCAGGAAGAAGTCGGTCTCGACGTTCACGGCCGTCTCCGCTGGGGTGCCTGGTAGGCGGCGAGGGTCGCGTCCAGCCGGTCGTCGAAGGACCGCGCGGGGTCTTGGAGACGGGACCAGCGGGCGAGCAGCTCTTCCCCGGCCGGGGTGAGCTTGAGCTGGTTGCCCTTGAGCCACACCCGCCCGAAGCGGTGCTTCTTCGCCGGGGCGAGGACGACGTACTTCTTGTTCGCGGCGAACTGGCGGGCGGCGCGCTCCTCCGGCAGGTGGAAGAAGTCCTTGAGCTGGTCGGCGCGTTTGCGGGTGTCGGCCAGGTCGCATTGCGGGTCGGCGAGGTCTGCGCGGCCGGTCCACACGTTGACCCGGAGCACGAGGTGCCCGGCGCCGATGAGGTGGAGCGCGCGGTAGTGCGGCCACGCGGAACGGGTCACGGGCCGGTCGACCGGAGCGGGGACCGCGGGGAGTTCGGAGAGCTCCCACAGCGCCGGAGCGTCCTCGGTGGACGCGTCCATCAGGGACGAATTCATGCAAGAAAATCTTGCATATGCGGGCATCAGATGGCCAGGGTTTTATGCAAGATTTTCTTGCATAAACCGTGACGGCTGGCCGCAAGAAAATCTGGCATGATGCGCGCGTGCCACCCAACGAAGTCCCCGGGGAATCCGACGCGCTGGAGCGTCGTCGTGCGGCCGCGCGACGACGTCTTAAGCACATCCGCAAGGCCCGGGAGGACGAGCCCGCCGCAGTGCTGGAAGCCGTCAATGCGGGGATCGAGAAGAACGAGATCGCGGCCCTCCTCGGCGTCACCCGACAGACGGTTCGCATGAGGCTCAAGTCGGGAAACCAGCAGGGAACCGCAGGTCAAAGCAGGGATTTCCCCAACGGCCTCCCCGCCGGGGACGGTGGGGAGGCCGGGGAATCCCCGACGTCGACCGGTCCCCGCAAGCAGGCTGACGGGGAGCCTTCCCCGGGGACGGGGACACCCGAATCCTCGGGGAGCGAACCCAGCGCGACGCACTGAGTCCCCGCGCCGCGGGGACGGGGACGGCTCCCCGCGGCGCTACGCTGAGGAGGCACCCCGTGTGCATCCTCTACGCGGAGGACGCCCCCGGTTTGGCCACCGGGGGCACGCGCAGAGGATGACCCCCGCGTAGAAGGCAGGTCCGTCATGGACGAGCGCGCAGAGTCCCTTGCGTCGACGATCAAGACGAAACGCAAGAACGTGAAGATGACTCAACGGGAACTGGCCGAACGTGCTGACCTGAGCATCGCGACGATTCGGGCATTGGAACAGGGCTTGCGGACCGGGTCGGTCGGCACCCTTCAGGCAGTCGCCCACGCCCTCGATGTCACCATCGCCGACCTGCTGGCGAAGGCGAAGGCGCTCCCCGGAGATAGCCCGGATTCAGGCATTGTGGCGATTCGGCGCGTACTGACCTCCGTTGACGACCTCCTCGACGACGTCGTCGAAACCGACGAGCCGGTCAGCCTTCGGGCAACGTCACGAGACTCCACCTACGCGTGGGGTGCGTATTGGGGTGGCCGGTACGAAGAGCTGACCGCGCTCCTGGCGCAGGCGATGATCCGCGCCCGCGCGGCCGAACACGCCAGCCCGACCAAGGACCGCGAGGCCGTAGCCGACAAACTCGCCCAGCTGTACCAGGTCGCCAGCTGCACGCTGGTACATCTCGGGCACCCCGACACAGCATGGCTGGCCTGGGATCGGGCAAAGCAGGCCGCCAAGCGCGGCAGCGATCCACTTCGCGTTTCCGCGCTCCAGGGCAGCGCCTCATGGCTCCTGCTGACCGAAGGCCGGTACGAAGATTCGGTGCAGGTGGCGACCAGGGCCGCCGAGAAGATCGAGGTCGATGGAAAGGCGTCGCTTCCGCAGCTGTCCGTGTACGGCAACCTCATGCTGTCCGCGGCCACCGCCACGGGCCGAAACGTCAAGCTGCGAACCCGAGCAGCGAAAGCGGACGACTACCTCAAAGAGGCCCGCGCTGTCGCTGAGCGGACCGGCGAGCGCAACGACTACGAATCGGCCTTCGGACGCCAGCAGGTGATCATGCAGACCACTGACGTTCAAGTGGTCACCGAGCAGTACACCAAGGCCCTGCGAACCGCGCGAGGGATGCCCCGCGAAGCCGGCCTTCCGCTAGCAGCTCGTTCCCGTCATCTCACGGACGTCGCTTACTCGTTGGCCCGGCTCGGTAAGGACGACCACGCCTCGAACACAGTCCTGTCGATCGCCGCGAGCGCTCCGGACTGGATCGAACACCAGACCTTTTACAAGCACGTCGTGGGCGAGCTCGATGCCCGGCTGATGAGAACCCCGCTGCATGAGCTGGCTCAGAAGATCGGCGCAAACAGCGAAGGGTCGTAACTCTTCGTAGCGCACTAGTCCGAAAGAGTAGTGCTACAAGGCGTAGTACCTGCTCAAGCTCAACCGCCCTTAACGTCTTCGCCGTGACCAACGACGAGCGTTCTACCAGCGAAAACGGGGCCCCGGTGGCCTCGTCGACGCGGTCGTGCACGGCGTCGTTCTGGCCTGCCGACCTCGTGACTGACGCCTGGCGTTGGATCTCCGATACGCATCTGGCGACCGCTCGTGAGTGCCGGCCTTGGGGAACGGTCAACGACGACGCGGAGGCGGCGGGCAGTCATGGATGAGTACCGGATCCACATGAGACCCCGAATCGGGATCCGCAAGCACCTCAACCTGCGCCACGCCTACCTCGACGCGCAGCTCAAGAAGCTTGAGAAACGAGAGATCACCCAGATCGACCCGCTCTGCCACGCGAATCCGGCGTACGCCGGTGTGCCGCACGTGTACGACATGGTCAATCGGTGGCCGTTCGAGCACCTCGGCGGCGAGTTCACCGCCTGCCTCGGATGCCGAAGCTGGGTCGAGTGCCACCCGCACATCCTCGTCTTCCGCGACATCTTGATCATCTGCGACAAGGACAACGACGTCACCGGTGTCCGCGGTGATCTGCCTCGCCCTCGGCAGTCCCGAGAGCGAGTAGGAGGTCAGTACATGCTGGCCATCCCCTGATCAGCCTCCGGCCCACGCAAGCGGGCGAACTTGACGGCACGCCAGCGCTTTCCCTTCCCCAAAAGAGATCGCGCGTGGGCCGGAGGTGTTCCACCCTTCTCCCCGCAGAAGTGCGTGTTGACCACGCGCGCTCCTTACGACTTCTGCGTGAGGGAGATGGGCACGGTGCGCAGAAGGCCTGGAAACCCTTCGTGCGTACCCAGCCGGTGCGGGAGCGGAAACGCTTCCCCGGTCGTCAGGCGCTCCCGGGATCTTGTGAGTGAACCCGGGAGCGCCCTACAACTTCATCCCTCAAGCTGCCTCCCTGACCGGAGGCGACCGACCCCTCTCCTTTTCCGAGGCATGTACTCAGCATCGGGAAACCCAGGAGGCGGGCACGGTGCGCGGTGAGCACCTCGGAATGCGATCGCGCGCACCAGCCGACTGATCCGAAGTAGCGCTCGATCGGTCTCAGGGCGCTCCCGGAACCCATGATCCGGTCGCCGGGAGCGCCCTCCCAAACAGCCTCCCTCACCCGGAGGTGTACCCGATTCCTGGGGCAAGGGGTCGACGCACGGCGCCCCTGAAACCAGGAACCGGGGGGGTGCGTGGACGTCCTCTCCATGGAGGAGGTCGCGCGCACCAACCGGCTGATCTGGGGGTCCCCTCCAGGCCTGTCGGTAGGGCACTCCTTTGCCCGAGGGAGTGCCCTAACAACTTCACAACCCCTGCGAGCACCAGGTGTGGTCTTCGGCCCCGTCGGAACCGTAGAGACCACGCTGGGCCCCCCGTCTCGCAGGACGAAGGCCCACATGCCGCGTCTTCAGATCAGCCCCCTGGCAGACGCGACGGTGGTCCTTCATCCGCTGGTGCAGGACCAGCATGGGCGCCCCCGGATACAGCCCAGTTGTCCGGGGGCGCTCTACTGCTCCCGATCTTCTACCGCGGCCTCCACCACCGGCTCCACATCCGCCGGCCTCCCCGCCTCGCCGCTCACCCGCTCGTACCGGCGCCGGATCAGCTCGAGTAACTGGTCTGAGCCCTCCGGCCACCGCAGTCGCAGCGTCCGCAGCCGGGACTGAGCCGCGGCCTTCGCCGCCTTCGCCCGCGCCGCTTCCCCCAGCGTCTTGTGGTCGACGCCCCGCTCGTGCGCGAAGTAGAACGCCCAGTCCTCAGCGGCTTTGAACGCCGCCAGGCATCCGTGCAGCTCAGCGAAGAGATCGACCGCGTCCTCAGCCGTGCTTTGCCACGCCGCTTCGGGCAGCGACAGAACACGCCGAAGGATTTCCGCCTCACCCGGCAAGCCGAGCTGGCCGAACAGGTCAGAACGCTCCATAAGGCGCGAGGGTATAGGGCCCTATACCCTCGCGCCTAGGACAAATTTTCCTGTTCAGCCGGTCGCGCGACGCTCGGAGTGTCCATTGTGGAGGCTCGCTCCGCTCGCGCCAGGACGGGCCACAGGGCCCTCCTGGGCACGTGGGGCGTTGCGCAGCACCTCGTCGTAGTGCCTGCCGCGAGGAACGCCAGCAGCGGCCCGGATCTCGGCGATTCTGGCGGCGCGGTCCAGGTCGACGTCGACCGCCGCCGGTGTTGCGCGGCTGGCCCGCACCTTCGCGAGGTCCGGCACCGGCTCCGGCTCGGCCGGGGCTGCGGACTTCCACGTGATGAGCAGCTGCACGCCCGCTTCGGCGGCCGCCGCCTCGAAGGCCGCACCGAGCAGGGCCCGGCGAGCGGCATCCCGGGCCTCGACGAGGCCAGCGCCCTGCGCCTGGTGCTCGTTGACGAGCGGCTGCATCTTGTCCTTGGCCGTGGCGGCGACGAGGGCACGGTAGGCCCTGGTGACCAGGGAAGTCTGGGTCGCCTTCTGGTTGGTCCACCACAGCAGCCGCGCGAACTCGTTCACGGTGTCGTCGTCGCCCTCGAAGTTCGGCGAGATCGCGACTTCGCGAGGCGCCCTCTTGTGGTCACCTTGCTGGTGACCACCTTGGCGGGCCCCGAGATTTGGCGAGGTGGCTTCATCATCAGCAGTCCCCGTAGGGGGCTGCTCGCGCTGGGGGTCCGGGGGGAGCGTCCCCCCGGTGTTCTTCTTACCCCTGGTCTTCTGGGGTTGGTCTTCTAAAGAGCTGCCGGAACCTCCGGTAGTGATGGGCCGGTTGTCACGAGCAGCAGTTTTGCCCTGTTTTGCCTGGTCATCACTACCGGCCGCTTGGGGAGGTAGTGCGTCTCCTTGGTCGCCTTCGCTGTTTTCGCTGGTCGGGACTACTTCCCCGTTGGGCATGTTGTCCCGACCAGGGGTTTCCCCCGCTGTCGGATCGAGCGCGACGCCGGCCTCGTCGACCGGCGCGGACAGCTCGGCCTCGACGTTCGCAGTGCGCTGCTCCTCGGCGTACTTGGCGAGGATCGTCGCGATCACTTCGGGCTTGTCGGTGACCCACCACGTGTACGGGCCGAGCGCGCCGGAGATGTCCTTCCCGGCCGCGTTTTTCGTGCCCTTCGGGTAGCGGTCACGTTCCTTGCTTCGGTACACGTAGCCGCGGTCACGGAGTTCGATGAGAACGGAGCGGACTTTCTTCACGCCGTCCGCGCACTGGCTGGCCAGGAACTCTTCGGTGATGCGGTGGCCCTTTTGGTGGCTCAGCAGGTTGGTCATCAGGCCCTTGCCCGCGAGCGAGAGCTTCGGGTCTCGGGCGACCAGGTTCGCGACGATGGTGAAGTGGCTGGCTGCCGTCTCGCCTCGTTGCAGCCCGCCGATGAAGTCGTCTGCGGCTGGACGAGGTGGAGGTGATGAGCTGGTCACGGTGGTCCCTGTGCTGTGGGGCACGGCCGCCGGGGTGTCGCTTGCCTCCGGAATCGAGGCTGTGTGACACTTGTGGAGCCGCGCAATGGTTCGGAAGGCTATGCGGGCACTGCTTCAACGGCCCCGGCAGAGGTGCGAACTCTGACCGGGGCCGAGCTGTATCTAGGAGGCTTTAGCCTCGTCTTTCCACTCAGGACGCGGTGTGTCCAGCAGGGCCCACCGCTGCCTCCACTGGCCTTTTTCGTCCCGCCAGCGTTCGACGGAAAGCCAGCCTGTTTCCTGGAGCTCGTGGTAGAGCGTGCGGGTCTTGTGTGGCCCGGCGGGCGACTGCTCGGCGAGGTAGTTGATCGTGAGGGGTGCGCTAGAAGGCAGGGTTGCGATGAAGGCATACAGCCCTTTTGCGCCGAAGCTGATCGAGGTGTCTCGCAGCAGCTGCTCAGGCACGGTGGCGACGCGGTGTGACCGGATCACCTCTGCGTTGTTGTCCACAGTGGTCTGACTCCCCTGTTTTCGCTGGTCGGCTCCAGTGGTGGAAACCCTATCGCGGGTTGTCCCCGCGCGGGTTTTCCTGACGCGGGTCGGCGTGTCGCTCATGGTCGAACCAGCACCGCGGTCGCGTCATCGTGCGGCTTGAACCGGCGCCCGGAGACCGGATCCCCGACCGGCGGCGACGCGTACTCGGCCTCGCGCACCCGCTCGATCAGCCACCGCGGCCCGTGCGTGGCGAGCGCTGTCCGCAACGCGCCCCAATCGCCGAGCTCGAGGAGATCGGTGTACCGGCTGGCGCCATCGGTGAGGATCGCGAACTCGCCGGCCTGGCTGATCGGCACGCTGCCGACGATCGCCTCGTCGACGACGTGCGGATCCGCCTGCGCGACGAAGAACCCGCCGGGGCTGTTCCGCGCGGCCTCGATCCCCTCGCGGGAATAGTCGGTGAGGTGCGAGGTGCGGTCGTCGACCAGCACGGTGCCGTCTTCCAGCACGATCGGCGAGTCCGCGAGCACGAGGTAGTCGAGCTCGTCGTCGACCAGGCGCACGATCGCGACCGTCGCGGAGGGCGAGGCGTTGTTCGTCAGGTCGCAGAAGTCGGCGTGCTCGCGGTGCACCGTCATGATCGCGTTGCTCAGCACGGCGCGGAGATTGAGGTCTGGCGGCTCGGTGAGTTCCTGGCCGAGTGCGGCCGCGAGGTGCCGCACGTACCAGGCGACGGAGTGGTCGCATCCGGAGTCGATCCCGGCCGGGGCGGTGGCGCCGTCGAGCACGACCACCCAATCCGGTCCGGCCAGGACGTAGTCCTCGTTGACCCGGCCCGGTTCGGGCGATGGCTCGGTGGCGTAGGTGACCTGCACGAACGTGCTCCTCAGTCCTCGAACGTGAACGTGTTGACGATCGACGTCAGGAGCGGATGCTTCGCGCCGACGAGGACTTCGATCGGCCGGTCCTCCTGGTCGTACACAGTCCTGGTCCAGTCGATGACCGGCATCATGTCCGGGAGGTCGAGCAGCACGATCTGGTCTTCGGTGGGGTTCAGCCGCACCACGAACTCCTCCAGCCCGTGGGTCGGCTCGAACCCGGCTTCGTACAGCCGAGCGAACCCGCCACCAGGGCCGGTGTGTTCCTCACGCAGCTGCGGCACCGCGTTGACGACGTGCAGAGGGTAGTAGCTGTCCGCGAGCTGGTTCGGTACGTCGTCGATCAGGGTGCGCCGACGTCGAACCCAGACCGGGGTGCCGGGTTCGAGCTTGAGTCGTTCGGCAACACGCTCGGTCGCCTCGACCTCGGCGAGCTCGCGGACCTCTTGCCGCACCTGATGGGCCTGGGCGTCGGCCTCCCCTTCGAGGATGGCCTTCCCCGCATGCAGCCATACCCGACGCCGGTAGCGGTCGGTGCCGTGCTGGCGCAGCGCTGGCAACTTCCGGACGAACGTGCCGCGTCCCTGCTGGCCGATCAGGAGCCCCTGGCCTTTCAACCGCTCCAGCGCTTGGCGGACCGGTGCCTCCGAGGTACCGAACTCTTCCGCCAGCTGCGGCATTGAGGGGACCTGGTCACCCGGTTCGTAGTACCCGCTGGTGACTCTCTGTTGCAGCTCCACCGCGATCAGCTGGTTGAGCTGCGGCCTCCGCTTACTCATAGTGGCCCACCATAGCGGTTACCAAGAAGTCTGTATACGGACTCTTGATCTTTTGACCAGTAGGCCGTAACTTGTCAAATCAAGGACAGTCCGTATACGGACTTGACGGGAAGGAGGTGACATGGCAGCGCCCGCGGTGGAGTACGAGCTGGACGGCGAGTCGGTCGACGAATTCGACAACGATTCGCGCCACTATTCCGGCATGACCGAAACCTCCACCCCCACGAACGCGAGCGATGCGGACGAGGTCGAAAACCTCGGCTGGTGGAAATCGCAAAGGATCTTCTTCGCTGTCGCAGGGCTGACCCTGCTCGCTGGCGTCGTAATCGTCGTCACGCAGCTCAACTTCTATCGCGAAATCTCCGGCCTGACCTTCTACGTCGGAGACACAAAGATCGTCATTTGGCCCCTGATCCCGATCATGGTCGAGGGCTTTACATGGATGTTCGGCGCGTTTGCGACGCACGCGGTTCGGGCGAGGACAGGCGGGGAGGGCAAGTTCATCCGTTGGATGTGGTTCTTCGCCACGATCGCCGCGACCGTGAACGTCTGGCACAACTGGAAGACCACTCACGACCCGTTGACCGCCATCGTGCTCGGCGGTGCCTCCATCGCGGCGCCGTTCCTATGGCACAGCTATGTCGGTTTGACCAGCGCGATCGTCGAGCACCGAAGCGTCGACGACGTGAAGCTTGCCGCCAAGCGGCGCCTGCGTCACCCGATCATTTCGATGCGTGCGGACAAGATCCAAACCCTGCTGATGTGCGATCGCACCACTGCGTGGACCTATGCCCTCGTCTTCACCGCCCGCGAGATCCACAAGCAGGTGAAAGCCGACCTCAAGCCGCGCCTGGCCGAGGTCGCGCCGCAGGTCGGCGCCGCGCTCCCCGCACGGGTCGTGCGTGCCAGCCAGTCCGCCGCGCCGAAACAGAAGGCGGCCCCTGCAAAGCCGCAGGTCAAAGCGCCGCAGCAGCGTCGACCGATCCAGCCGCCGCCCGCGCCGAAGCCGATCGAGGCGTCGAAAGCCACCGACCAGCAGCCGGAACTGGCCGCCGAGACGACGCAGCTCATCGACCGCCAGGACGACATCGGCACGCTCGCGCCGGTCTTCAAGCTCGGCGGCAGCACCGAGGGCGACGAAGTGCAGGAAATGACGCTCGACGAGTGGCTGGCTAACAACGGCACGCCGGACAAGCAGGCCGAGATCATCCGGACCTACCACCTGCTGCACGACCGCACAGGCGGCAACGTCCGCTCCTACGCGCAGGTCGACCGCGAGGCAGGCACCAACGCCTACGCCAAGACCGTGCTCCCCGGCTACTTCGAGCAGCGCGGACTCCCCAACCCCTTCATCCGATCACAAGCCAGCGGGTAACCCCGCGCCCCTGGAGGAACGGTCATGACTCAGCCGAGCGCCCCGGCGCCCGACACCCAGCCTCAGCAGAAGGCCACCCCGAAGAAGAAGCCCCGCACGGCCACGCCGGGCAGGGTCCGGACCCGGAATCTCGGGATCGGCGTCGGGGCCCTCGGCGGAGTCGCAGCGACAACGCAATCCCTGCTCACCCTCGGCCCCACCACCACCGCTATCGGCGGTGCGACCGCCGCCACCCTCGCCACCGGCGCCGTCATCGCCGCCAAGAGCCGCCGACGTCCCGGAGCACGCCGCCGCAACTC